>CALXTS010000006.1 GCA_944391465.1 uncultured Alphaproteobacteria bacterium
TAACGACGGGCTGCAATCAATTCATAAAATTTACGTACCAGTTCTTTATTCTTGCGAACATAGCAGGTGCATTCCGGACAGCATTTGTTATCTTCCGTGCATTGGCAGTTGTCGCCGCAGTGGCAACTTGATGAACAACAGCAGTTTTTATTCTCGCTCATTCGTTTTCTCCTAAACAAGTTAACACATACCCACAATTAGTATGTTTAATATACATATACAGGGTATGTGTATTTGTCAAGAGTAAAATTGTAATGGATGTGAATATAATCTGATTTCAACTCAGACAAACAATTGAAAAATAAAGGATTATCATCAAACGAGTTCGGAAAATTCTCCCAAAATGACATTTTTAAATTTACAACATTCGAACTCGGTTAAGTGCTTGAATTATAAAAGAAAAACGGCAGTTTTTGTACCTGCCGTTTGAAATGGTGATCCCAACGGGATTCGAACCCATATTACCACCGTGAAAGGGTGATGTCCTAACCATTAGACGATGGGACCATCGTTAATTGCAAGAGCATATATACATGCAAAATTTTTACAGGTCAAGTAATATTTTTATAAAATTTATATTTTTTTATCAGTAGGGAGGTAATGAGGATTTAAAACTTGAACAATTTGGCTTAAATGAACGATTTTTAGGCTTTTGGTATCAAGTGTTTGTATCCATTCTCTAAGAGCAATTGCTGTTTGTGATTTAGGATGACCGATGGCAATGGCATATCCGTTTTTGCGAGCTAGTTTTTCGGTTAAAAGCAACTGTTTCATAATATAATTTTTGTCATTATGATTATCAAGGAAGACATGTCTGTGAGCATAGGCTACATGATATTTTTCAGCAGCTTCTTTTGCTTTTGACAGGGCGGAAGTTTTAGAATCTAAGAAAAACAAATTATGTTTCTTTAATATGTTCATAACAGCCTCCATTTTGGTTTGATTCGCTGTCATTTTGCTGCCCATATGATTGTTAACACCTTTAATATTATTAAATTGCGTTAACTGATGCTCTAAATTCTTTTCTATTTCCGAATTTTTCATGGTTGTCATCAGGACATTGGGAGCAATATCTTTTGTTGTCATTGCTTCCATAGGAATATGAAGCATAACTTCTTGCCCGGCTTCAACAGATTTTTCCATTTGTTCTTTGATTCTGTTACCATAAGTTAAGAAAGAAGCTGTTAAAGGTGCCTTGATTTTATAAATTTCAGCTGTTCTCATGTGACTGATGCCCATATCATCAATGACAATAGCAATAACAGGTTGAGGACCAAAGTAGTAAGGCTTCTTTTCGGGTAAAATTTTAATATCTTTGATATTTTTATGGTTTTCATGGATATACTGACTATTTCCTTTTTCATCAATAATATCGTTAGGAAGTTCCTCTTCATAAAACTGGTAAAGGATGGATTGGTTTAAATTTTCCATCTTATTGAAAACCCCATAATCATAAGAGGGAAAAGAAAATTGCAAATTTTGTTCAACTAAAGCAGCTAATTTCAAGGTTTTAGAGGAAGTAGAATCAAAAATTTCCAAATTTGCATTTTCAGGTTCTATCAAATGAACCTCTTCATCTAAAGAAGAAAAAATATCAGTAAGTGATGATGAGGGAAAGCAAAGAGAAATTTTACGTTTTTTGCATTGAGGAGAAAAAATATCGTCGGACAAATAGGTTTCAGGTAAAGCAATTGAATGGTTTTCTGAAACGTTTGATGTAATAGCTCGTGTCGGTATTGTAATTAAATAAAGAGGGCTAAGATTATTTACGGAAGCAATACCTTGCCGGATAAGACATAAACCGGCAAAAATGGTTATAAAACAAACAATTTTCTGTCCTATTGTCAGTTTTTTCATTTAATAAACCACCTTGCCGGTTCATAACAAATAAAAATTAATCGCGTTTTCTCAATGTCGGGAAAGCAATAACATCCCGAATGGTAGAGGCGCCGGTTAATAAGATTGCCAGACGGTCAATCCCCATTCCCATACCGCCGGATGGAGGAAAACCGTTTTCAAGAGCATTAATGAAATCTTCATCTAACATCTGAGCCTCTTCATCGCCAGCTTCACGGGCTGCGCATTGAGCTTCAAAGCGTTCTCTTTGCTCCAACGGATTAGACAATTCGGAGTAGGCGCATCCCATTTCCATTCCGCAAATATAAGCGTCAAAATGTTCAACCAAACGCGGATTAGAACGATGTGTTTTAGCCAAAGGAGAAATATCTCTGGGCATATCCATAACTAAAGTCGGTTGAATTAATTTAGCCTCAACTCTTTCATCAAAGACTTCGGAAACGACTTTTCCCCAAGATGAGCAAAAAGATGTATCAATACCGATGGATTGAGACATTTTTTGAGCTTCTTCCAATGTTTCGGCTTGCATAAAATCAAGACCGGTATGTTCCTTTACCAAATCGACCATAGATTTCTTGACGTATGGTTGTGCTAAATCAATTTCATTATCGCCGACTTTAATGATTGTTGAGCCTAAAACTTCCTTGGCAACAAAAGCGATTAAATCAGGAATTAAATCAGCCATAGTATTGTAATCGGCATAAGCCTGATAGGCTTCCAAAGCCGTAAATTCAGGGTTATGACTTTTATCAATACCTTCATTACGGAAGTTTCTTCCGATTTCAAAAACTTTTTCAAAACCGCCGACAACAAGTCTTTTCAAAAAGAGTTCAGGCGCAATACGCAAGTATAAATCCATATCAAGGGTGTTATGATGAGTAATAAAAGGTTTTGCGTTAGCTCCGCCCATAATCTGATGAAGCATCGGGGTTTCGACTTCAAGGAAACCATGCTGTTCAAAATAATGACGAATAGCAGAAGTAATCTGACAACGCTTTTTGTAAATTTCTTTGCTTTCATCATTCATGATAAAATCGACATAGCGCTGACGATAACGAGCTTCCACATCGGTCAAGCCATGGAATTTTTCAGGCAAAGCCTGTAAAGACTTGGCAATAATGTCAAATTTTTCAGCGGCAATTGAGAGCTCTCCTCGTGGTGTTCTTCTGATATATCCGCTGATTCCGACAATGTCGCCGACATCAAGGCATTTTAAACGAGCAATATCTTCTTCACTAAGATGATTTTTATGACAAAAAGCCTGAATTTTTCCGCTCTCATCTTTAACATCAATGAACATACCGCTGTTGCGGACAGCCATAGCTCTACCGGCAATAGTAACACGATCTTCAGTGTCTGTTCCGGCTTCTAAATCTTTGTATTTTTCTTGTAAATCGGCAGCTTTGGCATTGGGTTCAAATTTGTAAGGATAAGGGTTGTATCCGTTTTCAAGTAAAGTATTTAATTTAGCCAAACGGGATTCTCTATGCACATTAGTTTCTTCAGTCATTTTTATACCTATTTTAAATAGAATTTATTTACACAAACACAATTACCAACAACTATAAACAAATCATAATTTTTTTCAATAAATTTATTAAGATAGATTGAAGAATCTGAAATTCGGGGCTATAATAAGGCAAAGGCTGAAAAATAGAAGAGGCATAAATGTTTGAAAAAGAGAAAGATAAGATAAAAAATACATCTAAATATTTCAAAATTATGGCATTAGCTGGGGTTATGGCGCCGTTAATGAACTCATATCAGCCTATACAACCAAAAGATAAAACAAATAAACCGGACAGCTTGGATAATAAAGAAGTCAGGATGCAGATAGAATTAATAAAACAAGAACAAAAAGTTGATTCTTTGCGTCAAAATTTAATGAGTTTACCAAGTGGCGCAACCTATAACGGTGTAAAAGTCGAATATAGTAAACTTAAACCGCAGGACATTGGACATATTTTTGAATCTGGGATGAATCCGTTGGCGATGAATGCCCGTTCAATCGTTGATGCGGATTTTTTGGGATATTATCAAATGAGCTTAGATGCCGGCGGATTGATGTCAAAATTTGTCAGTCGTTACGGGAATAAATATCCGGAACTTAAAGACAAAGCATTAAAAAGCGAGGCTTTTTTCAGGGCTTATAAATCATATGCAACGGGCAAGCAGTCGGAAGAATTTCATGATGATATGTTTGAGTTAAACTATAGTATGGTTTATCAAGGTATTTTTGAAAAACTGGCAGATAAGATGCCGTTAATTCCAAAGATTACCAAAGGAAATTGCTCATCACCGGAATTATTGATATTGGCAGGAGCCGTTATGTCATGTGCAAATCAAAATCCGCAAAAAACAACGGACATATTTGTAACAGCGTACCAAAATATCCAAAAGCAGTATGGAGATATAGATATTAGTAAATCTCAAGATATAAGACAGGCGTTTATTAGTAGCGTTATTGCTGAAAGCTACAATATTCGTAAACAGAAATGGGGATTGTCGCAAAGATATAAAGAAGAGAGTAGGTTGGCCAAGGAGAGCGGAATATATCTGTTTAAAAAACAACGTTATGAAGAAGAAGCCCTTAAACTAAAAGAGATTTATCAAAAAAACAAACTTAAACCAAAGTTGAATATTCCGGAATATCAGCATCCCAAACCAATAAATCCACTTTTTGCTCAAAAGAACAGAAATTGCAAATAGACCTTGACTTTAACAAGAAAAGAACTAAAGTAGAACAAAATTGGTGTTCTACTTTTTTATAAGGTAATGTAAGGTGCTGACTCAAAAACAATATAAACTTTTGATGTTTATTAACAAAATACAGAAAGAAACCGGTTGCAGTCCTTCTTTTGATGAAATGAAAGAAGCCGTCGGATTGAAATCTAAATCAGGTATTTATGCATTAATAGAGTCTTTGGTCGAGCGCAATTACCTAAAAAAAATTCCGCATAAAGCCAGAGCATTGGAGGTTGTTAGGCTACCGAAGTTAAAGCCGAGCTCAATAATTGAAGAAGAACGCAAAAAAGAAGAAGCGTTAGCAAACGGAATGGTGGAAATACCTCTTTATGGGAAGATTGCCGCCGGAACACCGATAGCGGCAATCGCCAATGAAACGGAAAAATTTTCCGTTCCTTACGAAATGGTTGCTCGCGGACAATATTATGCCTTGACCGTTGAAGGTGATTCAATGATAGAAGCGGGGATTTTAGATGGAGATACGGTCATCATAAAAAAAGCCGATGTTGCCGATAACGGAGAAATCATCGTAGCTTTGGTTGATGAAGAAGAGGTTACGTTAAAAGAACTTCGCCGTGAAGGAAATGAGGTCTTATTGATTCCCAAAAATTCCGAATATCAAACACGCCGATTTTCTGCCGGAAGAGTCAGAGTACAAGGAATCCTGAGTGGTTTAATCCGAACTTACCATTAATTGAAATTTGCATATTTGATATTACCTCTTTAAGAAAATAATATAAGAAGGGGGAAGTATCATGAAACACGCATGCTTTATACTTGTTGTTGTCTTTTTACTATTTGCTTGTGCAACCACAGCTAAATATGATACCAAGCTAAATGGTTTGGTCGGTGCGGATAAGTCTGAAGTTATCAAAACATTCGGCAGCCCAAGCGCTTCAAAAATTTTGGCTAACGGAGAAGAGGTAATTTCTTACACCAAAGCCAATGACGTTTATGTGCCATCAGAATTTTATCTTTATAATCAAGGAGCATTGTCTAATGAGTATGGCGGTATATATTCGCCTTTCATCGGAGAATATGATTTCTCACCATATGGAGATACTTTTGGCTATACGGTAACTGATTTTTGCCAAACGGCATTTTATTTGCAAAACGGCAAAGTTGTAGGCTGGAAATGGAGAGGAAACGATTGCATCAGTGATTAAAAATATTTTGAAAATATTTTTTGCCGTAACCAATTCTTAACTTAAATATGCTCATCATAAAAAAACACAAGGGGAGATTCTTGCGAGTCTGAAAATGAATCAGACAGGTGGCGAAATGGAATTATTGGCGGAAATAAAATATCGTTTAAAGAGTATTGGTCCATTAATATTGGGTCTGTTTTTTGTATCCTACTTTATTTTTTATGGAGTAAAAGGAGACAGAGGCGTTTTAAAATATTTGTATTTAAAGCGCCAAATTTCAGAAACCCAAAAAGTTGCTCAAGAATATAATTTGCAAAAAATTCGACTGGAAGAAAAAGTCAAACGCCTGTCAAACAACAGTCTGGATTTAGACTTATTGGAAGAGCGAGCAAGAATAGTTCTTAATTTTGCTGCAAACGATGAATTTATCGTTTTAGATGAAAAATAATCTAAAAGAGGAATATTTTAACGGCAAAGAGAATGCAGCCGGCCATAATTCCGGCGAAGACATCGTCAAGCATAATCCCTAATCCGCCTTTAACATTTGAATCCGCCCAAGATACAGGCCAAGGTTTTGTTATGTCAAAGAGTCTGAATAAGATAAACCCGATAAGATATAGCCAAGGATTAAGTCCTGCACAGCATAAAGTAAGGCTTTGTCCGGCAACTTCATCAATAACGATAAATCCTGGGTCTTTAATATCAACGGCTTTAGAGTAGGTGTCAGCAGCCCAAATGCCGATAATGAAGCTAAGTAAAGCAAGAAGCAAAATGGCAGGCGTTCCTCCGAAATAATCACATAAAAAGACAAAAGGCAGCGTCATCAAAGAACCAAAAGTTCCGGGAGCTTTAGGAGCAAGTCCGGAGTAAAACCAAGTACTTATAATTTTAGCAAGGGCTGTTTTTGTCATTATTAATCCTCCGATTTTGTAAATTTTCATATAAGTAATAAGGGTAAAAATATAAAAAATACAAGGGATTATTTGGCATCATTGGATAACTTTGTAAAAAAAACTGTATTTTTATATTTTTTTTTGCTATATAGGAAAAGTCGGTTTTATCAATTGATAAAATTGATACGGTTTAACAACTTGGACTGAGCATGAAAAAAAACACAGCAATATCTCCAAACATATATTCACCACAATATACAGAAAAGAAAGGTGTGTTTTCAGAAAAAGAGATTATTTTGCGTAGTCCTGGTCGAGCAATGGTCTTTCGCATATCATCACGTATGCAAGTTATTCTACTTTGCGTCCTGTTTTTAATAGGGGCATGGAATTTTTATTCGTACCACGTTTATCACAAGTCAGGAAATATCATCCATAATAAAGATATGGAATTGATTGAAACCAGAGATGCCTATGCAGAGTTGATGAGCGATTTCATGGCTATTAATAAAAATATCAACGAAGTCTTTGCCTCATTGAGTAAAAAGGATGCAAAGTCAGGAAAAGAGGTTGATATTTACAAAAGACAGGCGATGGTTGTTGAAGATAAGATAAAAGAAATTACCTCGCAAAAAGAATGGTTAGATGGCCAGAAAGTAAGTGAAAAAGCACAACTTAACGAGGCAATATTGCAAAGAGATATTGCCGCATCTGAAAGAGATGAGCTTCGTAAACAGTTAAAAGAATTGGAAGATAATCTAAAAGAAATTAAAGCTGCAGAGATTGAAGTATTTAAAAAAGTTGAAGCGATAGCATCAAAAGAAATTCAAAAAATCAAAAATGTTTTTACCAAAGTAAACGAACCATTGAAGAAAAAGGGACTTTATTTTAACCCTTTGGCAAACAGTAGTAAAAAAGAGTCTTATGGTGGGCCATATATTCCGATATCGTCCTCTAAACTTAAAAACAAAGAGGATAAAATTATAAATGATAAGATTTCTAGCATTTATAACAAAGTAGATGATCTTCAATATTATAGAGAAGTAATAAAGGGTATTCCTGTTGGTAAGCCGGTATGGAGTTATTGGGTGAGCTCCCCGTTTGGACAGAGAAGTGATCCTTTTAATAAGAAAAAAGCAGCACATAAAGGGGTTGATTTAGCCAGCCGAACCGGTAATAAGATTAAAGTTATGGCTGAAGGTCGAGTTATTAAGGTTGAATACAGTAACAAAGGTTACGGGAATCATGTTGTGGTAGATCATGGAAATGGCTTCCAGTCTAAATATGCCCATATGAATAAAATTTATGTAAAAAAAGGAGATCATCTAAGAGTGAATGATACGCTGGGCGAGGTTGGGAATACAGGTCGCTCAACAGGTCCGCATTTACACTATGAAATTTTGTACAAAGGTCATCCGGTAGATCCAATGCCGTTTATGCAGGCAAAAATATCTTAAAACAAAAGGGGCGGATTATGAAAAAAATCAAAAAACTCATATATTTAAAGTTAGCAAGAAAAATGAATTCAGGAAATGCGCAAGCCGTTTCGGTTCCGAGCATTATCAGTGAGAATACGCAGGTTCAAGGAGATATTATCAGCAGTGGAGTTATTCATATCGACGGCCAAGTTGAGGGAGATGTCAGCTGTGAAGAGCTTGTTATAGGGATTAAGGGAGTTGTAAAGGGCTCAGTTACCGCGAAGAATGTAAATTTATATGGTTGTTTGAACGGCAAAGCCTCTGCAGAAAATTTATTTATAGCCAAAACAGCTAAATTAATAGGCGATGCATGCCATGTTACGATAGCGATTGAGCCTGGAGCTTACATTGATGGGCATTGTATTCGCCAAGGGGCGCCGATACCGGCAGAGCAGGGAAGCCCTAGCTTAATGATTACAGATAATAGTTCTGGTGGGAAAAATAAAAGCCATAAAGAAAAAATATAAAAGAAGCACCGTTAGGTGCTTTTTTTATGAGCTTTTTTATAGATTTTTCCAATCTTCAGTAAATCTCCATACATAAACTTAGATTCGTAAATTTAAATGGCATGTTTTTTGCATTTAAAAGAGTAAGGTAAGGAATTTTAACGCGAGGATTGTTCTATGGCTTTAAAAGGTTTTATTCCATCAACAACGGGAATGTTGGCGCAATCACATTCATTGTCGCAAATAAGCACGAATATTGCCAATATCAGTACGGTAGGTTATCGTACAAATGAGACAATGTTTTATACTTTGTTGGGCTCTAATCCTGTTGTAAAAAATAACAATTCGGGAATTTCATCATCAAGGGTTGATGTGCAAGGCGTTGGATATTACGACAGAACCAATGTCTTGGATCAAGGTGTGATAAGCTCAACAGGTCAGGCTTATGACGTTGCAATTAACGGAAATGAAAATGCCTTCTTTTTAGTCAAAGATGTGTATGGGAATGATTACTATACAAGAGCCGGAAATTTTAGCACATTGACTCAAAACGGTGTGACGTACCTCGTAAATCAAAATGGATTGAAGGTTCAAGGTTTCCCCTCTATTGATGGAAAAGAAGAGTTTGCCGCCAATACGGAAAATATCGTTATCGAATATCCTGAGAAAATCCCCGCAGTTCCAACAACAGAAGCGATGATTGTGGCAAATATCCCGGCGACAGGAGTTGATAAAACAGCTATAGGATTAACAATATACGGAAATAATCATGAAGGTGAGACACTACATCTGATATTTAATAAAGTTGAGGGGAAAACAAATACCTGGAATATTTCATTTGATGTTGAGGATGGAACTGTAACATCAGCGGAAACAGAAATCATTTTTGATTCTTCGGGAAATTTGGTCTCTCCTAAAAATTTGGCAGTTAATGTAGCTTGGAATGACGGAGAAACAAATAATATCAGCATTGATATGTCAAAAATTACCCAACTTGCCGATGTCGATGTTCAGACCTATATAGAGCAAAACGGCGCGCCAAGCGGAAGTTTTGTAAAAAGTTTTATAGGTGAAGATGGGATAGTTAAAGCCTATTACAGTAATGGGGACTACTATAATTTTGCTAAAATAGCTCTTGTCGGTTTTACAGCTCCGGAAAATTTGAGCCCTTATGAGGGAACTCTTTTTGTGGCCAATACGGATACCGGAGAAAGTTTTTATGTAAATGATACGTCAACACTTGTTGCCGGTGCCGTAGAAAGCTCAACGGTAGATATTGAGGAAGAATTTTCCCGAATGATTTTAGTTCAGCGAGCATATTCAACCAATGCCAATGCATTTACAACGACAAACGAGATGTTGCAAACGGCAATTGATTTAAAGAGTTAAAAAAAGTCCGGAATAAAATTCCGGACTTTTTAGCTTACCAAAAACTTATTTAGATTTTTTAGAAGTTTTTTTAGTAGAAGAAGATTTCAAAGCAACACTTTTCTTTACAGAAGAAGTTGTTTTGCAGGCAGAAGCTTTTTTGCTGCCGGTAGAAGTTGTTTTAGAAGAACTTTTATATGTATTTGTATTGCCATTCAAAGCAGCATAAGCAGATAATTGATTGATGGCAGCATTCCAATCTTGAACACTGGTATTAGCCGGACATCCGTTGTTTTTCCAGATATAGTAAGCAGCTTCACGAATAGCATCTTCATTCAAAAAGTTTTTCATAACATAGTCTCCCAAAAAGTACAAAGAAATTTAATAAAATCAAAGACAATAATAAACATTGATTTATTAAAAAGTGTTTAATATTTTGAAAAAACTTGAAAATAAAATATGAGGTAAGAATAAAACAAAACCCCAAGGAAAATAAAATATCCAAGGGGTTTAGATGGTGCTCGGGGACGGGATCGAACCGCCGACACGAGGATTTTCAGTCCTCTGCTCTACCAACTGAGCTACCCGAGCATCAATCAACGAAGAGTTTTATAAAACATATTTTTTTGCTTGTCTAGTCTAAAATTACATTGTTTATCATTTTTTTTATAATATTTGCAAAAACAAGATTTTATTTTATAAATTAAATAAAAACAGATAGGGAAAAAAATGTTTGCTTTTGTATATCAAACAAAAATATCGCCATTGCTTTTAATAGAAGATAAAGAAACGTTGTGTGGTTTATATTTTAATTCGGTCATGCCTTCTGGGTGTGAGCAAAGGGAAACAAATTTCTTAAAAAAAGTAGAGAAGGAATTGTCTGAGTATTTTTCAGGCAAACGAAAGTTTTTTGATATTCCTTTGAGTATAAAGGGTACGGCTTTTCAAAAAGAGGTATGGAATGCATTGCAAACCATTCCTTATGGAGAAACACGTTCGTATAAAGATATTGCCAATCAAATAGGTTGTTATAATGGCTTCAGAGCTGTAGGAATGGCAAATCATAATAATCCGATAAGCATAATCATTCCATGTCATCGGGTTATTTCTGCAAGTGGAAAGTTGACAGGCTATGCCGGAGGAATAGATATAAAAGAAAAACTATTAAAATTGGAGCGTAATTTTTATAGGAAATAAAAAATCTCGGTTCATTTCTGAAACCGAGATTTTTTTGTTATGCGAAGGAATTAAGCCGCTTTATTTTGTTTTTTTGCAGCAAATTCATTCATTGTTTCAATAATGTAATCCAATTCCTCATCTGTTAAGTAAGGGGTCATTGGAATAGATAAAACGGTTTTAGATAATTTTTCACAAACCGGCATCGGACGAGTATTCCATTTAGCATATGCGGTTTGAGTATTTATCGGACGAGGATAATAAGCACCGCAAGGAATACCGTTTTCTTTAAGATAAGTCATCAATTCATCACGATCTTCACAATGAATTGTGTACAAAGCATAAGCTGATTTACAATTATCCAAAATTTTCTGTTTGCCGTAGTAGCTGCTTAATTCATTATCATATCTGCTTGCAACTCTGGCGCGATCTTTAAGTTCTTGATCAAAAACAGTTAATTTGAGTAACAAAACAGCACCTTGGAAAGAATTCATGCGGCCGGTTAAACCCAAACGTACATTATCATAATGGTCTTCCGGACTCATTCCGTGAACACGGCAAGATTTAACCAGTTCGTTTTCCTCATTAGTGTTAGAGAAAACAGCTCCGCCGTCGCCATAACATCCGAGAGGTTTTGTCGGATAGAAAGAGGTAGCGGACATATCGGCAATGCTTCCGGCTTTTTTGCCTTTATAAACAGAACCATAAGATTGGCAAGAGTCGGACAAAACTTTCATTCCGTTAGCATGAGCGATTTTGATAATTTCATCATAATCGCAAGGAGAACCGAAGATATCAACCGGAATTACGGCCTTAAGATTGAGTTTTCCTTCTTTTTTAACCTCATCAATAGCACGTTGTAAATCTTTAGGATCCATGTTATATGTATCAGGATCAGAATCAACAAAGATAGGTGTAGCCCCAAGCAAAACAGGAGCTTCTGCAGAAGCAACAAAAGTGAATGAAGAAACAAACACGGCATCACCGGCTTTAACACCCCAAGCCATTAAAGCTAAAGTCAAAGCATCTGTACCTGAGCCACAAGTTGAACAATATTTTGTTCCTGAATATTGTGCCAATTTTTCATCAAGTTCGCGAGTTTCAGGCCCCTGGCAATAAGCACCATGGTTAAGAATATTTTCAAACCCTTTTAAAAATTTATCCTGACCAATAATACTTTGAGAGGTTTTGCAGTCAAAAAGCATAATCGGTTTAGCAGGTTTTGTAGTCATAGTTTTTCGTCCTCTATAAATGTTTTAACTAAGGCAGAGGATATCCGAAAAGAAGTATTTTGGCAAAACACAAATCATTTCGTGATTGTAACAAAAAAATACATACTCATTTTTATTATATCTTTAGTTATATTTATTGATTTTCTGCTAATAAATGATATATTCAAAAAAAATTTAATTTTAGATAAGAGGTTTGCAGTGGTAAAATCAGTTTTAAAACTACCGATGGTCTTATTGGCAAGCGTTTGCATTGTGTCTTGTGCATCAACATCTCAAAAAGTAACAACAACGGCAGATGAGCATGAGCAAGAAGACAGCCTTGAAAGTTTCAACCGCTCAATGTTTGAATTTAACTATCAGTTTGATAAATATGTATTAAAACCATTGGCTGAAGGTTATCGTGCAATTACCAATCAGTTTATCAGAGACAGAGTCCGCGGTGTTTTTTCAAACCTCAGAGAGCCCCTATCTGCGGGAAACTATATCTTGCAAGCAGAACCGACAGCTTCGGCAAAGAGTTTATCTCGTTTTGTAATCAACTCAACGCTCGGTTTAGCCGGAATGTTTGATGTTGCGGAAGGTTGGGGGTTACCCAAAGATCGTACCGGCTTTAATGAAACCTTTGCCAAGTGGTGTGTTCCGCAAGGTCCGTTTATCGTTTTGCCGTTTTTAGGCCCAAGCACTCCAAGGTCAGCCGTTGGATTAGCCTTTGAATTTGTCTTTGATCCCGTATTTTGGACAACGTATCATGATGCAAACATACATGATAAGATTGCCTATTCTTATGCTGCTGCTCAAGCAATTACTTTAAGAGAAAGCGGGCTTGAGTTATTAGATGATTTGGAACGTAATTCTGTTGATTTCTATGCAACCATGCGCTCGGCATATCTCCAAAACCAAAGCAAGTTAAGATGTTTCAGAGATTCTGAAAAAGAAGAGAACACTTATGACTTTGATTTTGGTATAGAAGAGGAAGATGCCGCATTTGATGAGATGGAAACCGAATAATTCTACAAAACTATTGTTAAGGAGACTTTTTGAATGAATAAAAAATTTTTATCAGCCGTTTCAGCAGTTTTAATGCTTGTTTCCGGTATGGCAAATGCCGCAGAACCCAATGGAGAAGCCGCGCTTAAATTTGTTAGAGATGTAACCACGGAAGGAATAGAACAAATTATTAATGCTAATGTTTCTCAGGCGGAAAAAGATAAAAGATTCGCAAAGCTCTTTAATGAGGCCTTGGATTTAGATTTTATTGGACAGTTTGTTTTAGGTAGAAATTGGCGTACGGCAACTCCGGAACAACGAAAAGAGTTTATCTCCGTATATCGTCAGCTGAATATATCA
This sequence comes from uncultured Alphaproteobacteria bacterium, assembly GCA_944391465.1. GTDB lineage: Bacteria > Pseudomonadota > Alphaproteobacteria > RF32 > CAG-239 > CAZU01. Next base: position 13,688 of record CALXTS010000006.1, read on the forward strand.
ACCTGGTCAAAGAGATTTGATGAATTTAAAGGTAAGAATTTTGTTTTTCATGGGACGTCACCCTCTAACTCAAAAGGGCAGATTTTTGTAAACTCAACTGTTCCGATGGATCAGGGCGAGCCTGCAAAGGTTGTATGGCGTGTTCGTGAAAAAGGCGGTAAAATGAAAATTGTTGACATCATTATTGAAAATGTAAGTTTAGCAATTACTGCCCGAAATGAATATACGGCATTTATCAAAAATAATCCTGGTGGAGTTGATGCTTTGATAGCCAACCTGAAAACCAAAATCTAAAATCTAAAAAAAGCCCCTCAAGTGAGGGGCTTTTTCATAAATATAATCAATTTGATAATGCTGCAATAAGGTTATATAAGCTCGAAGATATAATTCCTTAATTAAAAAGATAAACTTCCACTAGCTAACGCAAGTGGTATTACCTGTTCCGAACTACGTTCGCCCTGCCCAAAGGCTTCGCAAGCCTAACGGCTGGGCAGGTATGTCTACATCTACCTGCTTACGCAGGTAGTGTTACGTTCGAATCATAAATTATATGCAATATAAAGATTTTGTACTGTTAGGTACAAAACATTGGGCAGAGTTTAAAATGTATATAAAAAAGCCACCCGATTAGGGGTGGCTTCAAAATAAGCAATCAAATTATTTATCTTGGCTCGGCATTTTAGCTTCTTCAACCAAAGCCTTAATAAATTCATCAAGTTTGATAACCTCTTGCTTATCAGAACCGATACGACGAACCGTAACCGTACCGTTTTCTCTTTCTTTGGCTCCGACAACCGCAATAACCGGAATCTTGGCAACTGAATGTTCGCGAATTTTGTAGTTGATTTTTTCATTACGCAAATCAGTTTTAGCCAATAAACCGGCAGCTTTGAGTTTTTTAGCAACTTCTTCGGCATAATCATCAAATTCGCTGACAATCGGTGCAACCACAACTTGCTCCGGAGAAAGCCATAATGGCAACTTTCCGGCATGATTTTCAATCAAAATACCCAAGAAACGCTCAATTGAGCCAAACAACGCACGGTGCAACATAACCGGTTGATGTTTTTCACCGTCTTCGCCGATATAAGAAATATCAAAACGCTGCGGCAAGTTCATATCAACTTGAATAGTTCCGCATTGCCATTCACGACCGATAGCATCTTTCAAAATGAATTCCAACTTCGGTCCGTAAAAAGCACCTTCTCCTTCATTGATTTCATATTTATAACCATGAGTTTCTAAGGCACTGGCTAAAGATTTTTCACAAATATCCCAAATTTCATCAGATCCGATTCTTTTCTCAGGTCTGGTTGAAAGATAAATTTTAACCTCATTAAAGCCGAAATCTTTATAAATATCCAAAATCAATTTTAAGGTTGTAATGCATTCTTCCTCCATTTGTTCAGGAGTGCAGAAGATATGGGCATCATCTTGTGTAAATTCACGAACGCGCATCAACCCCATTAAAGAACCGGAAGCCTCATAACGGTTTACTTTTCCAAACTCAGCAACTCTTAAAGGCAAATCACGATAAGATTTGATTCCTTGTTTGTACACTAATAATCCGCCGGGGCAGTTCATCGGCTTAATACAGAACCATTTTTTGTCCTCGGTCTGACCGGAGTAGTTATGTGCGCCGTATTTTTCCCAGTGTCCGGAAGTCTCCCACAAGCAACGATCCATAACGCGCGGGGTTGAGATTTCAATATAACCGTTATTCTCCTGACGTTTACGCATATATTCAATTAATTTACGATAAATGCGATACCCTTTGTCATGCCAAAAAACGGCGCCCGGAGCATAATCCGGTTCAAAATGGAACAAATCCATTTCACGACCGAGTTTACGGTGATCACGTTTTTCAGCTTCTTCCAACATTTGCAAGTAAGCATCCAAGTCTTTTTTGGAAGTCCAAGCCGTAGCATAAATACGTTGAAGCATTTCTTTAGAGGAATCACCGCGCCAATAAGCTCCGGCAACTTTCATAAGTTTGAAAGCATCGCCGATTTTTCCCGTAGAAGGAACGTGAGGACCACGACACAAATCAGTAAAACTTCCTTGACGATACAAGGATATAACTTCACTTTCAGGCAAATCTTCAATAATCTCAGCTTTATAATGTTCGCCTAAATCTTTAAAATATTTAATAGCATCATTACGCGGCATTACGATTCGCTCTAATTTTTCATCGCGTTTTACAATCTCATGCATTTTAGCTTCAATTTTAGCAAAATCTTCGGTTGTAAAAGGTTCTTTACGAGCAAAATCATAATAGAAACCGTTTTCGATAGCCGGTCCGATGGTAACCTGAACATCATTCCATAATTCTTTCACAGCTTGAGCCATGACATGGGAGCAGGAGTGACGAATAATTTCAAGCCCTTCTTTATCTTTACCGGTAATGATGGTTACGGTTGCGTCGGTAGTGATAGGAGTGCTTAAATCTTGAGTTTTTCCGTTTACAGTAATGGCAATTGCCGCTTTAGCCAAGTTTGCACTAATTTTATTAGCAATGTCAAAACCATTGACACCGCTTTCCATATCCATCTGACTTCCGTCAGGTAATTTAATCGCAACCATTTTAAATTTTCCTTTATTCATATTTTTATAGTTAGTCATGATGATCAAAAAGGTTATGTCTAAGACACAACCTCTGCCGAAAGCTCTCATGACGGCTTTACGGCAATAAGAAGCCTGTTAATTAGACAACAAACTTCTGTAAATCTCAATAGTTTTATCACACATTATTTGTTTTGTAAAATGCTCTCTTGCATTTTTTATGCCGGCTTTGCTGATTTTTTCCTTCTGAGCGTCAGATATTGAGAGCGCCCAATCAAGAGCATCGGCTAAAGATTGAGCATCATTAGCCATAAAGAGCTTTCCGTTTTTTTCATCTTCAATGGTGTCAAGGGAGCCGCCGATATTTGAAGCAACGACGATTTTTCCCAAAGATTGCCCTTCAATGGAGATGCGCCCGAAGGCTTCAGGATCAATTGCTGTAGAAAGGACAATATTGGAAACCATCATTAAAGCGGGAACATCAAGAACTTTACCATGAAAACAAACTCGGTCATTTAGATTATATTTATCAACCAAAGCCTTCAAACTGTTTAAGTATTTGATGCGCCCTTGTTCATCTCCGGCAATAATGCAATAATAATCTTGAGTTTTTAGTTTAGAAAGAGCCTCAATAAGCAGGTGTTGTCCTTTCCAGCGAGTAATTCTGCCGACCAATAATAAAACCGGTCTATCTTCAGGAATATTATATTCTTTAATTTTATTAATCATTCTTTCCTGAGAGACTTTATCCGGAGAAAATTTTTCCAAATCGACACAACGATGAATAAGAACAAGTTTATTTTCATCAGTTTTATAATTTTTCAAAACATGCTGTTTAATATGATTAGAGATTACAATAACTTTTTCTCCGTAAGTCATGACACGATTGTAGAATTTTTTGATTCCCCAAGGTCCGAGTCTGTAAGTTCCGTGAAAAGTTGTGACAAAATGAACTCCGGCGCGTTTTGCTGCCCAATAAGCACTCCAAGCCGGAGCCCGAGAGCGAGCATGTACGATATTAATACCGTTTTCTTTAATAAAAGCCTCAAGTTTTTTTGCGTTTTTAAGCATGGTAAAAATATTTTTACTTTTAAGCGGCAATGTCAAATGAGGAATCCGTTGTTTTTCCAAATCATAAACCATACGGCCGCCTTGAGAGGCAACAAAATTTTTAATTCCGGCTTTTTTCATCTCGGTAGCGACTTGTAAAGTTCCGAGTTCAACACCTCCGGTCTCCAATTCCGGTAAAACTTGCAAAACGACTGGTTCTATTTTTTCTTGTTTTTTTGCCATTTTAACATAATCCTGCATTAAACTGTTTAAATCAGACACAAATATTATCCATAATTTATAACTTAAAATAAGTTCCGCCAAGCAAAATAATAAAAGATTAACAGATACTCTCTGAATTATCCCCGTAAATCATTGAATTAGACATACATCAGATTATTTAAATATTTAAGTTTTGTATAAAAGACGAGGTAAAGGATGACAAAATCAAGTAAAGCGAAACGTTACGGATATTGGATAATAGGAGTTTTTGCATTATCCGTGTTATTTGTTATGTATTTTGAGGTACTGGATATAAAAAAGAGTAAAGCGGCGACCTCATCGCCATCAAATACTAAAGAGATGACTTTAAATGTCATTCCCCTCAAACGCCAAAATGTTGAGTTGATAAATCAATATATTGGCTATATCACGCCGATAAAATCGGTCAGCCTTGTACCTAATATCAGCGGATATTTGCAAGATATTTGGGTACAGGGCGGACAGGAGGTTAAAATCGGAGATAATTTGATTCTTATACAGCAAGATGAGTACAAAGCACGTTTAGACGCAGCAGAAGCATCTGTTGGTCAGGCACAGGCAGCATATAATAATGCTTCAATTTATTACCAAAGGATAAAAAAAGCCTCATCAAAAGCAGTTTCAAAGACGGATTTTGATAATGCAAAAGCGCAATTCTTGAGCGCGCAAGCGGCACTGGCACAAGCAAAAGCCAACTACGCTCTCGCCAAAGTAAATTATGATTATACTGTTTTACAGGCCCCCATAGACGGAATAGTCGGTAATGTTGACTTAACAGCGGGAAATTATGTTTCACCATCATCATCGCCTTTAATAAAAATTATCCAATACAATCCGATTCGCGTTGTTTTCTCAATCACGGATAAAGAATATATTCAGGAAATAAAAAACAATAAGGAAACTCTTTTTAAGGGTGAAAATATTAAATTGCGTTTGGCCAATAATATTCTTTATCCATATTCGGGAGAATTTAAATTTACGGATAATGAAATTAATCGTTCAACCAATTCTATATCCGTATATGCGGATTTTGCCAATCCAGATAAGATGTTGGTAGCCAATGCCTATGTTGATGTTTTGTTGGAAAAAAAATTAAACGATGTTTATCTGATTAGGCAGAACTATGTCGATATGTCATCAGGCGGAAATTTTATTTATACTGTTCGTGGCGGAAAAATATATAAAAATGCCATAGAAATTAGCGGAATCAAAGGAGACAACTATGTTGTAAGTGCAAATTTCGCCTCTGACGAATATTTGGTAACGGATAAGGTAAAGAAGATTCCGGAAGGGACTAAAGTAAAAATAAAACAAGTTGCCGAATAAAAGGAGTAAACCAAAATGTTATCGGAATTTTTCATAGATAAACCGAGATTTGCCGGAGTTATTTCAATCGTAATGGTTCTGCTTGGCTTGTTGGCAATAGTTGTTTTGCCGGTTTCTCAATATCCGCAAATAACACCGCCACAAATTGTCGTATCCACAACATATCCGGGAGCTAATGCACAGGTTTTGGTAGATACGGTGGCCATTCCGATAGAAAATCAAATTAACGGGGTTGAGGATATGCTTTACATGTCCTCAACCTCAGATGATAACGGAAGCTACCAATTGACGATAACCTTTAATATCGGAACGGATCCGGATATTGCACAGGTAAAAGTACAAAATCGTCTTCAGCAAGTGATGTCACAGCTTCCGGAACTCGTTACCAAAGAAGGGATTACCGTAAAAACACAAATGTCAAATATTTTGGGCATGTTGGCGTTACGTTCACCGCATAATACTTACAGTGATTTATATTTAAGCAACTTTGCATACAGCAATATCCAAAATCCGTTGGGACGAATTCCCGGTATTGGAGATGTATCCATTTATGGTCCGCAATATTCAATGCGTATTTGGCTAAATGCCGATAAAATAACTTCGTTGGGGCTCAGTTCCTCAGATATAGCTAATGCAATTTCTTCACAAAACGTACAAGCCTCAATAGGAGAAGTCGGTTCTGCACCAAGTACGCCGGATACACCGATAGTATTGTCATTGGCCGCCAAAGGGTTGTTGAATAATGTTGAAGATTTTCGAAATATAATTGTAGCCACTTCGGCAGACGGAGGAATTGTTCGTTTAAAAGATGTTGCCCGAATAGAGTTGGGCGCGGATAGTTATAATATAAAAGCACATTATGACAGCGGAGCAGCGGTAATTATCGGATTAAGCCAAACCCCGAATACCAACTCTCTTGAAATAATGAAAAACGTCGATAAAGAAATTGAGCAATTGAGCCAGACGTTTCCGGAAGATATGGAACTGATGGTCGCTTATGATTCAACAGACTATGTACGAGCATCAATAGAAAGTATTATAGAAACTCTGGTAATTACATTTATGTTGGTTGTTTTGGTAACCTACGTATTTTTACAAAAATTTACCACAACGCTTATTCCTTTAATAACAATACCCGTTTCTTTAGTGGCAACATTTGCCGTTATCTATGCGTTAGGCTTTGATATAAATATTTTAACGCTTTTCGCAATGATTTTGGCCATCGGTCTGGTTGTAGATGATGCGATAATTGTGGTGGAACGTGTGCAATATCTGATGCTTTATGAAAAATTAAACGCTAAAGATGCTGCGGTTAAGGCCATGAAACAAATCGGTAGTGCAATTATAGCAACCACGTTTGTTTTGCTTTCAATTTTTGTTCCTGTAGGGCTAATGGCAGGAATTACCGGAAAAATTTACCAGCAATTTGCCGTAACTATAGCAACGGCGGTGATTTTTTCGGCATTTAATGCTCTGACACTCAGCCCGTCATTATGTGCAATTTTTTTAAGAGGCGGAACTCAAGAACAAGCCAACGGATTTTTTAAATGGTTTGATGAGACAATAGATTATTTTAAAGAAAAATATATTAATGTCGTAGGCTTTTTCTCTTCATACTTAAAAATAACGGTTTTAGTTGTTTTGGGAACAATAGCCTTAGTGGGGCTCGGGTTTAAAATAACGGCAACTTCATTTCTTCCGGAAGAAGATCAGGGAATAATCTTTGCCAATATTCAGCTTGATGATACGGCAACAATCAACCAAACCAATCAGGTTTTGGAGGATATGACACAAAAAGTTTTAGAGATGCCGGGAGTGCGCTATTTTATAAACGTTGCAGGCTATTCAATGCTCGGAGGCGGAGGAGAAAATGTTGCCTTTGGAATGGTCGGCTTGGCACCGTGGTCTCAACGTAAAACAAAGGAATTATCTATAGAAAGTATTACCAATAAACTTTTAGAAAAATTCAGAAATCAAAACGGAGCAGAAATTAACTTTTTTGCACCTCCGTCGATTCCCGGTATCGGAAAAAGCAGCGGTTTATCTTTAGAGCTTTTGGCAACAAACGGAAATACTACACCGATAGAACTATACAAAGTAATGGAAGATTTTCTGTATGAACTCAATAAAGATAAAGACTTGTCTTACGCGTTTAGCACGTTTACGGCAGAAACACCTCATATATATCTAGATATAGACAGAACCAAACTGGAAAGTTACGGAATCCCCGTTGCAAATTTATTTGAAACTCTGCAAACAAATCTAGGTTCGCGCTATATTAACAATATTACGCTAAGTGGTCAGGTTAATAAAGTAATTATTCAAGCGGATTTTCCGTATAGAAAAAATATTGATGATGTAAAAAAATTATATGTTCCGAATTCTGAAGGAAATTTAATCCGAGTTGACAGTTTTGCAGATGTCAGAACAACAATCTCTCCGAAGATAATATATCGTTATAATCAATATACAGATGCCTCAATCGTAGCCCAAGCTCAAGAAAATGTCAGTACCGGAACGGCAATAGATGCCGTACGCAATATGGCAGATAAGATGTTATCAAAAGATTTCAAAATTGCTTGGACGGGATTAAGTCTGCAAGAAGTAGAGGCTTCAGGACTGGCAATAATCTTAATTACACTGGCTTTGATATTCTGTTATTTGTTTTTGGTTGCTTTGTATGAAAGCTGGATGTTGGCATTTGCAGTTATGTTTTCAACGGTTTTTGCAATACTCGGAGCCATTATCGGTTTGCATTTAATGGGGCAGTCGTTAAGTATTTACGCTCAATTGGGATTGATAATGTTGATAGGATTAGCCGCTAAAAATGCAATTTTGATTGTGGAATTTACTAAAGCCTATCGAGAAAACGGCGATACAATTCTTGAGGCTTCAAAAAAAGGAGCGGGAGAACGTTTTCGAGCCGTTTTAATGACAGCACTGACCTTTATTTTAGGCGTGTATCCGATGATAATAGCTAAAGGAGCTGGAGCGGCGAGCCAAATAGCTATCGGAACATCTGTATTTTACGGAATGATAATGGCAACCTTCGTCGGTATAATTTTTATTCCGGCACTGTTTGCAGTTTTTGAGAATATCAAAGAGAGATTTGGAAAAAAAGATATTCAAGAAACTAAAGAACAAAATTCGGATTCTATTGTAAATACGGAAGGAGACAGGCGCAATGCGTAAGGTTTTAAGTATTTTTTCTGTGTGCTTGCTGTTGTCTTGCACGGTAGGTCCGGATTATGAACGACCTGAGTTTTATTCAGATGAAAATATAAAAAACAGCCTGAATTTAAAACCGATAAACAATAATAGCGTTTCTTTAGAATGGTATAAAGAATTTAACGATTCGATATTAAATGATTTAATTGCATCTTCAATAAAACATAATCCGAATGTCGGTGTTGCCAAAGAACGTCTCAGACAGGCAAGACAAAATTTTAAGATAAATAAATTTTCAATGTTTCCGACCTTGGATGCCGATGGTAGCTATCATTATGTTAAAGATAGTATAAGTTATGGCGTCCCGATATCTACAGACTATTTTCAAAGCGGATTGGATGCCAGCTGGGAGCTTGACATCTGGGGCGGAGGAACGCGTTTAACCGAAAGCGCGCTTGCATTGGTTAATGCCGCCGGTGCAAATTTAAATAATGTTCGCCTGAGCTTAACCGCTGAGGTCGCATCAAACTATATAAGTTTGCGTCAAACCCAAGAACAATTGCGCATATCAAAAGAAAATCAAAAACTCCAACAAGAGATATATGATTTGGTAAATGAAAAATATGGTCTGGGTTTGACAGATGACATTACGTTAAAACAGGCTCAGTATCTTTTAGAAAATACCAAAGCACAAATACCGGTATTGGAAAATGCTGTCAATGCGTATAAGAATTCATTGGCTATTTTATCAGGAGAACTTCCGGGAACACTGGATGATAAACTGATTGATGTACAACCGAATTTGGTTTCCAAACAATTCAAATACAATCTGGAAAGATTGTATCAGTTACCGATTGAAATCATCAGAAACAGACCGGACGTTCAAGTTGCCGAACAAAATCTGATATCAGATAACGCATTGATAGGGCAGGCCATATCAAATTTATTTCCCGGTGTTAGCATCAGCGGTTTTTTAGGTTACCAAGGCGCTAAAATTCCGGGGTTAATAAGTAGTAATAATAGTATGTACAGCTATTCTCCGGTAATTAATATGCCGTTATTTCATTGGGGCGCACTGATAAATACGGTAGAACTTCAAAAATCTAAAAAAGAGGAGGCGTTGAAACTTTATCAATCAAGCATATTGACCGCAGTGAATGATATTCGAAATTCAACGGATAAATTAGAAAAGGAATATCAAAGTAATGCCTCGGCATATCAAGCATGGCAGTCTCAAAAAGAGGCCGATAGTTTGACTCTTGATAAGTATAAACAAGGCTTGATTGCTTTTAATGAAGTTTTGTCCTCACAGCAAAATTTATTATCCGCGCAACAAAGCTACATAAATAGCAACGCCAATATATATCAGGATATTATAAGTTTTTATAAATCTGTTGGCGGTGGATATCAAACAAAACTCAAAAGTTTATATAAACCGATAAAAGAGTGTAATCAGCCTACATCTCAGGAACACTAAACGGACGCTGTAACATAGGTGTCCGAGCCCGATACAGATTGATGTTTGTAATTTCGGGAATATCATGTTCTCGATACCAATATCCCTTTGAGCGCATGCATTTGCTATAATCTTTCGGATTGATATCATCATCATCATAGCGAGAGTTTACAATAAGCGGTTGAGCGCCTGGGTAAGGGATATAAGATGCCCAAATACCTTTGGTTGAGTTCCAGTCGGCCTTTGTATTGAGTTTAGTTTCCTCAGTATAAAACCAAGTTCTGAAATCAGGCATAAGTTTAAATTCTTTAGCAGCTAAAAGACATTCAGCATGGTCTCTGGAAAACTTTTCAACACCGGTGTGCATTTTTTCCCAGTGGAAAACAACTTGCCCGCTTCCTTTGGAAAGATAAGTACAAGAACAAAGTCCGAAAATAAAGAATGTCAGATAAATTTTAGTTTTCATGCGTCACCTAAAAATCCAAATTAGTGTAATGCCTTGAAGGTAAAATCCCCTTAATATTGTCTTTTAGAATATCTTTAAACGAGGGACGGGATTTAACTTTTGAATACCAGAGTTTAACATTACGGGCATATTCCCAAGGGACATCGCCGAGGTAATCAATAACGGATAATTGAGCAACCGCCGAAACATCAGCCATAGAAAATTCATCACAAGCCAAATATTTTCTTTTTTCCAATAACCAATCCATATATTCCAAATGAAAATTAAGATTATTGAGACCGGCTTTTAATATTTTTGAATCGGGAGCGCTTCCAAAAGCAAACCTTTTAAAAACTTTCTCATACGCAATATTACGAAAAACATCTTTATAAAATTTATTATCAAACCAATCAGCCAATCGCCTGATTTCAGCTTTAGCAAGAGCATCTCCGAAAATCAGCGGAGGTTCTTGGTTGACTTCTTCTAAATATTCAGAGATAGCATAATTTCCGGAAATTGTAGTTCCGTCATTAATAAAGATAGGTAGTTCTCCGGCCGGATTCAATTTATAAACATCGTCACTCAACCGCCAAGGTTCTTCTTCTTTTAAAATAAACAGCATTTTTTTCTCGCTCATCATGATTCTGATTTTGCGAGCCAGAGGAGAAACCGGATGATGAATTAATAATGCCATTGAAAAAGCCTTTCTGAAAAAGTTTTTAATATAGTAACCGATAGTTTTTAAAGGTCAAGTAAACGCAGAAGTATTATTGAGAAATTTTCTCATCTGTTGTATTTTCTTGAGAAGGATTCTCCAACCCAAAAGTCGGAGGAACCACACCGCTGTACTGCTTTTCAATATCAGTTACAATAGAATTTAAGTTATCCAAAACCTGCTGTTTTATTTTTTCATTTTTGCAGTAGGTTGTAAGTTGCTTTGTAATCATTTTTCGGTCTTTTGCAAATTTAGAAACCGCGAGAAACATCGGCATATTCCAAATAGTTTGTTTGGCAACGCTAATCTGATTTTTTAGACCGATTTTGGCAGCTTCGATTAATCCGCGATAATGGTTAACTAAAATATAATCAACCTTTTTTGTAAAAAGGCGCTCAAATAAATCATAAGGTTTATCAACGGTTTCAATGTTATATTGAGCAATTTGTTCTTTAACAAAGTCGTTAAGAGGCTCATCAGCCAAGCGAACACCTTTAAGGTTTTTCAAATCATCAATTTCTTTAATGTCGTTGACTCGATTCGGAAGAACAAATACTGTTAATGGGCTGCTGATAATAGCCGGATAAATTAATTCCAAACCATGGTATTTTTCAGTATTGTAATAGGCTCCGAGCAAAACATCGACATCACCGCGTCGAACATCTTGAACAAAATCATCATAAGTTTTTTTGCGAGTTTTATAAGTAAGCTGTAAGTTATTATCCTTTTTAAAAATCTCAAGTAAAGGAGAAAAAACGGTATGATATTCTTGGCGTCCTTGAGGATTCGTGATGTTATATCCATAAGGAGTAAAATCAAGGAAACCGGTAACTTTAACTTCTCGAACGAGACGTTTGGCCATTTTCTCCTCATATTTCACAAAAGCAAAACAATTAGAACTAAAAAAGGCCACAAACAGAGATAAAAGAATTATTTTAGCGCTAAATTTCATCATTTTTTCTCGCAAATAAGATATATTTACTATTTTGTAACTTAAAGTATAATACAATAATAGAGTTAAAAAATATTTTAATTTTGTATAAGGATAACCAAATAAAATGGACGTTTCTCAAAAGTATGCTCAAACAGAGGTTTCCGGAATGAAGCAGTCCGAACTAGAAAGTCGGGCGCTGATAAAAACGGCATCTCATTTGAACCTAATTAAGGAGCATTGGGATGAAAAGAACTCCGAGCTGGAAGAGGCGTTAGAAAAGAATAGAAAATTGTGGGCGATTTTAGCATCGGCAGTAGCTGAGAATGAAACGCCTTTGCCGGAAGAAATAAAGAAAAGTATATTAAGTCTGGCAATGTTTATATTCCAAAGAACTGTGGAGATTCTAACACATCCTGCTCCCGAAAAATTAAATATTCTGATAAATATAAATATGAATATTGCCAAAGGCTTAGGCGGAAACGCAGATAAATAAGCAGACAAATGACTAGTAGATAAAGCCCCCGTTTAACAAGAACGGGGCTTTTTATTTTGTCCTCCTGATAAAATTATTGATTGACATAAGCAAGATGCAGATTTATAATAAAATAAACAGTATGGAGAAATATTCCCTAATCCACCCGCATCAATTTTGTCAGGGAACGCTTTTCATATGTCAAAGTGATGTTCTTCATATTGCTTTTAAATATAAATTGAGGAGGATGGCCATGCAGAAGCGTTGGATTAAAATTTTCTTCACAGTAGCTGTAGCAGTATTAATTTCCTCAACAGTTTCCGCAGGGATTATATCATTACCAAGATATACGGGAGAATTTGCATATAGGACAAGCACCGGAGGAAGAGATGGTGTCTGCTCTTCATCATATCAATATACTTGTAGTGGAACCGGATATTCCGGAGGCTCAGGAGCATCTTGCGGTGGAAAGTATCAATCATGTATCTGTACTTCAGATTATAAATGGTCTGGAGGAAAATGTGTTTTAAAGAGCTGTTCGGACTATGGATATTTAGCATCAAAAGATACATCGAAATCCTGTACCGAGAAAACACCTCGTACAGGATTAACCTGCTATTCATGCACAGGATGTGATACCAATGTTTATAAGTATAATTGCTCAGGTGGTATAAATTCTACGACGCAGAGTAGTAATAGTTGTAACAGTTTATATGATGAATGTAGCTGTGTGACAAATGCCACATGGAATGCGACAAGTGGAAAGTGTGAATGTAAAACAGATTATAAAGTCAGTGGCACCTCATGTGTCTTAAAAACCTGTTCGGATTACGGATATTTGGAAAGTTCGGATAGTACAAAGAGTTGTACGAGTAAGACACCACGGACGGGATTAACCTGTTATAGTTGCACAGATTGTGACAGCAGTTATAAATATAATTGCAGTAGTATAACAAATGCAAGTGGCGGAGATGGTAGTTCTTGCGGCGGAAAATATCAAAAATGTACATGCAAAAGTGGTTACTACTGGAGTAACGGAAGTTGTGTAAAAAGTTGTACAGCTGTTTCATGCGAAGGAGCAACAGCATGTAATGGTAAAAGTTGTACAATATTTAAATCATCGGCAATAACCAACGCTTCTGAGTTGGGAACGGGAATTGGTAGTTATGCATCTTGTAGTCCAACCAATTGTAGCGGAACCTCATACAAATATGGCTACCTTCCGACAGCGTGTGCTACCGGTTATGCCGGATATGATATCGGTGATTGTCCAATACCATTTACAACAGATTGCGATACTTTGGGATATAAATGGGAAAGCTGTTCAGAATCACAACAAGAATTGAAATGCTTATTTAATAGTGCCAAAGTTTTTTGCTATTGATTAAATATTGAGGAGAAAGAAAATGAAAAACTCAGGAAGAAATTTATTGCTAGTATATTGTATTGTGGTTTTCTCCATAATATTTAATCAACGAGTCGCACAAAGTGCATGTATAGCATCAGATTGTGATGCGTTAGGATATAAATATACAAAAGCAGAATGTGGAGATTCAAATATTGTTGTTTGTCCATTTGATAATTCTAAAGTTTTTTGTAAGCCGGCAGGAAAACCTAAACTAATTATTAATTGGTTTTATTCTCCAGGGATAAAAATAGTAAGACTTGATGCTAAAAAGAATGGAGAAAGTACCTATTTGGGTAATTTAAGTGAAGGAACATATGGGTCTTTTGTCTATGAAAATGTAGCTGTAGGAGATGTTTTTTCTTCGTTCAGTGGGTATGGAATGGCTAATGATAGCCCAAGTGGTTCTGAATCATGGGAGTTAAAGGATTTATCGTCATCGGTAGGAGCTGTGAATATTGCAATTACAGAATCAAAAGAATATACGGTAACTGTTATGCTTTCTCCGGCAGATAGAGACAGCAGTCAATCCTATCAACCAAAGATACTTTGTACAGAATTCTCAGGGGTATCAAGAACGCCAGAAGCAGTCAATCCGTCTAAAGGCTGTGCTTCATCTAATGATTTTGTAACGTATTTTCAAAATACAACAAATCCTTTAGTTAAAGTTTATACAGATAATGTAAATCCAACAACAAGAACATGGTCAGGAGGAGTATGTTCAGAATTATATGTTCCAGATAGTCAAACAGCTACGTTCTACGCTCAGAATACTGTAAGTGGATGTGGATATAACTGTAGTTTAAATAAGGTATATTACATGAGTTCAAGTAGTACAACAATTGATAATGCAACAGAGTTTGCAACATTAAATGATGGATATTTCACATCATCTAAGACAGGAACGTGGTATGCTAACTATAAATGTAATTAATAGTTCTCTTTAGAATAAAACAAAACTTCCGAAATTTTTCGGAGGTTTTGTTTTTCAAAAACTTTTATAAATTATAAACTTTCCAAGTTGAAAGAATGATATTATCAATATCACTGGAATTGCCGGCAGACCAACCGAGAACTTCTTTGGCTTTGTGTGCAGAGGAAAGTAAAATCGGAGGGTCTCCGGCACGTCTGGGCGCAAAAGAAAAATTAATTTTTTTGCCGATAAGTTTTTCTGCGCGGGTAACCATTTCTAAAACACTAACGCCTTTTTCGGTTCCGAGATTTATTTTTTGGCTTTTGCCTCCGTCGCTAAGATATTTTACGGCACGAACATGGGCATCAGCCAAATCGGTAACATGAATATAATCACGAATACATGTTCCGTCCGGAGTGTCATAATCGTTACCGAAAATAGACATTTGAGAGCGGATTCCTTTAGCCGTTTCCATCACAATAGGAAGGAGATTTTGTGGATTTTTATCAAGCCCTTTTACATCACCGTCTTCATCATAGCCGACAGCGTTAAAATAGCGCAAAGAAACAAATTTGATTCCTTTCAAAGCATCGTACCATTCAAAATATTTTTCCATGTCAGATTTGGTAAAGCCATAAAAGCTAATGGGATTTATAGGATGGTTTTCATCCATGGGAACATATTCCGGAATCCCATAAACAGCGGCAGAAGAAGAAAAAATTAAATTTTTAACACCGAATTTGCTCATGGCGTTGAGGATATTAATAGCCCCACAAATATTATTCACGGCATATAACTCAGGTTTTTCCATCGATTCGCCAACGGCTTTTTTGGCAGCCAAATGAATAACGGCATCAATATTGTTACTGAGAGCTTTTTCCAAAGCAGGGATATTAAGGATATCATCTTCAATATATTCAGCGCCTTGAAAATAATTGATTCTGTCGCCGGAGGACAGGTTGTCAAAAACAGTAACATCCATCCCATTTTTTAAGAGAGCTTTAACCACATGGCTTCCTATATATCCGGCTCCGCCAATAACTAGAATATGCATAAATTCCCTCCTTATAAAAAACTTTCAAAATTATATAAAAAAACTATTGACGAGTCCAATTAAATATATTATTTATTCCATCAATGTTATGGGGGTATGGCGGAACTGGTAGACGCGCTAGACTCAAAATCTTGTGGCCTCAGGCCGTGTCAGTTCGAGTCTGACTACCCCTACCATTAGAAAACTCCGAGTTGTTCGGAGTTTTTTTTTGTGCATTAATCTAATTGTTTTTCAATCCATGTGAGAATTAAGCCGCAAAGATATTCTTGTTGAGTTGCAGATAAAACACCTTTATCGGAAAATCCGTGCCATTTTTTTATACATTGCCGACAACAACAAGCTGTCGCATGTTGAGCAATAAAAACAGGGTGCCCTTTCATGGGAGTCTGCCGTCCGTCATTAGGTAAGTTGTCTGGAGCTATTCTGCGGGCGATGAAATCTTGTGTGTGTCTTTTTATGGTATCCATACCTTTTTGACGAATATAAACTTTTTCAGCTTCTCGCAATTTAAAACGATTGCGAAAATCTGACTTTTTTAAACGATTAAGAGTATCTTCATACATAGCAAATGTCCTAAATAGGTTTGCAACACCATTTAAATTTTTTCAAATAAATATATGCTGAGATGAATAAAATGATATTGTAAATATGCTCACATCCCCATCCCCAGGCAATATCAGATTTGAGCCGAACAACAATCAGCCAAATTGTTAAGAAATAAAAAGCGCAGGAAAACAACTCCATGAAAGTTGAAAGACGGGTGTTTCCGGATCCTGAAACAACATTAAATAAAACAATGGCTGGGAGCGTTGTAATGTAAAGAGTAAGCATAACATAAAAGGCGTTTCTCGATTCTGCAATAAGAGATAAGTCATCAGTATAAATATTCATGGTCAGATTTGGAAAAGCCCACATAAAAGATTCAACACTTAACCCGATAACATAACCGAGAATAATGATTGCGTTCGCAGTTTTCATAACTTGGTTGCTTTTGCCGCAACCTATAAGATTTCCGGTAAGAGAATTTGCCGTTGCCGCCAAAGCAGCCGCAATCATATACGGAAAAGATGAAATACTTCGCAGTATATTAGAAATGGCAAGCTCACGTTCTCCCAGATGTTCAATAGCAATGAAAAAGAAGAACCAAACCGCTATAGAAATGAAAGATTGCAAAGTTGTCCATGAGGAAAGAGACCAAATTTCTTTTAAAATTTTTGGATTCCAAAATTGCAAATGATTGAAACCAAACTGAGAGTGATTTATGTGATAAGATGTGTATAAAAAGAAATGAAGTAAAGCAAGAGCCTCAGATAATACGGAAGCTAAAGCGGCTCCCTTGATTCCCATTTCCGGAAAACCAAATTTTCCGAAAATAAGAAGATAGTCTAAAATCACGTTGGCAAATAACATAACCAAAGCATTATAGGTAATTACCTTTGTATCAATAATTCCGACATAAAAGGCACGCCACATAACCAATAAAAAAGTAAATAAAAATCCAAAAATTCTGATATTTAAATATTCTAGGGAGGAGTGATATATCTTCTCGGAAGATAAAATCAGATGCATAATTTGCGGAGCGTAAAGTAAGTTCAAGATAATGAAAACAATTGCACATAAAAAAAGAAAACTCATTCCCTGATAAACAATCGGTCCGATTTTTTCTTGAGCGCATTCTCCGTTTCTTCTGGCGATAATGATTTGAGCGCCGATACTAAAACCATAACCCAGCATAAAAAACATAATATAATAAACACCGGCAATAGCTGAGGCCCCGAGCTCAATTTCACCAAGCCTTCCTAAAAAAGCAGTATCAGTTATACCGATAAGTTGCTGAATTAATAAAGCAATTAAAATCGGATAAGAAATTTTCCAAATTTGTGAATAATTATAAAGCATCTTAACCACTTTTTTCCTTATTGAGAATTATATTAATATATATTCAAATCTTATGAAGTAAAGGTAAACGATGATTCTAGATATAGATAATCTTTCCAAACGAGCTTTAGAACTTTATAAAAAACAAAAGTATGTAGATTCTAAACAATTGAGTTTGGATATATTAGAAACGAATTCCAAAAATATTTCCGTAATACTGAATTTAGGGAACATATATTTTCTGGAAGAAGATTATAAAAAAGCATTAGAATATTATCGTCGTGTTCAAAAATTATCCGGAGACGATATTTACATATGGGGCAATTTGGCAAATACATATTTGCAAATGAAAAAATATTTTCGAGCAACGCATTATTGTTGGAAGATTCTAAAACAAGATCCTGAAAATGTTTTTGCATTAAATTTACAAGCGCAAATTCATTTAGAGCAAGAAAATTATGGAGATGCTATTTTAATTTTAGAGCATTTAAAAGCTTTAGATCCGCTCAACCCATGGGTTTATAATAATTTGAGTCAGGCATTTTTTTATACAGGGAAAACCTTAGAAGCGCTAGATATGGCGTGGACTGCGGTTGAACTAAGTTCTGGAGAAGATTGTCACCATATAAATTTGGGTTATACTTTGTATGAGATTGGGTTAGAAAAAACAATAGGTTTCATCAAGCCATATATTGAAAAATGGGAACAAAAATACGGAGATAATCCGATAGTAAAATATTTTGCGGATTCTTTAAAAGGTAATACAGAAATTATAAAAACAGATACGGAATATTTGAAAAAAATTTTTGATTCGTTTGCTTCCGGATTTGATGAATCTTTGGCAAAATTAGATTACAGCGTCCCTAAAAAAATTTTGCAAAATATCAAAAAAAATATCTCAAAAAAATCATTAAAAATGATGCGAGTTTTAGATTTAGGATGCGGTACCGGATTATGCGGAAAATTTCTTTCAGGGTACGCCAAACCGCACATCCTGACAGGAGTTGATTTATCCGAAAAAATGTTGGAAGTTGCTAAAGAAAAAAATGTTTATAATCAATTGATTTGTGAAGATATAGAAACCTATTTGCAGCACTCAAAAAACTTTAGTGATTTAATAATAGCCGGAGATGTTTTTACATATTTCGGAGATTTATTTTCAGTATTTAAGCAAATATCCAAACATCTTGATTCGCACGGTCATTTTATATTTTCCGTAACCGAAAATCAGCACAATGATTCTCCATGGTTTTTGCACAGTTC
This sequence comes from uncultured Alphaproteobacteria bacterium, assembly GCA_944391465.1. GTDB lineage: Bacteria > Pseudomonadota > Alphaproteobacteria > RF32 > CAG-239 > CAZU01. Next base: position 32,590 of record CALXTS010000006.1, read on the forward strand.
GGGAAGATTCCAACATAAGGAAGAATATGTAAAAAACACATTAGAAAAATGTGGTTTAAAGGTAGAAGAAAATCAGCATGAAATTTTACGAACAGAGGCCGGAAAAAAAGTGTGGGGTTATATTTTTATCGCATCAAAAATAAAATAAAAAAAGCCTCTTAAATACAGAGGCTTTTACAAATAACACTAAAAAAATCAATTACTTAGATTTCTTTGAGCTTGTTGAGGTCTTGCAAGAAGAAGATTTCTTAGCTGTGGAAGTAGTCTTCTTTGTAGAAGATTTGCTACAAGAAGATTTATTGCATTTGCAATTAGAAATTTGCTCAACAGCCATAGCCCAAAAATATTCATCTTGACCCTGCGGACAACCAGCATTTTGCCAGTTATAATAAGCAGCTTCTCTGATAGCTTGTTCTAAATTTTTAATCATAATTACTAACTCCAAATAAGTTTTTTTGGTAAACACAAATTAATATACAATTAAAATTTAATACGTCAACAATTAATCTCCTGTTTTTATTAAATTTCTAAAATATTTTTTAATCCGGATTTAAAATACTTGCATTTAAAGCTATTAGAAATTATAGATAATTTTACAGTCCTGAATAATCTGGCTGAGGTCTCAAATTATCGTGTTAATTTTAAGGAAGTATTTATGGAAAATTTATTGTCGAAAGAAGAGATGGAAGCAGTCATCAACGGCGACCACGGAAATGTTTTTGCAGTTCTCGGAATTCATAAAAATAAAGGAAGCAAAGAGGTCTTTATCAGAGCCTATCTTCCGCATACAAAATCAGTTGAAGTTATTGATTATCAAAATAATTCCTTAGGATTAATGACACAGCTCGACCCTCGTGGTTTTTATCAAATAGAGCTTGGAAAAATTGAAAATTTTGCATACAGATTCAGAATAATAAACGACATGGGAACAACTTATGTCGCAGAAGACGTATATCGTTTTCCCTCAATTTTAGGAGATATGGATGTCTACCTGTTGGCCGAGGGAAATCACTTGCAAATGTATAAAAAATTAGGTGCACATCCCATTGAAATGAATGGTGTTAAAGGTGTTAGTTTTGCCGTATGGGCGCCCAATGCCAAACGTGTTAGCGTCGTCGGAAATTTCAATAATTGGGATGGACGTGTAAATGTCATGCGCAAGCATCCATCATGTGGAGTCTGGGATATATTTATTCCCGGAATTGGCGTTGGAGAATTGTATAAATTTGAGATAAAATCTCAAGAGGATTATATACTGGTAAAATCAGATCCGATAGCATTTTATTCGGAAAAACGTCCGAATACGGCATCTGTTGTTTATGATATCAATAACTATCATTGGGAAGACGATGGTTGGATGAATTATCGAAAAGAAGCTAATTCATTTGATAAACCAATGTCAATTTATGAGGTCCATCTCGGGTCATGGCGCAGAAAAGAAAACAATGATTATTACAGCTATAGAGAATTGGCAGATACGTTAGTTCCATATGTTGTAAATATGGGCTTTACACATGTTGAATTTTTACCATTGGCAGAGCATCCGTTTGATGGGTCATGGGGGTATCAGGTAATCGGAATGTTTGCCCCAACGTCACGTTTCGGAAATCCGGATGATTTTCGTTATTTAATAGACAGATTTCATCAAGCCGGAATAGGTGTAATTATGGATTGGGTTCCGGCTCACTTCCCAAAAGACGGACACGGATTAAATGAGTTTGATGGGACGCATTTGTACGAGCATGCAGATCCTCGTAAAGGAGAACATACGGACTGGGGTACAAAAATTTATAACTATGGACGTACGGAAGTCGCAAACTTTTTGTGTGCGAGTGCTGTTTATTGGTTAAAAGAATATCATATAGATGGTTTGAGAGTTGATGCTGTAGCGTCAATGCTTTATTTGGATTATTCTCGCAAAAACGGAGAATGGATTCCCAACATCTATGGTGGTAATGAAAATATTGAGGCAATCGCATTTTTACGTCGGATGAACGAGTTGGCCTATTCGCAGGTTGACGGAGCCGTAACGATAGCGGAAGAGTCAACGGCGTGGCCGATGGTTTCACGTCCGACCAGTATGGGTGGATTAGGTTTTGGCTATAAGTGGAATATGGGCTGGATGAATGATACCTTAAAGTATATTTCTCATGAGCCGATACATAGAAAATATCATCATGGAATGCTTACATTTGGTTTGTTGTATGCTTTCAATGAAAATTTCATTCTGCCGATATCTCACGATGAAGTTGTTCATGGCAAAGGATCAATGTTATCAAAAATGCCCGGAGATGAATGGCAAAAATTTGCAAACTTAAGAGCGTATTATGGTTTTATGTTCACGCACCCCGGCAAAAAACTTCTCTTTATGGGATGCGATTTTGCACAAGATTGGGAATGGAATGCAGATGAAGGTTTGCGTTGGTTCTTACTTGATTATCCGATGTATAAAGGAATGCAAAACTGCGTACGTGATTTGAACCTGATGTATAAGGGAAATGCTCCGTTATATCAGCAAGATTTTGATTACAGAGGATTTGAGTGGATAGAACATTCAAACGCAGATGACAGCGTTATTGCCTATATGCGTAAAGGTTATAATCCTGGAGATTATTTGATAGCAATTTGTAACTTTACTCCGGTAGTCAGACATGATTTTCGTATTGGTGTAAATGAAAAATGTGCATATCAAGAAATTTTTAACAGTGATGATGTAAACTACTGGGGAAGCGGAGTAAAAAATGAAAGCTTTATGCAGGCAGAAGATGTGGAGTGGAACTGCAAACCATATTCAATCAGATTAACGCTGCCGCCGCTTTCGACTATTGTATTAAAGCCGATGAGATAACATAAAAAAAGGAAAATATATGGCAAAGTTTAAAATATCTGAAGGTTCAAGTTACCCATTGGGAGCGAACTATGATGGAAAAGGAGTGAACTTTGCCTTATTTTCCGCTCATGCCGAAAAAGTAGAATTATGCTTATTTGACGCCTCCGGAGCAGAAGAGCTGGAGCGTTACGCAATAACGGTTAATGATAACAATATCTGGCATATATACCTTGAAGGCGTTAAGCCGGAACAAGTTTACGGATATCGTGTATATGGAAAATACAAACCGGAAGAAGGATATCGCTTTAATCCAAACAAACTTTTAATAGACCCTTACGGAAAAAGGCTTATTGGAAAACTTATTTGGAACAAAGCAATTTTTGGATATGATACCGAAAGTCCGGATAAAGACCTTTCCTTTAGCACATTGGATTCTGCGCCCTATGTTCCCAAAAGTGTTGTAACGGACGGAAGCTATGATTGGGAAGGGGATGAGCGTCCAAACTATAAGTTTGAAGAAACTGTGGTTTATGAAACACACCTCCGCGGATATACGATGTTGCACCCATATGTTCCGGATGCCAAGCGAGGAACTTTTGCCGGATTTTCTCAAGACAGCGTGATTAATTATCTGAAGTGGTTAGGGATAACGGCAGTCGAATTTTTGCCGATACATGCATTTTTCGGAAATCGTCATAAAAAAGGATATGTAACGGATAATTATTGGGGATACGAAAGTTTCAGTTTCTTCGCCCCTGAACAATCATATTTGGCGAGCAATAGTATTAACGAGATAAAAGATTTAGTTAAAAATATGCATGCACATGGGTTGGAAGTTTTTCTGGATGTTGTTTACAATCATACCGGAGAAGGAAACCAGCTTGGTCCGACTTTATGCTACAGAGGAATAGATAATCTTTCATATTATACATTAAGTGAGAATAAAAGATATTATTACGATTCTACGGGATGTGGGGCTTCATTCAATGTCCAAAATCCATATGTTTTGACAATGGTAATGGATTCTTTGAGATATTGGGTCAAAGAATTTCACATAGACGGCTTTCGTTTTGATTTGGCGTCAACACTGTCCCGCCAACATACGAACTTTACGCAAGAAAGCGCGTTTTTGTATGCAATAGCGCAAGATCCTGAATTGAAAAAAGTAAAATTGATAGCAGAGCCGTGGGATATCGGACATGGCGGATATCAGGTCGGAGGTTTTTTACCCGGATGGGCAGAATGGAATGATAAATATCGCGATACGGTTCGTCGTTTTTGGAAAGGGGATATGAATCAAACCCCGGAGCTTGCAAGTCGAATAGCCGGTTCAAGTGATGTATTTAATTATAAAAATCGCGATATCTGGTCCAGTGTTAATTTTATAACGGCACATGACGGATTTAATCTGAGAGATTTGGTCAGTTATAATGTAAAACATAATTCAGCCAACGGAGAAGAAAACCGAGACGGAACAAATTCCAATTGGAGTTGGAACTCGGGGAATGAAGGCGAAACAGATAACGATTTGATACGCGATAATCGGTTAGCCCGAGCCAAAGCCATGTTGTCTACCTTGATGCTTTCTTTCGGAACTCCAATGATAGTAGCCGGAGATGATATAGCGCATACGCAACAAGGGAACAACAATCCATACTGTCAGGATAATGCGATAACGTGGTTTGCATGGGAAGGGATTAGCGATTATCATAAAAAATTGACAAGATTTTTTAGAAAAGCAATTCGTTTACGTCGGAAATTGAAAATTTTTGAACGAAATAAATTTTTTACCGGCCGTCCGATAGATAAAAGCGGATATAAAGATATTACCTGGTACACGGAATATGGGACGGAGTTTAACGGCGGTAATTGGCATGAAGAAAATCGCAAATGTTTATCATATTGCGTCTATACCGGAAGTCGATTTGTAATGTGCATTTTTAATGCTAATTATAATGAAATGTTATGGCATCTTCCTGATTTGGAAAAAGAATACAAATGGACATTGATATTAGATAGTTCGGATAGTTTTGATGAAAGTCAAAAGGTTTCAAACGGAAGTGCAATAAGAGTTCCGGCATGGAGCGTATTGGCGTTCGAAATAAAGAAATAATTTTTTAAGTAGGGGAAATTTTATGGAAGAATGCTTAAAACAACTGGCTGAAAAATTAGGAGTATCGACCCGTTTTTCAGATGCAGGAATGGTTCGCCGAGAATATGAGGTCGGAGATGATACCATAAAATTTTTTGCTAAAATGTTGGGTTATAATGCAGAAAATGAGGAAAAGATAAAAGAGAGTCTCAAGCAATACGAAGAAGCACGATGGAAAAAAACATTAGATGATATCTATGTTGTTGAAAGTGATAAGATTGAATTTGATGCTATAATTCAGAGTTCGGATATTTCGGAATATATGGAACTTGAAATTAAAAATCAAAACAGTGATGACCATATTCCGGTTTCATATCAAATTGTGAATGGAAACGCAGAAAAAGAAATAGATGGAAAAACATATGTAAGGATGATTGTAAGAATTGAAACACCGCTTACATATGGATACTATGATTTAAATCTAAAACTAAAGAATAAGCACTATAAAAGTTGTTTGGCAGTTTCTCCCAAAGGATGCTACGAAAGTCCGTCATTAAATAAAAAAATATGGGGATTTGCCGTCCAATTATATTCTGTTAAGAGTAAACACAATTGGGGTGTCGGAGATTTTACGGATTTGAGTTCATTGGTAAAAATCGCAGCCAAGTCAGGAGCCTCAATTATCGGATTAAATCCGCTGAATGTCTTAATGCATAATTTTCCGGAAGAAGCCAGTCCTTATAATTCAATAAGCCGCTTATTTTTAAATCCGATTTATATTGATGTAGAGGCAGTTCCGGAATTTTATGCGGAAGATATGAAAGAAGTTCAAAAAGAAGTTGAAGAGCTGAGAAATTCAGAACTTATTCAATACAGCAGGGTTTATAATCTCAAAATAAAATACTTGGAACGTTGTTACAAAAGATTCAAAGAAAGCAAGAATAAAGAGCGCAAAACTGCCTATGCCAGATTTTGTAAAGAACAAGGTGAAGAGCTGGATAAATTGGCAATATTTCAGTCTGTCTATGATGAGCAAAGTAAAACCGTTTGGGGCGGATGGCGTGCATGGCCGGAAGAATATCGTAATCCGAGCTCAAAGGTGCTAAAAGATTATGCCAAAGAACATAAAGATAAAATAGATTTCTTTAAGTATTTGCAGTTTGAAGCAGATTGCCAGTTTAATACGGCACAAAATAATGTTTCAGATTTAGGAATGGGGATAGGTTTTTACAGAGATTTGGCTGTAGGTGTTGGACAAGACAGTGCCGAGTTTTGGGGAAATCAAGAACTTTTTCTTTCTGAGGCAGGAGCAGGAGCTCCGCCGGATGCATTTTTCCCCGAAGGCCAGCAATGGGGGTTAGGCGCTTTTAATCCGCGTAAATTAAAAGAGCAGAAATATCTGCCGTTCGTAAAAATTTTGCGTGCGAATATGAAAAATGCCGGGGCCCTAAGAATAGATCATGTTATGAGTCTAATGCGTTTATATATTATTCCGTTTAACGGAATGTCCGGAACATATTTATACTACAATTTTAAGGATATGATAAACATCGTTGCCCTAGAAAGTCATTTAAACAAATGCACAATAGTCGGCGAGGCAATAGGCAATGTACCGGAAGGATTTTTAGATACGCTTAAAGAAAGAAATATTCATCCTTTGAGTGTTTTGTGGTCTGAACGTTATGATTCGGGTTGGGGAGATTTTGTATCTCCATCTGGTTATCCGCAGAGTGCATTTGTATCTGTCGGAACACATGATATGCCGCCGTTAAGGATGTGGTGGTTTGGATATGATATTGAACTAAGCTACTCATTAGGGTTAATAGAAACGGAAGCCGCTAAATCGGAGGCATACCATAAACGCGAATTAGACAGATGGAAGTTACTGTTTGCGCTGGATAGCAATGGAGTTTGGCCGGAAGATAATAAGCGTAGAAGCAACTATATATACGGAGAAGGATATCCGGAAGGAATAGAGGAGGCAGTTCATCGGTTTGTATCAAGAACTCCGAGCTCTGTTTTTTTAGCACAGTTTGAAGATATCTTACACGTTGAAAAAAGGCAAAATTTACCGGGTACGGATAGAGACAAACATCCTAACTGGAGAAGAAAACTTCCCGTTAATATGGAAGATATGGAGAAAGATATAGCTTATGTAAGGAATATCGCTGCAATCCGAAAAGAAAGATAAAGATATTATTCGGTTAGTAAAAAAATAAAAATTTTCTTGAAAATGAAAAACGAGGTGTTATATTTCACACTTCGTTTTTTATTAAATTGTATGCTTTGTGTTTTAATAAATATTATTAACTAATTTAATTTATCATGAGAACAAATTTTTTGTTTTTTGAAGGAACATCGATAGATGTAGTTCAAGCAGAACTTGAAAAAGCAGGCTTGCAGACAGAACGTGTTTATAACGCGGTAAAAATTGTTTTGGAAAATGAATTTACCTTTGGTAAGAAAGTTGTCGTCAAACAGATTCCAAATATTGTAGCCGCAGTTGTCCGATTTGAAAAGCATGGAGAACTTCTGGATAAGCTACGGAAAATATCTTACTCAAAAGACATAGTCTTTGGTGATAATAATCGTAAAGGCTTAGGTTTGGAGAGTAAATATTTCCATATTGTTTTCAGCAAGGAAAATATGCAGCAGGCAATCCAGCGTTGGATAAGAGCTTCCAGAATTGAAGAAGAAAATAAAAACACGATTTTTGTTGAAGGGTATTTTATTGATGAAGGCAATAGAATTGAAGGATATAGTTTCTATAATCCGTATTGTCCGAATTCCCTAGATGTTGAACACAGCTTTAGACGCTGGGAATACTCTTCCAGAGGCTTATTGGCAAGAATGGGCTTTAAGACATCGTTGCAAAATGCCGGTGTTTATCGATTAATTTAAAATCAGTAAAAAATTCAAAGCACTGAAAGACTATAAGTTTTTCAGTGCTTTTTGTTGTTTAAAAAAAAGTTAATTTATACATACCAATTTTTAAAAGATTTCAAAAAAAGAGTTGATAACAAAAAAACTTAAGTTATACATACATTCGTAACAGTATAAATATTTTTTTTAGGTGACTAAATGGCACGCAGAACAAAAGAAGAAGCAGAGCAAACGAAACAAGCAATTCTAGATTCGGCTCTTAACTTATTTTATGAAAAGGGTTTTTCCAGAACAACATTTGATGAAATAGCACGCAGAATAAATCTGACTAAGGGAGCAGTCTATTGGCATTTCAGAAACAAAGCGGACTTATTGGCAGAAATTATAAGGCAGAATTTTAGTGCAAGGCATCAGAAGCAATTCTCAAAAGAGCGTAGTATACAGACGGTATCAGACTTAAGGAAGGCAATAATTGAGGATGCCGAAGATATAGAAAATGATAAGGAATACTGCAAATTTTTATTCTTTATCATGTTGCAAATGGAATGGTCAGAAGCTATTTTTCAAAGAGTATCGGTACAAGTGAGAGACATCCGTCGTTATCCACTAAAATTATTTAAAGAAACGTTGACTTTATTACAAAATCGTGGAGAAATAAAGGCAGATGTGAATATCGAAGAACTCGCCGAATTAAACATGTATATGTGGCGAGGGATTCTCGGTGCCTATGTCAGTCGAGCAGAGCCGATGAATTTACCGAAAATGATGCTCTTAGGCTTCGATTTGATAATGGACGGATTAACAGTGGAGAAAGATTCAAATGATTAGGAACCGCGTTATAATTAAAAACGTAGTAATTTTTGGTTTATGTGCGTATTTTGGATGGTTTTTAAAAGGACGATTAACACCGAGTGGTGCTATGATGGGTGCCGGAGCCAGAGGAGAGCCGTATGTATTAATTCAAGAGCTTGAAACCAGAAATATAGCCCCGAAGAAGAGTTTTATAGGTCATGTGGAGGCAATAAAAAGCGTAAATTTGCAACCACAAGTAACAGGATATGTTGAAAAAGTTCTATTCCAAGAAGGTTCTCTGGTCCAGGAAGGAGATTTGCTTTTTGTCATAGAACAAAAAAGATATCTGGCAAATGTAGAACTCCGTCAAGCGGAATTGGACAGCGCTAAGGCTAATTTGGTAAGAGCAGAAAGAGATTTTCGACGCCAGTCATCATTAAGCAAACAAAATTATGCATCAAAGGCAACTTTGGATAATGCCGAAAGTGATTATTTACAGGCAAAAGCGGCAGTAGCCCAAGCCCAAGCAAATTTAGATTTGGCAAAAATAGATTTAGATTATACGGAAATTAAAGCGCCGATTACCGGATATATTGGTAAGGCTTTGGTAACGGAAGGTAACTATGTCGGTTCCACCACCCAGAATTTGGCACGTATTGTCCAAATGGATCCGATTCGTGTAGCTTTTTCAATTACGGATAAAGATTTGTTAAATATGCGCGAGACATATAAAACACATAAGAAAAATGAAGATCCTAAACTAAAAACAGAATTAGTTCTTCCAAATGGTCGAGTTTTGGAAAATCATTTGCGTTCGCGTTTTTCAGACAATGAAATTAACACAGATACGGCAACTATCGCGGTTTATACGGAATACAGCAACCAAGAGAATTTGTTGACCCCAGGAAACTATGTAAATATTCGCATAGGCAGTGGAGAGGATAAAATGGCCTTGTTGGTTCCGCAAGCAGCAATCGCTCAAGATTCTAACGGCTCATATGTTGTTACGGTGAATGATGAAAACATTGCAGAGCAAAAACGCGTTATTCTCGGTGACATCATCGGAACACAGCAAGTTGTTTTGGAAGGACTGAATCCGGAAGATAAAGTTATAATTCAGGGTTTACAAAAAGTTAGCAATGGTCAAAAGGTCAAAGCATCACTCGTAAAAGAAGAAAGTATTGAGGAGTAAAGACTGATGTTTTCCCGTATATTTATTGAACGCCCACGCTTTGCGATGGTAATTTCCATCGTATTGGTTCTTGCCGGCGTTATTTCAGTATTTTCATTGCCTATTTCATTGTATCCAGAAATTACGCCGCCGGAAGTTGTCGTTTCGGCGACTTATCCGGGAGCAAGCGCGGAAGTTGTGGCTAAAACCATTGGTATCCCGTTGGAAGAAGAAATTAATGGTGTTGAAGACATGCTCTACATGAGTTCTTCTTCAGAAAACTCAAGCTATCAGCTGACGGTTACATTTAAGGTTGGCGTTGATAGGGATATGGCGCAGGTAAAAGTGCAAAACCGTATTCAGCAAGCACAATCAAAACTTCCGACGGAAGTTACGCGTCAGGGTTTAACGGTGAAGAGTCGTTCATCAAACACATTAGGTTTCATTACGATAGGCTCACCCAAAGGCACATATTCTCAGCTAGAATTGGCTGACTATGTTCAAAATAATATTAAAAACAGTTTGGGACGTGTGCCCGGTGTTGGTGAAGTAAATGTTTATTCGTCGAAGTTAAGTATGCGTGTCTGGTTAGATGCCGATAAAATCACGGCGTTAAACATTCCGCTTTCAAGTATTACATCTGCAATAGAAAGCCAAAACTACCAGCCGTCATTGGGTAGTGTTGGTGCAATGCCCGGAGACGGAACGCAACAAATGGTTTATACATTGCAAACGCAAGGGCGTGTTAATGAGGTTGAAGACTTTGAAAACATCATTATCCGGACAGCGGAGCAAGGAGGTTTGTTATATTTGAAAGATGTTGCAAGAGTTGAAATTGGAGAAGAGCAATACAGAGCAACATCAAAATATAACAATACGCCAAACGTAGCAATAGCAATTAACCAATTAGCGGGAGCCAATGCACTGGAGGCAATGGCCGGCGTTAAAAAAGAAATGGCAAGGTTAGCTCAGAATTTCCCCGAGGATATGAATTATGTCATCGGTTACGATTCTACGGAATATATTACAGCCTCTATTGAAGAAGTCGTCTTTACGCTTATTTTGACTTTTGCATTGGTTATTTTGGTTTGCTATATCTTTTTACAAGATTGGCGTTCGACTTTAATTCCGACATTAACGATTCCGGTATCAATTTTTGCGACTTTTGCCGTAATGTTGGCTTTAGGTTTCAGCTTAAATATGTTGACATTATTCGGTTTGGTGTTGGCAATCGGATTGGTGGTTGATGATGCTATTGTGGTTGTAGAACGTGTTTTGTATTTAATGGAAAATGAAAAGTTGTCTCCGAAAGAGGCAACCATAAAAGCAATGGAACAGGTTTCCAGTGCAGTTATTGCAACAACATTGGTGTTGCTGGCTATTTTCGTGCCGGTTGGTTTTTTGGGCGGTATTACCGGAAAAATATACCAACAATTTGCAATAGCAATTTCAACCTCGGTTGCATTTTCATCATTAAATGCATTAACACTTTCTCCGGCACTTTGTGCCACGATTTTGCGTCCGCTTAAACCCAAACAGTCAGGGCCTTTATTTTGGTTTAACAAAGTTGTTAATAAATCCAGAGACAGATATGCCGCTTTTGTAGGTTTGGTTGGGCATAAAATAAGTGTGATTTTACTGGTCACGGTTCTATTGTTTGCGGGTGTCGGTGGCTTGTTAAACATCAGCCAAACATCATTTATCCCATCAGAAGACCAAGGCGTTATTTTTATGAACGTTCAGCTTCCTGAGGGGGCAAGCCGAGTTCGTACACAGCAATTTGTAGATAAGGTTTATCCTTTGATAAAAGAAGAGAAAGGTGTTGCTGATGTAATGAGTGTTGTTGGTGTCAGTATGATTGGCGGCAGCGGAGAAAACGTTGCTTTAACCTTCATAACGCTAGAACCATGGAACAAACGCACGGATGATAATTTGTATTCAACCAACATATTAAATCGGATACGAGCAAAAGTTTCTGGTTTGCCGGAAGCCGAGGTTCAGCTTTTTGAACCCCCTGCAATTATGGGGCTTGGTATGAGCGGAGGTATGGATTACAGACTTCAATCTCTAGATACGGATGATCCTCAAAAGATAGATGCTGCTTTGCAAAGTATTTTAGCTTTGATGAATCAGTCTCCGGAAGTAAGCTATGCGTATTCGACATATACGGCTAAAACTCCCAATATTTACTTAGATATAGACCGAAAGAAAGCCGAAGCAATGAAAGTTTCTATCGGCAGCATATTCAGTGTGTTACAAAATTATTTGGGGTCTAGCTATATCAACGATGTGAACTTCGGAACGCAGGTGAATAAAGTAATGATTCAGGCCGACTGGAAATATCGAAAGGATATTGAAAGCATTAAGAATCTCTATGTTCAGAACAATGACGGAGAAATGGTTCCCTTAGGGGCAGTGGTAAATCTGCGTAAGGTTTTAGCTCCTCGTGTTGTAACACGCTATAACCAATATCCAAGTGCAGAGATTACTGCGGTTCAAAGTCCATCATCAAGTACCGGTCAGGCAATGGCTGCCGTAGAAAAACTTTCGCAAAAACTTCCGGCAGGGTTCAGTTATGATTGGTCAAGCATGAGCTATCAAGAGAAATCAAGTAGCGGACAGATTGGTTATTTGATTATTTTGGCAATGACTTTTGCATATTTATTCTTGGTTGCACAATATGAGAGTTGGTCAACGCCATTACCGGTATTAACATCGGTGTCTGTTGCCATGTTGGGAGCGTTGCTTGGTCTGTTTATAACGGGGCTGCCGCTTAGTATATATGCTCAGCTTGGTTTGATTTTGCTAGTCGGATTAGCTGCAAAGAATGCTATTTTGATTGTTGAATTCTCCAAAGAAGAAAGGGAGCGTGGTTCAACCATTATTAAAGCAGCAGTTACCGGAACACGAGAACGTTTTCGCGCCGTTTTGATGACAGCTTTCACGTTTATTCTCGGTGTGCTCCCGATGATTGTGGCGACCGGGGCCGGAGCGGCAAGCCGCGTGGCGATAGGAGTTCCAGTGTTTTATGGTATGATAGTAGGAACCTTTGCCGGTTTAGCAATAATTCCGTTACTGTATATCATGTTCCAAACGATTCGCGAGAAAGTTAACGGAACGGCGGAATAAACAGAAAGAAATCACCTCAACAAGAATTAAGTTGAGGTGATTTTATTTTTGAAGCAAATTTGTCTAAAATTATGAAAAATTGGGTTCATAATTCATTTTTACAATTGCAATATTACGGATTAGATATTATCATTTAAACTAAATGCATTTAATAGATAAAATACAGGTACCTTAATGTTAAGACTAAAAAAGTTTATCCTTTTTTTGAGTGTGCTTTTTATAGCAAAAATAGCGGTTGCTGCAATTGTGTCAATTAATGAGACACAGTTCAGCAGTCGGTCATTGTCTTCACCATTAAATTCCGATGATGGCGGTTACACTTCTACATATAGTGGAGTCGAGTGTGGTTATTATACTTCATATACAGCAGAAGATTGCCAATCAGTATTAGGCGTTTCAAGTGCATCGGAATACACGGCAACAGAATGTGATGGTGGAAAATATACATGTACCTGTTCGTCAGTATATTCTAAAACATGTGACGGTAGTGATGAAATTCCGTCAGGCCCTTCTTGTAAGAGTACCGATTCTGAGGGAAACCCGATTCTGAAATATAAAGAATGCAAAGCATTGTCAACGCTCAATTGTGCAGATATTAAAGGAGAAGAGGTTACTAGTGAGAGTGACTGTAGAACATTGTTGGGGCGCTCATATATGGAGGGAAGTTACCTGTCATGTTCAGAGGACGATGCTACCAAACAGTTCTGCGCGTATCCCCATTGTTCAGTTTTAGAAAATCGCAGTGAAGACGCCACCAAAACATTTACAAATACAGCGCCAAGTCAAGCCGATGCCATTCAAAATGGAAAATGTTACGATTCATCGGGAGATGTTTTAGATGTATGGTATTGTCCAACCTCTTATACAGAACTTCTGATGCCAACATGTACGGATGACCGTTCCCCGATAATTTGTGATTTACAAACAACAACTTTATATAAGCCGGAGTGCCAATATCCGGATTGTACAAGTTCAAATATGACGGTTATGAATAACCGTACGGTTATTACCACAAGTTTGACCCCAAAAAGCAGTTGTCCGAGTAGTGGTTTCCTTGCCGGCGTAAAAGGTAAGATGTGCTATATTGATAAAACAACAGATGATAAGGGAGAAAACACGGATAAAAATCTCTACAATACTTGCACATGTCCAGAAGAATATGCCTATACAGCAGAGAGTTGTAAACTGGAGGAAGGGGATATTGAAGGAGCTGAGGTCGTTCCTATTGTTTCAAGACAGGCGGTTCCATCATTCTATACATTCACATCATCAGGTTCAACTTACACGGTTAGCGGATTGCAATATTATGATTACTGCTATTGGGATGCTCAAAATTCAGGTCCTGTAGGTGATGCATTCTGTAGCTCAAACTATACTTCAGGAACTTCTGCATATAATACATGTATGCAACATAAAGGACTTTCTGCAGAATTCGATACAGCAAAGTTTAAATACAAAGGGTGTGCATCTCTGTGTCCGACAACAAAATATGCCGATTTGATGGAGGTTTCTGTTGCTGAGGGGACATCTATGAATGGGTGTGCCGCGCAAGATGCCGAAGTTGTCCGTTGTGCGGTTCCTGTTAGTACAATAAATACAGATCCTGGATATGATTCGTATCTTCTGAACAACAAGATTGCAAACGTTAAAATAAATTCGATTTCTAATGATAATGGAGGGGTTTCTTATTCAGGAGCCTTTGGTTTGACAGATATTTCCACCAAGGATTTTTATTTTGAAAAGGCATATTGCCGTTGTCCGGACAGTTATAAAGTTACATGTCCGTCAGGAACAATTCCGGGAGGAAAAGAATGTATTACGGAAGATGGTGTTGTAAAATATCAATTATGCCTGCCTGTATGTGATGAAACAACTGAAGGTAAAAAGATTACCAGCAATCCGACTACAGAAAGCTGTGAAGGAATTTCACAAAAATACAACAATGAAGGTGGTGATAGCGATTTAGCATCAGGAAAATGGTTCTGTGCTAATGCTGCCAGCAGTTCAGGGACAGGCTACAGTAAATCAACTTGTGCATCATCAATAGGGACAATCAAGATTTGTTGTCTAGAAAATGGTGATGGAACCACTAGTAAAACTTGTTATAGCAATTTTGTTCCGGGAGGTAAAACGGGATCCTATCAATACTGTTTTCCGTATGGGGAAACGCCACCGCATCAGGCTTGTTTCAAGAATGAATATGAAACAGAAGAGGCTTATTGGCAGTGTAGTTGTGTAAATTATAGATCAGAAGAGGATTGTCAGGCTCAAGATGAAAAACTACATGGAGCCGGAAAAATCTGTACTTTAGAAGGTAAAACAACTCCAAAATATGAAACATGTTCGGCAGCATGTGCAAATGATGGATCTGAATACATTGCAGCAACGACAGAAGAATGTAAACTGTCAAATGGTGTCCAAACACCATATGAGGCTTGTTATATTGCAGGATCAGAGACTGAACAATATAGGTGTTCATGTCCGGAAAGTGGCTATACCAGTATAAAAGACCACTGTGAAAGTGAATATACAGATCCGGAAGAAATAAATACTTGTCAAAGTTATACGATAGGTTTGGGAATCCCTTGTGAATTTGAGGCATATAAAGACAATACAACGCAAGCATATTTAATTAAATATGAAGGTTTCGCCACACGTTGTAGTTTTTATACCAAAACGGAAGGTGAAAGCATAACCATAGCCGATAGTCTGAATAAGTGTCAAATGGGGAATGAAATAGCCAATGATCCATGTTATATGGACGTTAACGATTTAAGATATGTTTGTCGTTGTCCAAAAGCATACATAAGTTTGGATGAATATTGCGCTGGCGTTGTAGCCTCAGGAGAACTGGATGATAACGGGCAAGCATACACACTTGAGACATGTAAATCGGTTTATGTGGGAGAAGGTGTTCCTTGTAGTTTTGATGTTGATAAAACAACAAAATTAAAGATTGATAAGTTCACTAAATTTTCCAAACGTTGCCCGACAGATCGTCCTGTTTTTGATAATCCATCAGATTGCTCAATTAATGGAAGTACCCCACAATATACGGTATGTTATAATGAAAATAATCAGGGCGTAGCAAAATATGTATGTTCTTGTCCGTCAGACTTTGATAATCAGTGCTATACAGAAGACGGTGCCGTCGATATGACAAAGATTCGCGGCGGAACATCTTGTAATTTTGAATCATATGATCCGACCAAGACGAAATATTCTGAATGCTTACCACAATGTAATAACACATCATTAACGCCGGTTGTTACAAATGCTGAAGAATGTCCGATGGTAAACGGGCAACCGGCTAAAGTAACTACTCAATGCTTTAATAAATTCGGGGATGAGGCAAAATATTACGTATGTGGATGTCCGGATGGTTATCAGACTTTGGAAGAATATTGTGCAAGTTCGGAATCTGAAGGGCAAAAAGGTGTAACTTATGATGGTATATTCTATACAGAGGCAGAATGCTTGAAAAAGTTCACCGGAGTAGGTGTTGCTTGTACATATGATAATTTGACCAGCAAAAAATACAATAATTTTGCCATCATCTGTCCGACGGATAGACCCCTGTTTTACAGTGCAGAAGAATGTGTATCCGAAGGAATCAACGGAACAGTTGAATCGACATGTTATGAAAAGGATAATTTATTACAGCAAAGAATTATTTGTAAGTGTCCGTCAGATTGGGTTGATATAAACGGAAAGGATGCCGGAGGAAATCAAGTTTGTACGGGAGATACCGAAGCCTCAGGTTTGCAATGTAGTTTTGATGGACTTGATGCAAATTCTATAAAATATGCTCAATGCTATACCAAATGCGATAAACTTCCGACGAATGGAAAAGGTATAACCTATATTGAAGAGGAAGAAGCCAGTGAGGCAGAGTGTAAACTTCTGCTAGGAGAAGGGGCAACATACGGCGTAAATGAAAAAGAACCGACTTGTAGTCGTAATCATAGCTTATTCTACCCATGCTATTGTGGAGCAGATTATGTGTCTCAATGCTTGTTGAGTGATAATACACACCCTAAAGATGATGCTCTGGCATGTACAATAGGAGATGTAACCTATTACAAAGAAACAGATTGCCAAAACAACGACTGCGTAGAAGAAAGTTCAACCGTTGCAATTGAAGCTGAGCCGGAAGGATATACAGGTACAGCGGAGGCTTATTGTCAAGAACATTATGGAGACGGCTCAACCGGTATTTTCTGTAATGTTGATGGAAAAGCAAGCATCCAGTGTACATGTGATGCCAGAACATATACGGAAACTTGCGATTATCCTTACACTGTTCCTGTAAAAAAACCGGCAGCCGGTGGTAAGTCTTGGTGTAAGTATGGTGAAGGTTCAACTCTAATGAAAGATGGTCAAGACCACTTTAAGTTAGGGGAATGTAAAGTAAAAGATTTATTGGCCAAATGCGGTGAACATATTTTGAATAGTGACGGTACGGAAAATACGTCTTATACAATTAAAGTAACATCAACGGAAAATGAATGTACAACAAAATATGGTACCGGAGCAAAAACACAATTATGTGAATACAGCTCAGATAACAATAAACGCGGTTATAACTGCTATTATAATTTGAGTGATTTTCCGGTAACGGAGGCATCATGTCCGGTTCGCCACGTTTTGAGTAAAGAATATATTATTGAAAACGGCGTATATCATTATAAATCTTGTGATTGCCACCAAGCCTATAAATATCATAAATACAACTGCGCCGGAATGCTAAGCGGCGGAGCATGTTCTCAAGTCGTTTCCAAAGATTTGGAAGTTTATGATGAAACATTGGAAGGTCAAATTGGCAATGAATTAACATTTTATCCATATTGCCAGTGCACACCGGACTATAATCAAGAATGTGACGGTGAGCGTAATGTCGGTGTTGGAAAACCCTGTAACGGAAAATATTTAGCCTGTGAGTGTAAACCGGATGAATTACCTGAAAACTGGGCGGATAACTATTATGGATGTCCGGGAGGCAAGAAGCCTACGGGAGTGATAAAACCAAACGGATGTGGCGGAAAATATTATCAATGTTCGGTAACCGAATGCACATGGCAACACACGGAAACTTGTCCGGAGCCGTTAATAGGGGTTGATGCTTGCCAAGATAATTTAGGAAACATCGGTGGATATAAAAGTTGTCAGGTTCCATCTGAGTGGAAAATCTGTGCTGAAGATACAATAGGTAAGGGTGAGCCATTAATCTATAAAGGTAAGTACTATTACAAAGAATGTGTTGATCAAGGAACGTGCGTCCATGGAGAAACGCAAACTTGCCAAGCAGAGTATCTTGTTGGTGTAAATGCATGCACAAGAAATAATGTCACATATTTTGAATACTGTGTCTGTGCTAAAGGTTTTGATAAAATTTGTACTGACGGACAAGTCGGAGTAGGTACATCATGCAAATTAAATGGTGTTGAGTACTATGCAGCATGTGAAACACCGGCAACGGAATGTACCTCAGATCATAAATTGGCTTGTGATACCAATCAGGAAAAATATGAACCATGCGTGAAGGATAATACAACGCTAATGTATAAGTGTCGTTGTCCGCAAAACTGGGAAAGCTGTTCTGAAACCGGTGCTGCATCGGGTGCTGAAAAATGTACGGATGTAAATGGTACGGTTTACAGCCAATGTGAAGTTACGGAAACCTGTAGCGCAAATCAAAGTCTGACATATTCCGTATGTACAAGTTCTCAAAAAGGAATGGGCGGAAGTTGTATTGAAGATGGGGTGATTAAATATGCCGTTTGCGAAGAAACATCATCCTGCCGATTAAACGGATATCAATATGCATGTTTAGGTTTTGAAACCTCAGCGTTAGGAGACGATTATTGTATTGATGAAAACGGTAATAAACTTTACAAAGAATGTAAGTGCCCGAGCAATTATGTTGAATGTCCTAATAAAACCAATACCAAGGGGACATCATGTACTCCGCTGAATCAGAACGGAACTTCAGGAACGACAGTTTATGCATCTTGTACCTGCAATGATACGATTTATAAATATGATTGTCAGGCAGCTGAAAGCGGAAGTGGCGGCAATGAAGGAATTATTCCGGCCGGAAAGAAATCTTGTACACCGGTTACCTATGACAGTGCAACAGGAGAAGCTGTTGAAGGGACAACGCTTTATGAGTCTTGTGATTGTGCTGAAGGATACCAATACACATGTACCGGAAACGGACATTTTGTAGAGACAGGACAGGGTTATTGCCAAAAATACAGCAATGCAGCGAAATTATACAAATATTGTAATTGTGAAGAACAGTATCAGTATTTGTGTACGGCAGATGAAAGCGGAAGAGGAATAGGTTTAACAGCACCACAAGATGAGAGTAAAAAGTGTACGCCGTTAGGTGGTGATAGTACAACAAAATATTCAGAATGTCAGTGTGGCAATGAATATAACTTGACATGTGAAGGAAATGCTCAACAGCCGGGAAATGGCTATTGTTTAGGTGAAGATGGAGTAACCTATTACAATACTTGTACTTGTGATACGACTATATTCCAGTTTGATTGCAAAGCATCAGGTGCAAACAAAGGGGTCACGGTTCCGTCAACAACCAGTGATAAACGTTGCTTAGAACAAAAGTATGTTAATGGGTTGTTGACATCTACACAAAGATATATGGGCTGTAGCTGTAAGTCTGATTATAAATATCAATGTTATGATGATTCCGAAAAAATTCCTGGTAGTAGCGAGAATTACACAAGCAGCAAATATGAAAGCAATGACAGTGATTATTGCGAAACGGCAGAAATGACTTCTCAGGAAGTATCAGGAGAAGATGGTTCAACCAGCACAGAATGGGTAATTGGAGAAACAACGAGAAAATATCAAAAATGTGAATGTCTGGGAAACTATATCACACAGTCGGAATGCCAAGCAAAAGCCAATCAGTATGATTGGACAACAACTGAAGATCAAATGACAGATTATTGTTTAGAGGTCAGTAACAGTGGAACCATAACCAAAAAGTACAATGAATCTTATTGCGGTTGTGTTCCAAATAAAACTCAAGATGAGTATGAAGATGACGGATATTGGTTATCATCAGTTAATGATCCGACAGCAAGCAGTGCAACCCGCACAATATTTGAACAAGAGGTTAAAGCAAAGTGTAATGATGAAAGAAACTTTGAATATGTTAAAGATGGATGCGGAAAAGTTTGGGCTAAATGCTTAAAAAAAGATTGGTATACTAATGAAAGCTGTGCAACCCGTTCAACAAAGGAGGCTCCGGATAGCGTAGTAAAATGGGTTGGAACCGGAAGTTCCGAAAGTTTAAAAAATACATTTGGAACATACGTCACTTTATATGAATCATGCGGATGCCCATCCAGTAATACGGTTGTAGATTGCGATAAATACAGTGTTGTAACACAGGACACAAATCTATTCTGCACCAATTCTCCGTGGTATGGAAGTTACTATAATGGAAAGAATAAAAAAGAAGGATGTGCAGTACAAAGTGATAAAGGAACTCAACTAATAGTCAAATTAGATGAGAATACTATGTGTATCACTCCGGATGGAGAAAAAAAGTATCAGAGATGTAAGTGCAAAGAGATATATGATATGTCAGTTTATCCGGGATGTATGACTAAATTCCAAGGAGACCCGAGTAAAGCAGCCGATGATGCGGCATGTTGGGAATATGGAAGACGTGTTATTACATATAATGGAGGCGGTGCTCAAAATGATTGTAGTTGTGTCTATCCATATAAAACAAGCTGTTAAGAATAATAGAAAATTATAGCATTTTACATAACAGCAAAGCATTAAAAAATCCCCCTCAGATTTAACTGAGGGGGATTAGATTTTAAGAAGAGCGTTTATTTCAAATAATTGAGTAAAGATACACTCATCATAGACTGCATAACAGAGTATGAGGCTTGCAAAGTATTCAGAGCTTCAAGAGCTTTAACCGTCGCTTCAGTTTTATCAACGGTTTTCATACTGTCAACGCTGGTTTGCATGTTATTTTGAACAAGAGTTAAAGCCTCATCGTTATTATTCAAAACAACAGAGTTGTTACTGAGTTTTGTAATAATGGTGTATAAATTCGAATTAAGTTCTCCGTTTGTATTTCCATTGTTATAAACGGCATCATTTATAAGTGTTGAAACCTCTTCTAAAAGATCATAAGTCTTTTCACTATCAATCAATCCATCAACTTCTTCGGCCGGATTTCTGGTATCAACAATGTTTCCTTGAGCCATTTGCCCAAGAGCTCTGAAAAGTTTTTCAAAAGCGCTGTTGTTACCTGTAACGTCTAAAGTAATCGTTCTGTCAGAAGAGATTCTTCTTTCCGAAGTAAAATTCCCACCGCTGTAATAAGATTGAGTACTAAGGCTCCAACGACTGGAGGCTTCTACTTCCGTTTGGGTTTCGGGAATACGATTAGCCGTGACAGTCAAAGTTCTACCATCATCACTAATTCCGGTAACCTGAACCGTCGTTGGTAAGTTTTTATCTGTAAAACCGGATAAATCAACAACAGATCCGATGGAAAAAGAAGAACTGAATTTAACAGGATCATCTCCTGCGGCAAAATCAACCGTAGCAGTGTCCGTAACCATTTTATCGGAAAGTTGATTATCTTCAAAAACAATAGTCTTTCCGTCTTCAGAAACCGATTTAACCGTATAAACACCATCTAAACCATTATTAGTTCCTTCCATAACTAAGGTGTCGCCGGCTTTATAAGCAAAGAATGCCCCGTATTCACTGGCACGAACAGAATTCTTGTCTTTGTTAAAAGTCAAGTTTCCGGTTGTTTCGCTGTTTGCGGTTAAAGTATCTTTAAAAAATCCACCCGCATTTTCCGCGCTGATAGTCATGGTATTATCACCGGTAGGTGTAAATGTCAGCTTTCCGGTATCTTCAGCATCAACAAAACGATTAGCTAAGTTAGCATTTGGTGTAGAGGGATAAGAAATATTAATCCCGTCATAATAAGCCTGAAATTCTTCCAAAGAAGAGAACGGAAAGCTAACCGGGGCTTCGGTATTATTACCGCCGCCAAAGACATATTTCCCGTTGACCTGGGTATTAAGAGCATCAGCTAACAATTGCATAGTTGTAAAAGCAAATTGTTGCAATTGTTTTAACTCTTGGAATTGCTCAGAGTTCATTTCATGCGGTTCACCTGTTTCCACACCATTTGCATTTAAAACAGAAGATGTCCCGTTGATGGTGTAAAGAGGCATTTGTAAAGCCCCGTCCTCATTAAAAATAATATCAGGATTTTTAGCATGAACTTTATCATAAAGCGCCTGCATTACGGCATCAGCATATCCTTCATCACCGGGATTTAAAGGATTTCCCTCAGCATCTGTAAGGTTAGAGATATCAATATTATCTCCGTTGTTATTATCCGTAAAAGTATATTGAACTCCGTCAATTGTAATTGTCTCATTACTATAAACGTCATTATTATCGGTAAATTTAATTTCACCGCCGGTGTAGTCAGGAGTAATTTTTTTCAAATCCATCCCACTAAAAGAATTCATCATACTTTTGAGATCATTAACGGCATCGGTAACCGTTTCCATAGCCGTATTCATGGCATCCATCTCAATTTTAAGATTTTTATTATTCTCCAAATAAGATTCTGTCATGGAGATGGAAGACTCTAAACTGACGATAGTACCGGCTTGAGAACCATATCCGGCATAGGTAGGAGCTTTAAGCCCTGTAGTTGCCTGATAAGAATACAAATTTAACTGACTCTTCGTTGAAAGAGACTGGTTCAATAAATTCATATAAGTTGCATATGTAGGAACTCTAGTCATGTTTCATCTCCTTACTGAACAATCCCAAGCAGCATATCTAAAAGCTCTTTTGAGGCGGTAAAAGCCTGAGCGCAAGCTGCATAAGTTTGTTGGAAAATAATCATTTGCCCTAATTCTTCATCAATATCCACGCCGCTGAGCTGAGCTTCTTTAGTTGCAATGGAAGACGTGAGCTGAGATTGATAAGTCGCATTGCTTTCCAAAGTGCTGGCCATGGAAGAAATATTTCCGACAAAAGTTGAGGCATAATTGGATAAAGTTGTTTTCGTCTGAGAAATTGTACCGCTCTGCTTAAATTCAGTATTTCCAACAAAAACCTCAGCCATAGCGTTAGCTGTTGCATTACTAGCAGCATTTTGAACATATTCGCCTTTAGACTTATCATACTCGGGAACTCCGGCGGCAATCAGTTCGGAAGTTACTAATAAGTCGCTTCTGACACTGAGAGATTCAGCGGCCATTGCGCTGGACGGAGCCAAACCGATTTTATCAAGTAAACCGGACGCTGTTCCTCCGGGGGCTACATTTTCAGTAATTTCAAGTTGTGTGCCGTCATAATTGCTGATGCGTAACATATATCCGCTTCCGTTCTTAATCACAGAAGCCTTTATTGTCTGGCTTAAAACCGGATCATTATTGATTGAATTAGCAATATCGGCAATTGTATCTGTAGGTTTGATAACAACGGTACCGACTTGTCCGTTATGAGCTTTATCAGAAAAACTCAGTGTAACCGTATCTCTGATACCCAAAGAACTGTTAATATTCATGACCTTAGAGTCATAAGTCGAAACTTCGGAATTGCTGACAAAAAAGTTATTAAGCCCGAAGAAGTTTGAAAAACCACTATGTGTGGTATCAAAAACACCATCTCCGTTAGCATCAAAACGAATAGTCGCATCTTTTTGTTCTGAACCGATATTTGAGCTGGATTCATCAATAATGGACAAACCATATTCGCTGTCTCCGGTTTCAATAATTAATTTTCCTTCAGCATTAACATAAACTTTCGCATCCGGAAGCTGAGGACCATCGGCATCATTCTTAAGCCAGTTCTCTAAAGTCGCAGCTAAACTTGTACTATCAGCCGGACGATTACCGTCAATATCGGCATCATCAATCACACCTTGAGTAAATCCTAAATCTCCTTTAAGAGAGGCTGTAGAAACTTGTTTTCCGTCAGAATCAAAGATAATAAAGCGTACATCGCCGTTTTCAATACTGATTTGTTGTGTTGCCGGCGTAATAAAAGTACGCGAGCCAGACAATGTATCCGGAGTATCAGGATAAGCGGTACCACGGTTATGAACCTGATTGATTTGGTCGCGGAGATTTATGGCAAGCTCATCAATTTGCGACTGTAAAGATGGAAGCGTCGTATCTCTGATTTCAATTAAACCTTGCAATGTTCCGCCTTTAATTTTGGTAGTAATATCCTTCCCATCCACAAAGATACCCTGAATATGTCCGCTTTCATAAGAAGTAGTAGGGCTAGCAGAGACAATTGCACTATGAGAAAGCAAATGAGGCTCATCATCAACCAGCATCACGCCGTCGGTTGTCTGAACAACCATTTGTCCGTTATCTCTCGTAAAATAAGTAATATCCATCTTTTCACTGAGAGAGCGAAGAACCTGATCACGCTGATCTTGTAAATCAGCGATATCATTAGAACCCAAAACAGAATATTTGACAATTTCATCATTAAGATTGTCCAACTGTGTAATCAAGCTGTTTATGGTCTGAACCTCTTCAGCAATTTGTTTGTCTGCGTCAACACGTTGCTTTTGAATTTCTTGAGAAACATAGTTTAAGCGATTGGTTATAGTCTCAGCTTGAGAAATAAGCTCATATCGGCTTGCGGAAGAGGAGGCGTCGGTTGAAAATTTTTCAAAAGCAGCTTGCAAACTGGCAACATTTGCCGCAAGAGAATTATTATTTTCCGGAGAACCGAGCAAAGATTCCGTTTTACTTAAATAATCACTTTGAACCGTCAAACTACTGGAAGACGCACTTGAAACTAAGTAACTTTTAAGCAAGCCTTGGTCAACCTGTCGAGTAATATTTCCCAACGTAACACCTTGGCTGTATCCGCCCAAGATTACGTTTTTCTGGTTTGCCGTTTTTCGGCTGTAACCTTCGGTATCGACATTGCTGATATTACGGCTGATAAGCTCTAATTGAGATTGCGCCGTTTTCATACCGGTTAAAGAGGTTGTTAAACTGTTTATCATTCCCATGGTGAGCCTCCTATAATGTTCTATTGATGGCTAAAGCATTCTTGCTGTTATCCAAAGGAGAGTATTTTCCTCTGGCGCCATAAGATGTTGCATTTGTCTGGTTAGCCGTTTTTGCAATATTGATGATTGTATCCATCACGGTTTTTCCGGCTTCCATACGAGTTTTTAAAAGCATCTCGTTTTTCTGCATTAAATTATTAAGGTTAACAGTAGCTTCTTGAAGAGATTTTTTTTCTTCATTATCAAAATCAGTAAGCTCTTTTTGATTTTTAATAAAATAAGCCACTAAAGAGCGATAGGTTGAGACCAACTTAGTCTTTTTCTCATAAAGTTTCCCGACGAGACTGATATCATATTTTTCCAAAGCCTCGTTTTCTTGAGTAAGAAGTTCAGAAAAACTGGCAATAACCGTTTTTAGATTTTGCAGTTTAGAACCGGCGTCATTAAGATGTAATTCTTCCATTTTTTAGCTCCTATCCTTGAATATATCCGTTGGTTTCCATTTCCTGCATTTGTAAAATTGAGCGCATAACCATATCTTTGACACCAACACTGCCAGTTTTAGCCATATTGCGTCCGTATTGGTCAAGCAACATGGAACGATATATTTTTTCAGCATTTCCACCACCGAACATTCCGTCGGTTGAAATGCCTTCAAACATCGTTTCCATCATCTTAGTAATGAAAAATGCTTCAAAATCTTCAGCCGCTTTTTCAACCTTTTCACGGTCTTTTTCATTAAGCAAATTCTGAGTATCAGCTATTGAGCTTTTATTCAGCTCATATAGACTGTTGTCATAGCTATTTATGTTTAAGCCCGTAATCATGTTAAATTACCTCAATATCAGCTTGTAAAGCTCCACTGGCTTTAATTGCTTGTAAAATACTTATTAAATCTCTGGGTGTAACACCTAAGGTATTCAATCCATCAACCAGTTCTTGCAAATTCACACCCGTATTCAAAACACTCAGTTTAGTATCAATACTTTCATTGACATCAACAATGGAGTTGACACCGGTAACCGTTTCGCCGTTAGAAAAAGGTAATGGTTGCGAAACATAAGGAACATCGGTAATTTTGATGGTTAAGTTTCCCTGAGCGATTGCAAGGCGATTAATTTTAACATCTTTACCGATTACAACGATGCCTGAGCTTTCATCAATAACTACTCGCGCCATTTGGTCAGGTTGAACTTGCAATTGTTCAACTTTAGTCATCAAATCAACGATTTTGCCTTTATAGCGAGAAGGAACCTTCATTGAGATTGTAGCCGGATCAATCGCCTTAGCAGCCGTTGTTCCCAACATGGCGTTAATAGCATCGGCAACCCGACGAGAAGTTGTAAAATCAGGGTTTCTTAAAGCAAGACGAATGACATCTAAATCTTCTAATTTAAATGGAATTTCATTTTCAATAATTGCCCCGTTGGCAATTCTGCCGGAAGTTGGCACGCCTTTGACTAAGGACTGATTTGCACCTTGAGCAGCAACACCCCCGACGGCAATTTGTCCTTGGGCAACAGCATAAACTTCTCCATCAGCACCAACCATGGGGGTAGCCAAAAGAGTACCGCCTTGCAGATTTTTCGCATCGCCTAAAGCACTGACCATAACGTCAATACGGCTTCCTTGGCGGGAGAAAGCCGGAAGATTTGCTGTAACCATAACTGCGGCAATATTTTTTGACTTTATCTGTCCGCCGCGAGCATTAATTCCAATCTGATCCAACATAGAAATCAGACTTTCTTTGGTAAAATCAATAGATTTAATATTATCTCCGGTACCATTCAGACCAACGACCAGCCCATAACCGACCAATTGGTTATCTCTGACACCTTCAAAATCGGCAATATCTTTAATGCGGGAGCTTCCCCAAGCCGGTAAACTATAGATTCCGGAAAGGGTTATTATAAGAGCCAAAGCCGCAGTTTTTATAGTTTTTAGACATTTCATATTAAATCAGCCCCAAAATTAGCACTTTAATCTTGCATAACAATATGCAATTATTGTGCCAATTTTGAGGCTGGAAGTTGGTATGAAATTTAATTAAATATTTTTCAAAACTTCTTCATGATCGCTGAAATGATAAATTTTACCATTAACATATTGTCCGGTTTCATGTCCTTTACCGGCTAAAATAAGGACATCACCTTCATTTAGATTTGTAATGGCTTGTTTAATAGCTTCTGCACGATTGGGAATATTAATCCCTTTTGGGCATGCAGACATGATTTGTTCACGGATTAAATCTGGATTTTCTGTTCGAGGATTATCGTCTGTTACATAAACAACATCAGCCAAGTCATTAGCAATTTTTCCCATAATCGGGCGTTTTCCCGCATCACGATCTCCGCCGCAACCAAATAAGACATGTAGTTTATTTTTTGTGTGTGGGCGCATTGCTTTAATAACATTTTCCAAAGCATCGGGCGTATGAGCATAGTCAACATAAATGGCCGCGCCGTTTTTAGTGCGACCGACTAAATCCAAGCGTCCTTTGGCTCCGTGGATTTGAGTTATGTATTTTAGAACTTGAGCAGGCTTTTTTGTGATTTTAGCAGCCATTCCGAGAGCGCATAAAACATTCATAGCCTGAAATTCTCCTGCTAAAGGAACTTCAAGGGATACATTTTTTCCAAAATACTCAATATCAAGCCTTTGTCCGTGAACCATAGGTTCAGCTTTAATTAGTTTAATATCTTTTCCTTTATATCCGTAAGAAACGACTTTTTTGCCGCTTTTCAAGCAGTCTTTGCAGAGTTTTTCAAAAACATCAATATCCGCATTAAGAACGGCATATCCGCCTTTTTCAAGCATATCCGTAAAAAGGAGAGTTTTAGCCGCCAGATAATTTTCCATAGTTTTGTGGTAATCCAAATGGTCGCGTGTCAAATTTGTAAAACCTGCGACTTTAAAAGGAATTCCTCCGATTCGGTATTGGCAAATTCCATGACTTGAGGCTTCCATAATCACAAAATTATATCCTTCATCGGCAAGCTCGCTCAATTCGCGATGAACGGTTACGCAATTAGGTGTGGTATTAGGAGAAGGAATAGGGGGAAGATTTCCTTTAATAAGGCCGAGAGTCCCCATACTGGCAGCTTTTTCTCCCATTAATGTTAAAATTTGGCGGATAAAATCGGCAATGGATGTTTTACCGTTTGTTCCTGTAATTGCGCTGATATTTTGAGGCTTATGCTGATAAAATTTAGAAACCGCAGTTGCATATTCCAAAGCCGGATTATCCACTTTAATAATAAGCGTTTCCGGAGTGCTTTCTTTTGTATAATTTTTTCCGGTAATAATAACGGAAGCTCCGTTTTCAAAGGCGGAATCATTATATTGCCCCTCGGAAATATCTCCGTAAATATATCCTGACTTAACTTCACGGGAGTCAGCCGTAAGACAGTAAATTTCTCTGTCATCGTTAGTTTTTAGAATTTGATTGAGTTTCATTTGAATAAGCCCTTAAAAATCTTTCCGAACGGCGACATTATATAAATAATTTTTAAACAAGTGCTTAATGTTATGAATAAAGCTAAAAAATTAATTTATTTTTTAAACATGATAAGTTATCGTAAAAACATAAAATTTAGGGGTAAAACGAATGAAATATTTTCATATCGGCATTTTGGGTGCGTTTTTTTGTTTTTTGAGCCAGTCTGTTCAAGCTCAACGCCCAAACTATTACCTTTTTTATAATATAGATAGTCCCCATTTAGATGAAATTGATATAAGCCAAGATGAAATAGCTCAGGTTTTTGATGATGAATTTGGGCCGGCGGCAGAGAGCCTCCCAAAAGAGGTCAGAAGAGGGGATTATTTTGTTTCTAAATATCCTGACGGCAGTTATGTCTTTATGTTGGATGCACCATTTAATTGCGGACAATTGGGATGTAATACAAGAATCTACAAAAGAGATGCAGAGGGAGATTTAGAGCGGATGGATTCCGGTTTTCCGGTAAAATGCGAATTTTATGAAGTAGATAAAGAATTATGCCAACGAGCAGGATACCGTAAAAAAGCACCGGAAACAAAAAAGAAAAAAGGTCCGGCACATTATCCGGCACCGAGAGGAACATATTAAAGACAGAGAAAACCATGTGGTTTGACGAAAGCGTTTTTTATCACATATATCCGTTAGGTTTATGTGGAGCAGAAACGGTTAACGATTTCATTTCTCCACCGAACTCGCGGTTAAAAGGGTTAAATTCATGGTTAAATCACATGGATAACCTAGGATTAAATGCGCTTTATATTGGTCCTTTATTTGAATCTTCGTCTCACGGATATGATACCAAAGACTATTTTATGGTTGATAGGCGCTTGGGAAATAATGAAGATTTGAAAAAATTTGTAGAGGCGGCACATCAAAGAAACATAAAAGTTGTTCTAGATGGCGTATTTAATCATGTCGGAAGACATTTTTTTGCCTTTGAAGATGTTTTATTAAACAAAGAAAAATCAAGATATTGCAGTTGGTTCAAGCTAAATTTTAATGGAAATAATCACTATAATGACGGCTTTTGTTATGAGGGCTGGCAGGGGTGCGATGATATAGTAAAGCTGAATTTAAAAAATCCTGAGGTTAAGGAATATCTGTTTTCGGCAATAAGATATTGGATACAAGAATTTGATATTGACGGAATAAGACTAGACAGTGCGCATTGTCTATATAAAGGCTTTTTGAAGGAGTTACATAAGCTGACTAAAGGATTAAAAGAAGATTTTTGGCTTATGGGAGAGGTCGTTTTTGGAAAATACAATCGTTGGGTAAATTCGGAAATGTTAGATTCCGTAACCAATTACGAGTGCTATAAAGGTTTATATTCCAGTTGTAACACATATAATATGTATGAAATAGCTTATTCTTTGGATAGACAATTTGATAATGAGAATGGTCTTTATAAAGGGATGAATTTATATTCTTTCTTAGAGAATCATGATGTTTCTCGGATTGCCAGTGTGATAAAAAATCCTGCTCAGTTGAAAGCTCTTTATACGTTAATGTTTACAATACCGGGAATCCCGAGTTTATACTATGGAGGCGAATGGGGACTGGAAGGGTGGCGAGAAATATCTGATAAGGAAGTTCGTCCGGCATTGTCATTACAAGAAGATGTCGATTTAACATTGCACTTGCGATATTTAATAGAAAGACGTCGTTATAGTCCGGCATTAGCATACGGAAGTTACAAAACTATAGAAGTTTCTCCGGATTTTCTGCTTTTTGTAAGAGAATATAAAGACAGCCATGTTTATGTTGCAATAAATATAGGCGGAGATAACAAATATTTTACAATAAATGGACAAAATAAACAGCTGTACCCATATGGTTCTGAAATATATTTTTATTAAAAACAAGAAAGAAAAAACAAAATAGTTAAAAAATACTTAACAAAACTCTTGCCTTTTAAAATAATTTTGCTATATTTGAAAAAAAATAGAAAAAATTGTCAAAATCAAAAGATGGAAAGCAAGATGAAAAAACTATTGATTTTATCCGCAATGTTGCTGATTTCAGGCTGTGCCTGTTTAGATGGATTATGCGGAGATGAAGAATATGTTAAACCGGTAACCAGATATCGTGTTTCAACCAATACAAAGAATTGCGACTATTTTGATGGAAAAACATGTTTCCGTTATGTTCGCCGCGAATATGAGGCACCTGTAGAATATGTTCGTTATCGTGAACCACGCCGTATTTACAGAGATGTTGCATATGTAGATCCATGTGAGAACAAGATAGGCGGAGCATATTGCCCCAGACAAGCGGTTGAAAATCCGTGTGAAGTCAAAACAGATTCCTGCCAAGAGACAGTAAGACAGGTTAGGGAGCCTGTAGAAATAGTATATAAGAAAACCACATATCGCACAGTCTATGAGCCCAAGACATATGAGGATGTTACATATGAAAAAGAGCCGTATAGAAAACCAAGCTGTGTAACATGTGAATAGTTTTGTTTCTCAAATTGTAATAAAATCTTTATACAAATAAATAAGGCCCCTCAATTGAGGGGCTTTATTTTGTCCGCCCAATGAAATTATTGATTGACTCATTGTGATAAGTAGAGTATATTAAAAGGGTAACATGCAACGGAACAAAGTCTAAAACCGCATATTACACCAGACTTTCAGGAATTTTCGGCGCCACCGAAAGTCTTTCTGTTGCATGTTACCTTTATTTATTATTGAGGAGGCGGCCATGCAGAAGCGTAATCTTTTATATTTAAGTATATTAGCGGCAATAATATTTTGTTTTTCATATGCGCATGCCGCAATCCAGTTTTTACCCCGATATCAAGGAAGTTATGAGGGACGAGTTGAAGATGGCGGCCGAGATAAGGTAGAAGTTTCTTGCGAATCTTTTGGTGGTGTTACAAAAGGCGCAAACCAAATGTGTACAGGGCAATTTATAAGAGCCGGATTGACCTGTTATAAATCTTGTTCTTGTGATAAATCAAAATTTCAATATACAATAGCCTCGCATCAAGGGTCAGGGAAACTTTGTGAATCACTATCCAATGCCTGTACGGATAGTGCCGGAACCTCTTATTCAAACTGTGTTTTGAATACATGTAATGTTCGAAACTCAACATGGATTAGTGAGAGCAGTAAAGCAAGTTATACATCTAATAACTACACATGTACCACACAAAACACATCAGGAAAAGATGGAACCTGTTATGTTTGCGCTTGTCCATCATCCTGGGCAACGGGAAGTTGTCCGGCCAATTCGGCAACCTGTTCAACATGTAAAGCGATAAGTCCATATACAGTATCAAAATTTAATTTGGTATCGTGTAAAGCAGGTTATTATAAGAATGGCAATAGTTGTACGCAGTGTCCGGCGGGAAGCGCTTGTGATGGTATAAATAAAACACTCTGCCCGGCAGGGAGTT
Source organism: uncultured Alphaproteobacteria bacterium (assembly GCA_944391465.1). GTDB lineage: Bacteria > Pseudomonadota > Alphaproteobacteria > RF32 > CAG-239 > CAZU01. Next base: position 64,465 of record CALXTS010000006.1, read on the forward strand.
A
>CALXTS010000007.1 GCA_944391465.1 uncultured Alphaproteobacteria bacterium
GAATTTCTTAGGTCCTTTTCTCATACGTAAGCATTAATCTGTATCACTACTAATTACTGCCTGCGTATCCTCTTATCTTATCTACTCTGTCTTATAACTACCAACAATTTCAAAATCAACTTGCTTCTCATCGTCGGCGAGGTGGTTTATATGACACTCAAAGCGATATGTCAACATTTTTTTTCAAAAAAATTTGATTATTTGTTAAAAAATTATTAACCACTTGATATGGCGAAATAATAAATAATTATTTTTTTAGAGTCAAGCAACAATTTAGCCTATAAATCTGTGGTTTTAATATCTATATAAACTTTTTAAATCAGCTAATAATAGATTCTTCTTGAAAAACGTAGCTTTGCCATCAAATTATACTTGAATGTTTTTAAGACTTTTGTATTATAAGAAAAATTTTAACATACTAAGAGGAGGCTACAATAGCTAAAGAAAATACCAATACGCCAGTACGCAATGACGACGGACCGCGTATTAATGAAGATATAAAAGTAAAAGAAGTACGTCTTATTGATGAAAATAATGAAAATCGCGGAGTAGTTTCGATTCGCGAAGCTCTTCAAATAGCCGAGGATGCCGGACTGGATTTGATAGAGATTTCACCTCAAGCTGTTCCTCCCGTATGTAAAGTTTTAGACTACGGCAAATATAAGTATGAGATGCAAAAGCGTAAAGCTGAAGCCAAAAAGAATCAAAAAGTAATTTGCATCAAAGAATTAAAAGTTCGTCCAATGATTGATGACCACGATTATGAAGTAAAAGTCAAACAGGCGAAAAAGTTTTTATCTGAAGGTAATAAAGTCAAATTTACAATGCGTTTTAAAGGTCGCGAAATGACCAATGATTTGGGAAAATCATTATTTACGCGCTTTCTTGATGATTTAGACGGTTTATGCAAAATCGATTCGGATCCTAAAATGGACGGAAAGCAAATGATGATGATGATATCTCCGGCCTAGATTCGCTAAAAAAAATCACAAAAAACGAAAAGGAATCTCATGAAAAGGAATCTCCTATAGATTCCTTTTTTATTGCCTCTATCCCAAACTCCTCCGTAAAAGTACCACACACACTTATCAAACTTTACACAAAACAACTCATCTTTTGATATTTTTAATGATTTAAACAATACAAACGACTATGATGTTTTCAAATAAACTCCAATTAAGGTATAAACATGTTAAGCGTTAATGAACTGACAGAAAAACAAGCTCAAGAAGAACTTAAAAGAATTGCTGAGGAAATGGCAAAGGCTGACATAGCCTACTATCAAAATGATGATCCATACCTTACGGATGCCGAATACGATTCGCTCAAACAACGCAATGAAGAAATTGAAAAACGCTTTCCTAATTTAATCAGAACAGATAGTCCTTCGCAAAAAATCGGAGCCGCGGTAAAAAGCGGATTCGGAAAAGTTAAGCATCGCTTTCCTATGCTTTCTTTAGCAGATGTTTTTAACGTTGAAGAAGTCGATTCTTTTATAATGAGCGTTAAACGCTTTTTAAATACTTCTGCCATGCCGGCTTTAATGGCAGAACCAAAAATAGACGGACTTTCTTTTTCCGCGCGATACGAAAAAGGTAAATTCGTTCAAGGAGCTACCAGAGGTGATGGAACTACCGGAGAAGATATTACGGAAAATCTCAAAACCATCTCCGAACTCCCTCTAAATATTACCGGCAATGTTCCAGATATTTTGGAGATTCGCGGTGAAGTCTATATGTCTAAAGCCGATTTTTTTAACCTAAATAAAAAATATGAATCAGAAGGTAAAAAAACTTTTGCCAACCCACGCAACGCGGCTGCAGGTTCATTGAGACAATTAGATTCTAAAATCACTGCCGAACGCAAACTAAGCATCTTTGCTTACACCTGGGGAGAAGTTTCAGAACGCATCTGGAATTCTCAAGAAGACTTTTTTAAACACTTAAAATCATGGGGGTTTCCAACCAACCCACTCAATAAATTATGCTCAAACCTAAACGAGATAGAACAAAATTTCCAAAAGCTAATGGAGATTCGCGCCTCCCTTCCCTACGATATTGATGGGATTGTTTATAAGGTAAACGATATAAGCCTTCAGGAAAGATTAGGATTCCTTACCAGAACCCCTCGTTGGGCAATTGCACATAAATTTCCGGCAGAACAAGCCTTAACCAAAATCAACAATATTCGCATTCAAGTAGGAAGAACTGGAGCTTTAACGCCAGTTGCCGATTTAGAACCTGTCAACGTTGGAGGCGTTATTGTTTCTCACGCTACCTTGCATAATGAAGATGAAATTAAACGAAAAGACATAAGAATAAACGATACGGTTGTTATTCAACGAGCCGGAGATGTTATTCCGCAAATCGTAGAAGTTATAAAAGAAAAACGTCCGGAGAATTCTCAAGAATTTATTTTTCCGACAACTTGTCCGCAATGTGGCGCTCACGCTATCCGAGAAGAAGATGAAGCTGTTCGCCGTTGCACAGGAGGACTGACTTGCCCCGCTCAGGCAATTGAAAGAATTATACATTTTGTTTCTAAAGATGCTTTTGATATTAACGGGCTGGGAGAAAAAATTGTTGAAGACTTTTATCATGAAGGAATTTTAAAAAATCCGGCAGATATCTTCACATTAGAAGAACGTAATAACGGAGGCGATTTATTTTCTTACAACCGAGGGATTCACTTAGAAAGCCGCGAAGGTTGGGGTAAAAAATCAGTTGAAAATCTTTTCAAAGCAATCCGAGAAAAAAGAACAATAAGCCTTCCTCGTTTCATATATGCTCTAGGGATCAGACAAGTCGGCAGCGCTACAGCCCTATTAATTGCCAAAAACTACGGAGATTTCGCCTCCTTTAGTCATGACATGCAACTCAAAGAAACCGGAAAATTAGTCTCAATTGATGGTATTGGTGCATCTATGGCAACCGACATTGTTGAATTTTTTCAAGAACAACATAACATTGAAATCATTAATAAACTTCAGCAAAATATTACCATTGAAAACTACATTGATGAAACAGACTATTCCTCTCCAATTGCCGGAAAAACCATTGTCTTTACCGGAACTTTAGAACAAATGACACGCTCGGAAGCCAAAGCTAAAGCTCAAAGTCTGGGAGCAAAAGTATCTGGCTCTGTTTCAAAAAATACCGACTACGTCATCATTGGCAACGATGCCGGCTCTAAAGCAACAAAAGCCTCAGAACTCGGAATTACGATTCTCAAAGAAGAGGAATTTATAAATTTAATAAAATAAATATAGAGGCTAAAGATTACTCAATAATAAAAAACTCGTATATCTTTGCCAAAACAATATTTAAGAATAAAAAGACCAATGATAGCGGCAACATCAAAACATAAAGAGGCATTGAAAGTCCTTGAGCAACTTGCAACAAAATCATTGAAACTAAATTAAACATGATGGCTATCACTAAAAATTCAAAATAATTTCCTCTGGTTTTCTCCCATGCAAAACGCAATTTTCCGCTTCGTCCGATTAAAGCAGATATCCACGCCAGAAACGGACGATAAATCAGCCATGGAGAAACTAAAACAAGCATAATATTCAATCCCAAATCAACCCAATCAGAATCTTGCATATACCTTTGCAAAAAATGCGTATAACGGTCATTAAAATCAGCTGAAAAACCCAAAAACAAAGGAGCATAAGGCAAAACAACCAACAACGTCAAAAACAACATAGTCAAAACCACAATTTTGGTTGAGGGAACCATAGAATAAAAAATAGATGACACCTGAAAATAAGGTTTACGATTAAAATACATTCTGAAAAAATATCCCCAGAAAGCATAGGCAACAATCAGTATCGGAAAAAGAATCACACTTTTCCATGTATAAACACATCCAAGCAAAATCAGATAATTCAAAACAGCCATTACTGAAATTACCTTCGGATTATCAACACAATAATTCCAAGCTCCAAACAAAGTGGTTAAAATATCCAATTTTTTTATCTGTTGTTTTGCCATCATATAAATACCTTTTTTATTTTACGGATGCATCCATCGGATTAAAACGCAGCAACATTGTATTCCACAGATCATATTTATCCGCATATTTTTCTGATAAAATTGTATAAGGCGCACAAATAAACACAGCACGTTTTGCACTATCCGCCACCGAACGGAAATGAGTATCACTGTTATAACGAGCAGTATCCATAATATCCACGCGACGAACCGTACCATCTTGATTCAAAATTGCCCGAATTTCAATAATCATATCTTCAATTCCGCGAGCTCCGGGATCAAGATTCCAACAACCACGTAAACGCCCCGCAATAGCATCCATTTCAGAGATTGAAAGCTCGCTGAAATAAGAACCTCCGATTCCGCCCTCTATCCCCATATTATTGACATCAGTTCCTTCTTTAACCACTGCCGTTTCGCTCGTTGGTCCTAAATTCTTTTCCAGCGCATCAACCGATGCCAACAAACTGCGTAAAGGATTTGCGAGTTCTGGTTTTTTATTATCTTTCTTTTTGGTATCTTTAGGCTTTTTACCTTCACCTTTAGCTTTAACTTTTTTAGCGATTTCTTTAATAGGTTTTTTAGGCTGCGGAGCAACTATAAAATCATTTTTTGTTTTTTCAACGGCTTCTTTTGTATCAGGCTTTTGAGCCTTAGCTTCTTTCTCTCCGGATTGTTCCGAAACTTCATCTTTAGTATATTTCTTTTCAATTTTTCTTTTGATAGTACTGGCAGCTCTGTCTTCCTTACCAATTTTTGCTTTGGGAGGAAGATTAGTCATTTCAGAAATTTTAACATCTTTCAAATCAACAATAATCGGCACCTGTTCCGGAGCTTTTCTATGCCACCAGAACAAAGGAAAATCTATCATGCATATCGCAAAAATTACGATATGCAAAATAATTGATTTTTTTAACGCCTTATCCATTACAACCTATTATTTCTTTTTTAACTGTCTGGGTTTGGGCTCGGTTTTTAACCCAACCTTTTCAAATCCTGCCTCTTTAAGAATAGCCATCAAACCGATGACTCTACCATACTCAGCTCCGGTATCTCCGGAAATTGTTACCGTTAATTCTGCATTTTCTTCACGCATTGCATTAAGTTTTTTTACAATTTCATTAGCTGGTATTTCCGTATCACCAATATAATAATAGCCTTCTTTATCAACACTAATGTTAATTGAAGTATCCTCGGTTGTGATAGCTTTTCCGCCGACTTTAGGTAAATCCAACGCAATTCCGGAAGTCATCAACGGTGCAGCCACCATAAACACAACCAACAGCACCATCATAACATCCATCAAGTTCGTAATATTAATATCTGCATTTCGGCTGTAGCGTTTTGAACGCCGAGAAGATTGCGTTGAAGGAACCAAAACCATAGATTACTCTCCTGCCATCTCAGCTTTAATAGCTGTATCATCAATTTCGCGAGAAAGAATGCTAGAAAATTCAGCCATAAAGTTTTCCAATTTTTTTGCAAAACGATCAATATCCGAAGTAATTTTATTATAAGCAAGCACAGCCGGAATAGCCGCAATCAAACCAAAAGCCGTCGTAAACAACGCCTCGGCAATACCCGGAGCCATAGCTGCCAAAGAATTGCTTTGAGTTGCACCGATAGCGTTAAAGCTATTGATAATTCCCCAAACCGTTCCAAACAAACCAACCAACGGAGCAACCGAACCAGTTGAAGCCAAAAAGCCCATACGAGTATCCAAAGCATCGAGCTCTTTTTCCATAGATACGGTCATGGCTTTTTCAATACGTTGTTGCAAAGAAACACCTCGAAGCCCACGATCAGTTTTTGATTTCAAAATATTGGTTCGTTTCCATTCACGCATAGCTGCCACAAACATAGCCGCCATCGGACTATTAGGTTTATTACCGATATTATCATATAAGCGATCCAAAGATCCGCCGGACCAAAATTTTTCTTCAAATCTGTTGGTTTGAGATTTTACCTGACGCAAGGTACCCCATTTTTCAAAAATAATCGCCCAAGACCAAACCGAAGCGGCAATCAAGCCAATCATAACCAGTTTGGTAATCATATCAGAAGCCCATACCAAGTCCCACATTGACATCTGAGCTGCAGCTTCCGCTACCTGATTAACTGTCTGAGTATCCATATTTTTATATCCTTATTAACAAAAAACGCACTTAATAAAAAAAATTTAGCCTATAATTAGCACAAAATATTAAATTTTCAATTAATTTTAATAAATCATCAAAAATTAAAAGCCGCTTTAATCAGCGGCTTTTTTTTATAAATATTGTTCAATTTTTAAAGCCAAATCTTTAGGAATTCGAGTTGGCTTTTTAGTTGCCAAACTCATATGAATTAATTTGATATTAATACTGACAAGAGTTTGATCTCCACGCATGATATCTTGATGCATGGTTATGGAAGCCCCGGTCAACTCACAAACTCTGCTGGAAACCATCAATTCATCATCTAAAACAGCCGGCAAAAGATACTCAATATCACATGTTCTGACCACAAAACCTGTTTTATCATCACACTCAAGAGCATCTTGCTGACGGCACCCTAAAGTTCTAATAAACTCTGTCCGAGCTCTTTCGGCAAATTTAAGATAGTTGGCATAATAAACTATTCCGCCGGCATCCGTATCCTCATAATAAACTCTGATTGGATACAAAAACACATTGTCACGAAACTCTCCCTCTGCCGGAGACACTGGTTTAATAATCATTTATATTATCCTTACTTTATAATTTTTCTTCGTTTTCAATCACACTTAACAAATCAAATTGTGCCGGAGCCGGCTTTAATCCTGATTTTATTCTGGGAACACCCATATACTCACACCCCAAATCAGAAATAACTCTACCACGAGGCGTTCTTTGTAAAAAACCGAGTTTTAACAAAAAAGGCTCAATAACTTCTTCAATAGTATCTCTTTCTTCTGAGAGAGCTGCCGCCAAAGTATCTGCCCCAACAGGACCTCCGCCGTAATTTTGAACAATACATTGCAGATATCGACGATCAAAAGCATCAAGCCCGTAATCATCAACATCCAAACGTCTTAATGCTTTGTCCGCAATTTTATTATCAACTTCTTTAGCTTGAGCCACAATTCCAAAATCACGAACTCTACGCAACAAACGTCCGGCCACACGAGGCGTCCCGCGAGAACGTTTTGCTATTTCCATAGCTCCGTTATCTGAAATCGGCATTCCAAGAAGATTAGCCCCGCGTAAAACAATACTTTTAAGTTCATCGGGTGAATAAAAATCTAACCGCAACGGAATTCCGAAACGTTCTCTCAACGGTGTTGAAAGCAACCCGGAACGCGTTGTTGCGCCCACCAATGTAAACGGTTGCAAATCGATTCGAACTGAGCGAGCCGAAGGTCCCTCTCCGATAATTAAATCAAGCTGAAAATCTTCCATCGCGGAATACAAAACTTCTTCAATAGCCGGATTCAAACGATGAATTTCATCAATAAACAAAACATCGTTTCGCTCAAGATTCGTCAAAATAGCGGCTAAATCTCCTGACTTTGATATCATTGGCGCAGAAGTCGCCCGAAACCCGACATCTAATTCTTTGGCAATAATTGAAGCCAAAGTAGTCTTGCCAAGTCCCGGAGGGCCGAATAACAAAACATGATCCAACGCCTCCCCTCGGCTTTTAGCGGCCTCAATAAACACTTTCAGATTCTCACATACCTGACGCTGACCGACAAAGTCATCTAACTTTTCCGGACGTAAAGAAACCGGCATTCCGGCGGATTGTTCATCATCAAAAGTCTTCTGAGGACTGACTATTCGTTCATCAATCATATTTAATCTTTCTTAGCAAACTCTTTTAAGGACAGCTTAATTAACTCAGAAACATCAGCATCGGGATTATTATTCAAAGCCAGATTCACGGCACGATAAGCCTCCAAACGTTGATATCCCAAATTAACCAAAGCCGAAATTGCATCTTCCATCTTACTTGGATCATCGGCTCTGGACACTAAAGCATCTTGATAATTTTCAGTTTGTTCATTCACAGACAAATTCATATTGACCTCCTTTGCAAATTCCGCAACCGGAACCATTACCACTTTATCTTTAAGTTCGGTAACGATTCTGGCTGCCAATTTAGGTCCTACACCATTTGCCCTTGTAAACGAGGCTTTATCTTGCGCTGAAACGGCTTGAGCCAACTGCATCGGAGACAAAGCCGATAAAATACTCAAACAAACCTTTGCCCCCACGCCTTGAACCTTTGTTAAAGTATTAAACCACTCTTTTTCTAAAGCATCTGCAAAGCCGAAAAGAGTAATACTATCTTCACGAACAACCGTCTCAATAAGCAAAGACGCTTCTATTCCCACCGCCAACTTAGCAATTGTTTTGGCAGAAACAAAGACCAAATAACCAACACCGTTAACATCAACAATGCAATAATCTTCGCCTATTGTATCAACCAAACCTCTTAATTTTGCAATCATATTCTCATCCTCGTCTTAATGGCATAAGACTATACAAATATATATAAGTCTTCAAGGAGATTTTACCACTTAAGAACAAAACGCAAACAAATTAAGCCACCTTACTTTGTTTTTCATAATCTTGCAAATACTCTATCCACTCCGGACAACTACTCTCCTCAAAAAATTCCAACAAAAAATTTTTCATAAACTCATGACGTTTTTCAGCCATTTTCAAGGCAGTGGAAGTAAACATCATATTTTTCAGCTTAAATAATTTTTCAAAAAAATGATTAATAAAATTATCAGATTTTCGATGCGGATTTTTATATTCTGCCGCAGTCAAATTCAAATCAGGAAAAACTAGAGGATCAAAAATTTTATCAGATGCGGCGTCACATCTTTCCAAAGCAAAAGCCAAAGTCCGAATAACCCCCAATGCCCCGATGGCATCCAACATATCGGCATCGGAAACGATTTTCCCTTCCAAACATTGAGGACGAATTCCCTTCAAAGCCTTACTATATCCCATACTTCCGATAATCTGGCAGACTTTTTCGACAACATCGGCATCAACGCCAACTTCCGACATAATCTTTCTGGCATTTGATAAATTCTGAGCATTCTCCTCGCCAAACAACTTATAATCATCGGCATCATGCAATAATGCAGCCATCGCCACAATATCAACATCAGCCTTTTCTTGTTCGGCAATTTTAACTGCCAACTGATAAACTCGCAACACATGGTCAAACCCATGACCATCATTATTTCCGGCCATTAAAATTTTTACTTTATTTTTAATCTCTTCAATCATATCTATCCTATTCCCAAAGGAGCTATTACTTTATTACCCGAGTTTGACGATAATTATAGTGAGTTATGGCAATTGCCAAAGCATCGGAAGAATCATTATTTTTAGGTTTACATCCGGGAAGAAGAATCTTAACCATCGTTTCAACCTGAGATTTTTCAGCACGCCCAACACCAACCAGCGCTTTTTTTACCTTATTCGGCTCATATTCACAAACCGGAATATTATACAATGCCGGAGCCAAAATAACTACGCCTCGAGCCATTCCGAGTTTTATCGTTGAAGCAGGATTCTCATTCAAAAAAACTTGCTCAATCGCCGCTTCATCTGGTTTATAAGTTTCTATAACCTCTCCCAATTTCTGATGAATAATTGCCAAGCGTGCAGGTAACTCCAACTTTGTATCTGTTTTTATAAATCCGTCGGCCACATACCTCAGACGATTATTTTCAACCTCAACAATCCCCCACCCTGTGGAAGACAAACTCGGATCCAAACCTAAAATTCTCATATTTCAATTCCATAAACAAACTTATTAAAGTATAAACAAAAGAACAAAAATTTGTTACAAAAAAATCATTAATCCCAAATAAAAAACCGCCCTTATACAGAGCGGTAATTTATAAAAACAGTTTTTAATAAAACTAAGCCAATTTTTCTAAAACATCATCAGAAAATTCTGCATTATGGTAAACATGCTGAACGTCATCATCATCTTCCAACGCATCAACAAAATCCATGAATTTCTGAGCTGTTTCCAAATCCGTGATATCAGTTTTAACGGTAGGTTTCCAGTCTAATCTTGAGGCAGAAGGCGTACCGAAAACTTTTTCCAAAGCATCTGTTACCACAGCCAAATCATCAGGAAGTGTTTCAATATCATGATGTTCTTCATCGGTAACCACATCATTGGCACCGGCTTCCAATGCTGTTTCAAACATTTTATCAGCATCGGCGGCAGAAAGCGGATATTCAATAAACCCAATACGCTCAAAATTAAAAGCGACAGAACCGCTCTCACCCATAACGCCGCCACGTTTTCCAAAAATGGTACGAACATTTCCGGCCGTACGATTTTTATTATCGGTCAAAGCCTCAACAATAACGGCAACCTTACCGGGACCAAAACCCTCATAACGAGCACTGACATAATCAGCACCACCCGCAGTTTGGCTGGCTTTTGCAATAGCTCTTTCAATATTATCTTTGGGCATACTTTCAGCACGAGCCGCCTGAATAGCCAAACGCAAGCGCGGATTTTTATCCGGCTCCGGCAAACCGCTCTTAGCAGCAATTGTAATATCACGAGCCAACTTGGCAAAAACTTTTGCCTTTTTGGCATCTTGCGCACCTTTACGGTACATAATATTTTTAAACTGGGAGTGTCCAGACATCTTAAAACTCCTTAAATATTCTTATTCGCGAGTTTTATACAACAAAGCAAAAACACACGCAAGAATTTTTTACTTCAAGAAGTTCAAATTTTTAATTTTTATTTTTCAAAATGATATAATCAAGCCTATCATTATCGGCTCTCAAAACTCTAAAACCGATTCCGTTGATTTCGATTACACCGGCATTAAGCGGAAAACTTATATTTTCAAAGAAACCCTTATTATCCTTATCATTACTGTAATCAAGATACGTGAACCAAATCCGATTAGCTTTAACGCCGTCAAACTTCAAATCAAAACCTTTACGAGGCTTTGTTTGTGTTGAATTTGTATTAACCACTTCAACCATTCTCAAATCATCCGGTGTAATATAGTACTTTGTATCTAGCAAAACCAGATAATTTCCCTTAGCCTGTCCTATTTTTTGATAAAAAGCACCATCTCTGTCAATCAAGACATAAAAGCCTTTTAACCCGCTGTCTATCAAACGATAGTCTGCACCATCAATGGTAACAAACCCGCGGACATCATAATTCTTATTAGCAGAAAACTCCATCGGTACCGAAACCGAATGCATCACGCCATCATGATTCGGACGAAGTAACATTTCAGCATAAGTATCTTTATGATATATCTTAGAATTCAATACGGTATATCCGCGAAAAGCAGTCATAGACTCATTAAGTTTAAAATTGTTTTCTTCAACAATTTCGGTTTTAGCTAATTTAGGCTCTGAAGAAGCCCACTCAATCAGATAACCATTTATGGCTGTAAAAAAATCTTTCCGAGGACTGAAAAAATCATTATCTCCGGCATAAATACACCCACTCAAAACCAACACAGCCAATAAACAACTTAAATTTTTCATTTACAGTCTCTTGCCCAAAAATTAAATTTATCTTTATTATTATACTATAAACTTCCCGAAGTAAATAAAGTTTATAACCATAGAGGATAAATCAATTATGATGAGTAGCTGTTGGCAAATTAGCTTTTTTCCGCAAGTACCGGTTTCAGAAGAATTTGAAAATTTTTTGGAAAACTATTTTGAAGTTACCGCATGCAATTATGACGATGACGGAAACGATGAATACATCGGCTACCAAAGTGGAAACTTCAATGAAGATGATATGTTGAAAGCCGCCAAAGAACATCAAATTGAACTGCCCCAATACAAAATAACACACCTAGAAAGTAACAATTGGTTGAAAGACTATGTAATAAAGTTTTCACCTTTTGAAGTTGAAGATTTTTTGGTTTATGGCATTCATGAGGAACAAACACCCAAAACAAACTTAATTCCGATTCAAATCTATGCAGCAACTGCCTTCGGCTCCGACCATCAAACTACACGTTCCTGCCTTAAAGCAATTTCAGAGCTCCACAAACAAGATTTTCAGGCTGACAAAATACTTGATGTGGGATGCGGCTCAGGCATACTTTCCTTAGCAGCCGGCAAACTTTGGAAAAAAGCTAAAATAACAGCCGTTGATATTGATGAAGAATCTGTTTGGGTAACCCAAGACAATGCTAAAAGAAATAATCTTGAAAAAAACATAAGTGCATTACCGAGCAACGGCTACCAAAACCCACAAATAAAAGACAATGCCCCATACAATCTTATACTGGCTAATATTTTAGCTCGCCCATTAATAGAAATGGCACCCGATTTGGGAAAACATCTTCAAAGCGGAGGATTTTGCATTCTCTCCGGCTTTGTAAAAGATCAAAAAGATTGGGTTATTTCAGAACACCAAAAACAACAATTAAAATTAATCCGGCTCTACAGCCTTGATAACTGGCGTGCAGCCCTTATGCAGAAAGAATAAAACCATGACCTTATCCGAATTACAAAAAGACCTTATAAAAAACAATGCCGATGCCATAATTGTAACTCGCAACAATATGTTTCTGGGACAAGACATTTTAGAAGAAGAAAATAAAGTAAAAGAACTGAGCGGTTTCAGTGGTTCTGCCGGAAACTTACTCATTTTCAGAGACAAAATCTTTCTGTTTGTTGATGGACGTTATGAACTGCAAGCCTCTTTAGAGGTTGATACAACAAAAATAACTGTTATAACCACTAAAGAAACCTTGGCAACATGGATACAAAACAATATCAACGAACCTTGTAAAATTATTTATAATCCATGGTGTCATTCTATCAGCGAGGTTGACTACTGGGGCCGAGCGTTAAAAAAGCACACCTTTATAGCCGATGAAAAAGATTTACTGGGAAACAGACTATCCTCCAAAAAAGCAGAAATATTTGAACACAAAATAGAGTTTTCCGGCGTCTCTATGGAAGAAAAAATTTCTTACCTGACAGAGTTTATGAAACAAAAATCACTTGATGCATATTTCATCACCGAATGTGATAACCTTTCTTGGTTAATGAACTTAAGATCTGACTGCCTGGCCGATACGCCTATATTAAGAGCATTTGCGCTCATCGACAGCAACGGTGAAATCAGCCTGTTTACCAATGATTTTAAGCAAATAGAAGTAGAACTTTCCAAATACAAAGGAAAGAGCATCGGAATAAATTTCAAACAAACACCCAGACAAATTTATAATATAATGAAGAACCACCGTATCTGGACCGAAAATTTAGAAAACCCAATCTCCCAGTGGAAAGCCGCCAAAAACCCTATTGAACTGCAAGGCTTTAAAAACGCTCACCATAGAGACGGACTATCACTTATCCGCTTTTTATATTGGTTAGAAAATAATTGGAACGGCCAAGATGAGCTCTCCATTGTAAATAAACTAAAAGAATTCAGAAGCTCAAACACACATTTTTATAGCAACAGTTTTGAAACCATTGCCGGATTTGGCAGTAACGGAGCCATTGTCCACTACCATCCAGCACCTTCAACAAACAAAAAACTTGAAAATGGCTCTCTGCTACTCATCGACAGCGGAGCTCAATACTACGATGCAACAACCGACATAACCCGAACCGTCGCAATCGGAACACCGTCACAAGAGATGATAGATTCTTTTACACAAGTCTTAAAAGCGCATATTGCCGTTGCCTCTGCTTATTTTCCGAACGGAACCCCGGGCTGCGCCCTTGATGCCTTATCCAGAGCCCAGTTATGGAAATTCGGTAAGGATTATAATCATGGTACCGGACACGGCGTCGGCTGCTTTTTAAATGTTCATGAAGGACCTATCAGTCTTTCTACAAAAGGAAACAGCCCAATCTCCACTCACATGGTAACTTCCATAGAACCGGGATATTATAAAGAAAACAATTACGGCATTCGTATCGAAAATCTTGCCTATACGGAAAAAGTATCAATTCCCGAAACAGATAAAGAAATGCTTTGTTTTAAAATTTTAACCTTGGTTCCCATTGATAAAAAACTCATCAATAAATATTTATTAAACGAGCAGGAAATCAATTGGATAAATACCTATCACACCCAGATTTTACAAGAGTTTCAGCAAGAGCTTGATAAAGAAACAACCCAATGGCTGAAACAATCCTGCCAAGCGTTATAAAACCGGAAACTGCCAAAATCCTTTGACAGTTTCCCTGTGAAAGGATTTTGGCTATGAAAATTGCTGTATTACTTTTTTTAGGCTTCTTCTGCGCGACCCCGCTTTCCGCACAAGTGTATAATACCGACGGATACATGCCCAACCAAGTCTCTGAAGAATATTTTTCAGAATCAGAAACAAACTATGATAAATCAATCATTTATATTTTCTTTAACAATGAACCATGCTATACCTGCGCACAAACAATCAGCATGATAGAAGAAGTCTATAATGAAAATTTCATTGATGAATACAATTTATTCATGATTAACTACCAAAATGACCAAGAAAATAATTTTATAGAAATGTATAATCTTAGCTTACCGCTGGAGGTTGTTTTAGTCAGAATAGATGACGGAGCTGCTTTTGGTTACCGTAAACTTGATAATCTTACGAACATGATATCTGATCCGATCAGTTTTAGTGAATATTTTACAGAAGAAGTTGAAAATTTTCTTGGCAATCAATAACAAGAAGCCCCTTCACGTGAAGGGGCTTTAACATTATACGGGATTAATCTTGTCAAGTTTTGCCGCATTAAAAATTTTAATCCGCTCAATTTTTTGTTTTCTAACATATTTTAAATACGCTTCATAACTTATGAGAACAATAGAAGAAAACACAAGCGGCAATAAATAATATATGATGCGATAAGTAATTAAAGCACCGAACAAAACGGCTTGATTGTGCTCACCCGGAATAATAAACATAAACAATCCCTCAAACACACCGAGCCCGCCCGGAACTTGGCTAAACACACCTAAAACCTGAGCAATAATAAAAACTCCGATAAAAACATCAAAAGAAATATCCACAAAAGGAATCAAAGAAAAATACAAAACCAAAGAAGCAAGTAAAATATCTGCTCCGCCGATAAATATTTGGCTTAAAGCCATTGGGAAACTCGGCATTTCAAAATCAATACCCTTAATAATCAAAGGCTTTTTATAAAAAATACTGGCG
Organism: uncultured Alphaproteobacteria bacterium; assembly: GCA_944391465.1. Taxonomy (GTDB): domain Bacteria; phylum Pseudomonadota; class Alphaproteobacteria; order RF32; family CAG-239; genus CAZU01. The sequence continues at coordinate 15,166 of CALXTS010000007.1, forward strand.
CCCAAATAAACTAACAACCCTATAAAGGAAACCAATACGGTTAGCTCCGTAGTCAATTTAGAAACCGAACCACCGCCAAAAACATGATTTGGCGTAAGAATATAGCCGACAATAATCAAAAAGAAACAAGCGACCAAATAAGTAAAACCGGAGAAAGTAACCATTTTGACAATTTCTGAAGCATGAAAACGCCAACGCGTATATAACCGATAACGAATTGTACCTCCTGAAACAATAGCATGACCGGCATTATTACTGACAGAAAAACCGATAAAACCTGCAAAAATCCATTTTAAAGGATTTAACTTACGACCAACATACTTCAAAGCCAAATAATCATAAGAAGACAGAGCCACATAACCAAAAAATGAGGCAATACAAGCATATAATAAATTATGATTAGGAATACTTAAAACAGCACTTTTGATATCATTAAAACTATACTTTGACAATTGCATATACAAAACATAGGCCGCCACAAAAAAGAAAAACAAACCGGCCCAAGATACAATCTTCTTCAATAATTTTTTAGTTTTAACAGAAATTTTACTCACAGAAAACATACTCCTCTCTTATACCGAATTAGGTCTAACATACAAAGTATTAAATATTGATTTAAAATCAATAAATATTGTCAACAATTTAACATTTAAGAGTTATTCTTTACAATATAGATATTACGATGTAAATTTTCACTGATATCGTAAAATTTTTACACGGATAACAAAATGTTAATTACGCGACGCAAAATTATAGGTCTCTCCAAAGATATTTTTTATTCTTTAACCAAATACTTTCAACTTAAGCATTATTTCTGTCAAATTAAACAAAATCCCCCGCAAAAAGTCATTTATACTTGCCTGACCGGAGATTATGACTGTCTTTTAATTAATGTCTGGTTGAATCCGGAATATTTATATGTTTGCTTTACGGATAACGCAAAATACCTTAAACGAAAAGTTGTGGGGCCATGGCAAATTAAGCCACTGATATATTCCAAAGCCGATGCGACAAGGAACAGCCGATGGCACAAGACCCATCCTCATGAACTGTTTCCCGAATATGAAACAAGCATATTTATCGATGCGAACGTACTTTTCAAAAGTTCAAAACTTTTTGACACAACGGAAAAAATGCCTAAAGATATTTTTCTGGCAATCCCGCCACATAAGCGTTGCCACTGCATATACGATGAACTTCAAGCCTGCCTACAAACAAAAAAAGACGATGAGGCAACACTTCTACGCCATCAAGAATTCCTTTTAAAAGAAGGCTTTCCCAAAAATTTAGGAATGACCGAAAACAATATAATTTTTCGCAGACACAACCATCCTCTATGTATCAAAATCATGAACGAATGGTGGAATATGATTAACCAATATTCTAAACGAGACCAACTAAGCCTTTTTTACATATTATGGAAAAACAACCTGCAAATCACATACTTATTTGAAAGTGCCATTAAAAATGACAAACAAAATTTCAGAATTTTCCACCACAATAAACACTAATAAGGTTTAGGACGCAAAACTTTAGCCTGAGAAAACTCTTTAGCCATCACGTCTAATCTGTCATAATTCGGCTGAGCCGTGAAAATTTTTGTTTTCAAATAAGTCCAGAATATCTTAGAAAAACAAGGAAATGTCTTTGTTTTCCGAATATATTTCCAATATGCGGAAACAGCACGTTTATTAAGTTGAGCCAGAATATCTTTATCTAATAATTTATGCTCGTTTAAAAAATCATAATAAGCCATGAAACGGTCATGATCGAGCTGAATTTTATTTTCGGATAAATTTCCAAACTCTTTGGGAACCAAGACCACATTCTCAAACATTTTAACAATACCGTTAGCGTAAAAAGAAGCTCTGAGTGGAATAGTTTCATCTTGAATAAAAACTTTTTCATCTGCTCCTTTAGCCTTAAACAGAACATCTCTTTTAATAAGTTGCCCCATACGAGTAAATCTTCCGGTTAAAACGGCACGCAAAGCATCTTTTTTGTAATACAAATCAAAATCTTTATTTAAATACTCATTAGTTAACTCTTCAGGATCTTTTCCGGTTTTTACAAAGGTCCCATAAACCATATCCGCATCGTATTTTTCAGCCAGTTCAATCATTTTAGCCGTAGAATCAATCGGAAAAATATCATCAGAATCAAGCATTCTGATAAACTTTCCATGTGCCAAACGAATACCTTGATTTATACGAATGCTAATCCCTCGATTATCCGTATTTTTAATAATTTGCACATTCGGAACATCTTTTGTCATGCGCTCAATAATCTCAACGGAAGCATCTTTTGACAAGTCATCAACAAATATAAATTCCGGATTTTTTAATCCGCTCTGATTCAATAACGCTTGTAAGACAGAAGGAAGATAACGTTCTTTATTATAAACAGTCATTACAAAAGAAACATCAATTTCAGCCATAACACACTCCCGATAAGATTTTTTTCAAAGATTATCCTTCTCTTAAAAGTTAATCAAGCGAATTTTATTTGCTCAACAACTTTTCACACCCTGATTAAGTTTATTTGACAAAGATATTAAGCACGCCTATACATAAATAAAATATAAATTCTGGGAGAGAACTATGAAAGTCGGAATTATCGGCACGGGTTATGTCGGACTGCCTACCGGTGTCGGGTTGGCAGAACTCGGTAATGAAGTCACTTGTATTGATCGTGAAGCAAGTAAAATAAACGCCCTGAAAGAAGGAAAATTAACAATCTACGAAGATGGATTAGAAGAACTGTTTCAAAAGAACCGCCTTTCAGGAAATCTGCGTTTTACAACCTCAATGAAAGAAGGCGTTGAAAATGCAGATATCGTATTAATTGCGGTAGGCACCCCTCCTCACCCGATTACCAAAGAAGCAGATATGAAATATATTCACGCTGCGGCAACTGAACTGGCAGAATTTTTGACAGGCTATACCGTTGTTGCAACCAAATCAACTGTTCCCGTTGGCACCGGAGATGCCGTTGAAGGTTTAATCCGCAAAAAGAACCCTCAAGCAGATTTTGACGTTGTCTCATTGCCTGAATTTTTAAGAGAAGGCTTTGCCGTACACGACTTTTTCAGCCCCGATAGAATTATTGTCGGCTCAAACAGCCAACGTGCCGCAGATGTCCTTCGCAAATTATATCAGCCTTTTGCAGACAAAACCGAAATCATGTTTGTTAAACGCAGATCGTCAGAAACAATAAAGTACGCTTCCAATGCTTTCTTGGCCATGAAAATACACTATATAAATGAAATGGCTGATTTTTGCGAAAAAACCGGAGCTGATATTTATGAAGTAGCAAAAGGAATTGGCTTAGACAGCCGTATTGGAAATAAATTTTTAAATCCCGGTCCCGGATATGGTGGCAGTTGTTTTCCCAAAGACACTAATGCAATGGCTTATATGGGACGCCAAAATAATGTAAACCTTTCACTCATAGAAGCGACCATTGCCGGAAACGATAACCGCAAAAAACAAATGGCTCAGCGTGTTTTATCTGAAATCAAAGATATTAAAAATCCCAAAATTGCAGCTCTGGGATTGGCCTTTAAAAATGGAACCGACGACTGCCGTCAGTCTCCGGCCATTGAAATTATTTCAGCCCTTTTGGAAGAACATGCCGACATTACGGCCTTTGACCCACAAGCCATGAAAAATGCGCGTCTTCTTCTGGGAGATAAAATAAAATATGCTACAGATGAATTTGAAGCCTTAAAAGATGCCGATGTCATGGTTATCTTAACAGAATGGAAACAATTCAGAGAACTAGATTTATCTAAAGCAAAAAAACTGATGCGTACCCCGCATATTATTGATTTAAGAAATTTAATTAATCCGGAAGCGGCTAAAAAAGAAGGTTTTACATACCGCGGTATCGGTCGCTAGATCGAAAAAAAACAGCTTCATCAAAAGATGAAGCTGTTTTTTTATTTTTTAATACTTTTTCTTGAAAAAAACAAACCTATTTCAAATAAAAGATATGTCGGAATAGTCAACATAAGTTGGCTTACAACATCAGGAGGCGTTAAAATTCCAGCAATAATTAATATACCCACAAAAACATACGGTCGCTTGTTTTTAACACTTTCATAAGAAACAATATCTGAGCGAATAAGAGAATATGTAATTAACGGAAATTGAAACATAACCCCAAAAATAAGCGAAAGCATTAAAGCCAAGCTGATGATATTAGAAACCCCTAATACCGCCTTAATCTCATCTGTTGAAAAACTGATACCGAAATTAATAATCATCGGTAAAATAAAGAAAATACAAAACAAAACGCCGAGCACAAATAAAAATGACGATGACAAAACAATCGAGCGAATAAAACGTCTCTCGTTTTCATATAATGCAGGCAATAAAAATTTCCATATTTGGTAAGCCATATATGGAAAACAAAGCAAAAAATCCAAAACAACGGCAATTTTTATTTGCAGAATAAAAACTTCCATCGGAGAAAAATAATTAAGAGACACATCATTATTTCCGATACAAATTTTAATCAGCCACTCCATTACCGGAGGAACACAAAAAAACATCGGAACCACACATATGCTCAATGCAATTACACACTTCAAAAGCATTGAGCGCAGTGCTTCCAAATGAACGATAATACTCTCGTCTTGATTTTCAGACATATTTATTTCTCAGATTTTTTTTCTTCTTCCTCAACGGCTTTTTGAACGGTATCTTTTAAATCTTGAGCTTCATTTTGTAACATTTCTTTAGCTTTTTTATATTCATATTGAGCTTTACCGAAAGCCTTAGCCAATTCAGGGATTCTCTTTCCGCCAAAAAGAATTAAAACCACAACCAAAATCAGAGCAATTTCCGTTAAACCTAATGACATTTTCTTCTCCTTTACAACACTTTTTGTTTTTCAACCGGAACAACCGCAATGGCATCAACAGGACAAGTATTCTGACAAGCACCGCAACCGATGCACTCATCGGCACTGATTTGCGGATATCCGCCATCTTCACGCTTAATAATCTGTCGAGGACATTTCATCACGCATAAACCGCATTTTATACATTTACTTTCATCAACTAAAGCAACCCCTATTTGAGTTTTACGCTTTTCAGCCAATGAGATTCGCTCAATAGCTCCTGAAGGACAAACCTCAGAACATCTATGGCAATCATAATCGCAAAAACCGTCTGTATAGTCAATATGAACGACCGGATAATCCCCGTCAGCTTTTTTAATAATTTTCATCGGACAATTTTGCACGCAAAGATTACAGTTCAAACAACGATTCGCAAAATCATCAAGATTTTTTGCTCCGGCAGGAATAATAACTTTTTTGAACTTTTCAACCGCACTTTTTGCAAGCAAAACACTTCCTTTTGCCGCCAATAACAAAACGCCGACAGCAGCCCCGCCGATAAGGAACTTCCTCCGAGATTGAGAAAACGGAACATTTTTATTTTTATGCATACCGAAAGAAATAGCACTTTTAGGACATTTTCTCAAACAATTCAAACATTTCACACAGGTTTCATTATCAACAGTTTTTTGTTTATAATCAATGCTTCCGGTTGGACATTTTGAAGCACAGGCACCGCAAGAAACACATTTATCGGCATCAATATAGATTTTATTTACGGCAAATTTAGAAATAAGCCCCAAAAGCGTTCCTACAGGACAAAGATTTGAACAAAACCAACGTCCCTTAAACCAAACTAAAACGGCAATCAAAAATAAAACCACAAGCCCAAACAATGCGCCTGACATTGCAGAACCAAATAGTGTATAAGGATCAATCAGCCGAACCAAAAAAGCTGTTCCGCCAATCAAAAAGCCCAAAACAAGCGCCGCAATAAAATATTTATAAGGCAAATTTTTCTTCAAAGAATTTTTACGACGAAAAACAAACATCAAAAACTCTTGTAAAATTCCCAAAGGACAAAGAGTAGAGCAGTAGAAACGCCCAAACAAAAAAGTTAATAAAAACAAACCCAATAAGAAAATAACGATACCTAAAGAAAAATCTATAAGAACACGCTGTAATAATGCAACCAATTGAATATCAAATACCTTAATCTGATAAAAAATACCCAAAAAAGCTAAAATACTTAATACGGCAACAATTGAAGCCAAACCTATTCTCAAGATATAAGATTTATTCATTTTTTCCTCGTCAATTATCTAACAAAATTTGTTTTTGCCCCTTTTTCAATCACTTCTTCAAAGTTCATATTTTTTGCTTCACCGATTATTTTAAGAACATTAGCCATATTATGCGCTAAATTGCGCATTGTTTGCAAACCCTCTTTATCCTCTTTGGCATCTTGAGCGTTTGCACCAAAAACCATATTCCAATAAGTCGAAGAAACAACCGGCATCTGATTAATAGTAAAATACTTATTTAACACATCAATTGTAGCCGTTGTTCCCGCACGTCTTGCTACCGCCACGGAGGCTGCGGGTTTATGCTTTAAGAAACGACCGCCGGCATAAAAAACACGATCTAAAACCGAAAGAACACGACCGGATGGATGAGCATAATAAACAGGGCTCCCGACAATCAATGCGTCAGAAGTTTTCATTTTTTCAATAATTTCGTTGGCTATATCGTTAAATACACATTTATCATGTTCTCTACAATAACCGCAAGCAATACAATCCTGCTGAGCATCCGGTCCTAATTGAATAATTTCAGAATCAATATTATCTTTCTTTAATGTATTGGCTATTTCTTTCAAAGCAGTAAACGTCGTTCCGTCTTTATGGCAACTTCCGTTAATAAGCAACACTTTCATTTTCTTTTCTCCGACATTTGAATTTAAACTTTTTTCTGATGCTAAAACCATTTTTATATACTCTAAAAAAGGCAATCCCCCTATCATGACAATAGAATTAATAATAAAGTCACGGCGATTCATCTATACATATTCCTACAATCCCAAAACAATAGCCACGCCGCAAAGCATAATCGTTCCTCCGGCAATTTCATGAACATAATTTTCCAAACGTTTAAATGGTAAAGCATTTAACCCAACAAGCCCTAAAGCAACCGCAAACATCATCGTTAAAATAGTAGCTAAAGAAAAAATAATCGTGCTTGAAACCACCGCATAAGCTCCCAAAACACTGGAGGCTGTGAGTATCGGCAATAAAGCCTCACATGGTCCTAAAACAAAAATAATAAAAACAATCCAAACCGTCAAATTTTTATCTTTTTTCTCAACTGAAATATGCGAATGAACGACCTGATGACGATGCAACCAACGCCGCCTTAAAGCATTAAGCAAATAAGCTGCACCTAAACCAATAAGAGCATAAGCGGCAAGATTTCCCCGATTACTTTCCAGCCAAACAAAATTTTCTTCACTTAGCCAATGAGAAAAATAAATAAACAGCAACGCAATCAATAAAGCGCTGGCAATATGCCCGACACCACAGATAAAAGTCCAAAGCAAAGTTTTTTTCAAACCATAGCCGCGGCTTTTTGCTATTGCCACAAAAGGCAAATAATGATCCGGCCCAATAATTGTATGCAAAATCGCCGTCAAAAGAGAGGCAACCCAAATGGCCGTTAACGGAGCATTATCAGCAAGCTCAACCTGTCCATGATTCCCATGAGCCAATGCATTTCCGGACAATAATGTCAAAATTAAAAATAAAACAACTTTTTTCATAATCTCTCCTATGACTAGCGATCATTCTCAATATCAAAACTTCCGGAACGAAAACCTTCCATATCCAGAGTTACATAATTAAATCCAAGATTTTTTAAGCTATTTACTAATTCTTGACGAAGAGCCATAGCTTCAGAAAATAAAGAAACAGGAATTTCCAACCGCGCTATATTTCCATGAACTCTTAATCTAAAATTACAAGATTGAGGCAATAATGCTCTTATGAGCTTTTCTCCTTCCGCCACACGTTTTAAAGATACTTCATCAAGAAAAGTATTGTACTCAAATCTGGTAGCCAAACAAGGAACCGCAGGCTTAGATGCCGTACTCAAACCAAGTTCTGAAGACATTTTGCGAATATCCGCTTTAGATATTCCGAGTTCCGCTAAAGGGGAACGAACACCCAACTCAGATAAAGCCTTTCTCCCCGGACGATAAATCGTTAAATCATCTGCATTCGTTCCGTCTAAAACATACTTGAGCTCGTGTACTTTGGCATAATCAAAAAATTTTTCAAAAATTGCTTTTTTGCAGTAATAGCACCTATCAAGATGATTATATCTAACAGCCTCCAAGTCAAAAGGATTAAAGGTTAAAATTTCATGATTAACATCCAAGAGTTGTGCTATTTTTTTTGCTTCTGATATTTCCGTCTTATCTTGTAACGCAGTTTGCATTGTCAAGGCGACCAAAGGAAAAGGATTCTTTTTATTTAATTCACTCAACAGCGCCAAAAGCAAACAACTGTCAACACCGCCGGAAAAAGCCAAAGCAACCCCGCCAACCGACAAATTTTGCAAATAATTTTTCAGTCGGTTAAGCATTATCAGCCTTTTCAGCCATCATTCGGGCTTCATCAAAAACTTTACGAAAAGAAAGATTTGAGAGTTCCGCAATCTTCTTAACACTTTCATACTCAGGATTATATTTTACAATATTTCCGAGCCAACACTTTTTAACTTCGACCACGCCGTAAGGTAAGGTTACGTTTAAAATTTTTCTCTCCATACAACGACGCTCAACGGGATATTTGCGTAAACCGATTGTCGATGTATAAGAAAATATGATTTCTTCCATTTTTGATAAAGATTTAGCTGAAGTAACCACTCTCAATAAAAAAGCCGGACGATTCTTTTTCATAAAACACGGCTCAAAATGAACATCTCTTGCTCCGGCAGACATAAGCTTTTCCATTGTCAATCCTAGCTCTTCTGATGTTGAATCGTCAATATTGGTTTCTATGATATAAACTTGATCATCGTCAACAACATCATCAATAATCATGGCTCGCAAGAAATTTGCCCGCCCGAAATCGCGTTTTCCCAAACCAATCCCCGTTTTGATAATTTTATAAGCAGACGGAAGTTTATCTATCGTTTTAAGAGCCGCAACAGCTGCAATTCCGGTCGGCGTTACCATTTCGCCGTTTGTTTCGGACGGATGCAAAATAATTCCGTATTTTTGTGCAATATTAACAACCGCCGGAACCGGAACAGGCAACCGTCCATGCTGACATTCCACAAAACCTTTACCTTCACATAATCCGTTTACAATTACCTGATTTACGGCTAAATCATCAATCAAAACCGCAATTGCAATAATATCAACTATTGAATCTATTGCACCGACTTCATGAAAATGCACTTCATCAAGCGAACATCCATGCGCTTTAGCCTCAGCTTCAGCAACAATCAGAAAGATTTTTTTTGCCAAATCTCGAGCGGTAGAAGTCATTTCCCCTTTATCAATAATATCATAAACATCGGATAAATGGCGATGTTCATGATGATGTTCGTGATGATGCTCATGATATTCTTCTTCGTGAACATGTTCTTTTTGATGAAGCAAAACATTAAAATCGCAACCGGAAATACTGTAAGAATTTTTCTTGGCAATTTGATAATCAAAACCATCCAAGCGCAGACTTTTTAAAACCGAGTTTAATTTTGCCTCATTAGCCCCCAAATCAAGCAATGCTGCTACCATCATATCGCCGCTGATACCGCAGGAACCGTCCAAAAACAAATATTCAGACATTTTTCTTCATTCTCCTCAAAATTCTGCAAGCCGTAACCGCAGCTCCAAAACCATTATCAATATTCACAACACTGATTCCTTCCGCGCAAGAATTCAGCATTGTCAACAAAGGTGCCAACCCGCTAAAAGAGGCTCCGTAACCGACAGAAGTCGGAACAGCAATAACCGGCGTTTCCACCAAACCGGCAATAACACCCGCCAAAGCCCCTTCCATACCGGCAACGGCAATAATAACATCAGCCTGTCGAATATCCTCTAACTTTGCCAACAAGCGATGAAGACCGGCAACGCCGACATCAAAACATCGAATAACCTCAGCTCCTAAAAACTCTGCGGTTTTTGCCGCTTCTTCTGCCACAGGCAAATCTGCGGTTCCTCCGGTACAAATAGCAATTTTTCCGCCCATAGTTTCTCCAGACGATGCCTTAAGGACAATAATTTTTGAACAAGCATCGTAAACCACAGATAATCCGGAATTTTGAACAAACTCAGCTTTATCTTCAGAACATCTTGTTCCTAAAACAGAAATATTTTTATCCTTAAAAGCTCTCAATATCTCAAGAAGTTGTTCTTTGGTTTTTCCGGCGCAATAAATTGTTTCAGCGATTCCCGTTCTGTCTTTGCGGCTAATATCAAGTTTGGCAAAGCCCAAATCCGTAAAAACATCGGCCATCTATTTACCCAGCCCCAAATCATCTAGCCAGCCCGAAACACCCAAAGTACGGCTTCCGTAACCGACCCAAGCGCCATCAACAACTTGGCAACCTTTGCATTGAATGGTCATATCTTTAACGGTATTCTGAACACCGCCGCCGCCATGAGTAATAAACGGAATAACTTTTTTACCGGATAAATTATAACTTTCCAAAAAACTGCTGACTTGAGGTGTAATAGTTCCCCACCAATTCGGCGAGCCTAAAAATACAATATCATATTGAGAAATATCATCAACTTTCGTAAGCAATTTCGGACGATATCCGTCTTTAATCTCTTTTTGAGCTTGAACGGTCATTGGTCTGTATTCTTCAGGATAACTTCCTTCTGTCTTAATTTCAAACAGAGTCCCGCCGACTTTTTTATGAATAGCTTCCGCAACTTCTTTTGTGTTTCCGCTGTAAGAATAATAAGCGACCAAAATTTTAGAGTTGTCAGAGACCTCAACCTTATCCTCTACTTTCTGCTGAGCAAACACTTTATATGCTCCCAAAAGAACCACCACTGTAAAAACACTGGCTAAAATCAAAAATTTATTCATCTTCAACCTCTCTATGCTTCAAAAGTTTTGGCAACTTCTTTCATCCATTTACTGATTTCAATATGCTGAGGACAATTCTTTTCACAAAGCCGACAACCGATACAAGACGATGCCTTTCCGTGAGTTTTGATTAAATTGTTATAATAAACAGCCTGAGCATTAAAGGGTTTATCCTGCCGCTCTTGTTTTTCTGCATTGTATAAAGCAAAGTAATCCGGAATGGCAATTTTCATCGGACAAGCCTCCACACAATACTGGCAAGCCGTACACGGAATGGTTATTTCATCATGCAATGTCTTAACCGCCGTTTCCACAACCTTTAATTCTTGAGCATCTAACGGCTTAAAATTCCGCATATAAGATGTATTATCTTCAATTTGTTCCATATTACTCATACCGCTTAGAACCATCATCACCCCATCAAGACTTGCTGCATAGCGAATAGCCCAAGAAGCAACCGACATATTAGGTTCGGCATTTTTAAATATTTTTTCGACAGCCGGAGGAACCATAGCCAAACTTCCACCTTTAACCGGTTCCATAACAATAACCGGCTTATTATATTTTTGAGCAACTTCATAACATTTTCTGGATTGAATACTTGCGTTGTCCCAATCAATGTAGTTAATTTGCAACTGAACAAATTCAACTTCCGGATGCTCTTTTAATACTTCCTCTAAAAGCTCCGGCGTATCATGGAAGGAAAAACCGATATGTTTAACTTTGCCTTCCTTTTTCTTATCCGCCACAAATTTAAAACTATCATATTTTCTGGCATTTCCGATTGTATTGGCATTAACATTATGAACCAAGTAATAATCAAAATAATCAAGCCCTGTTTTTTCAAGTTGCTTATTAAAAATTTCTTCTTGATGTTCAGCACTTTTGAGCATACCGATAGGTAACTTGCTGGCAACGGTAAATTTATTTCTGGGATGGCGCTCGACTAAAGATTTACGCAAAGCAACTTCACTTTCATATCCCATATACATCCACGCCGTGTCAAAATAAGTAAAACCGCGTTCTAAAAATGTATCCACCATTTTATTTAGAGTATCATAGTCAATAGACGTCTGATCCTGAGGATTTTTTAACGGCAGACGCATAAAACCGAAACCAAGTTTATTATTGGCATTTATCTTACTTTTAACCGCATCAGATACAGGTATGGATTCTGCAAAAGTTAATTTTGGAAGAGCCGACAAAGCAAAAGCAGCCAATGTTGTCATTAAAAATTCGCGCCTATTCATAAAAAATCTCCTAAAAAAATTTCAGATAATGGAAGTATAGTTTTTAGAGTTTACTCTAAGTCAAGTGTTTTTTTAGTTCTTTCCTAAGATTTCCACTTTAGCACTAAAACCACCTTTATATTCCGCCAAGTTTTCTAAACCACTTTCAATTTTCCCAAGTTCTATCAAACTTTTATCAAGATAGTTACCATGAGTTTTATAAAAAAAACCCCAATTTCCCCAAGGAACATAGATAAACATCTTTCCTGCCGAAGCAATCATTCCACGCGGTGCATTGAACAAATCTACCGGTTTAGAAAATTCGGTAATTTTTTCTTCACCGGCAAAATCAATAAATTCAAAATTTGCCGGAAGCATTTTTATAAATTGCTCTGATGCCGGATTGTCCGCCATTTGAACAATGACTTCTTTTTGATTGTCTAATGTCAATTTAATTTTCATTGCGTTTTTATCCTGTATGTTTTTTCCATAAGATATTGAAGTTATCAGATTGAATAAGATAAACAGAATGAACAGTTTTTTCATAAAACTTATTCCTCATAAATAGGTTTATAATTTTCAATATCGGCATCTTTAATCAAATTGATGGTTGTCATGGCGTTAGCTAGTCCGATATAAGGAATAGCCTGCACCATAGCTGCTAAAAGTGTTTCTTTATCATTTCCAGCCTTTAGAGCTCCGATCACATGAGCTTTCAATTGTTTCTCAGCACCCAAAGCCGTCAAAACAACCAAAGATAATAACTCTCGCTGCTTAATCGTTAAGCCTTTACGCGTATAAAAATCCCCAAAACAAAATGTTGTCAACGTATCAGGAATAACATTTTTATAAGGTTCCGATAATTTTTTCATAGCGTTTTTAACTTCATCGCCATAAAGTTCGGATTGTAACTCAAGACCTTTATTAAATCTATTCTCATCTGTTGAAGTAGAAGCATTTTCTAAAGGTAAAGGGATTCCTCTTTCCTTAGCCACGTCATTAAAAACACCTATAGCGTTTAATGTTCTCGGAAAACCGATAAAAGGAGCGCATTGATAAATTGTTTCTCTAATTTCAAGCGGCGTATTGCCAACATTTAATGCAGCATTAATATGAGCTTTAAGTTGAGGCAAAGTCTGCAAAGTTGTTAAAGAGGCAATAGTTATTAATTCTCTTTCTTTAGAGGTTAAATTCCCAATATAAAATACTTCACCAAAAATATTTCGTTGCAGAATTTCCATAAATTCCGGATCTGTCGAACTCGGAATTCTTTCAGATTGGAACAGTTCTTTATATACAATATTTGTTCTTTCAGACCTTGTCATATTTTTTTCCTCTGCAAATACATAATTGGAACACAAAAACAAACTTAAAAACAAAGTAATGATAATTTTTTTCATCATTCCCTCCAAATAAGATTTTTTCTTAAAACAATTATGGTTGACTAAGCTACTAAAGTCTAATACAGTTTTTTTATGAAGCTATAAATTTGAATTATAGTGAGACGTCTGATGGAATTAAACCAACTATTACAACTCAAAACCATAATTGAAAGCAAAACCATGACCGCAGCCGCCGAACGACTGCACATCTCCCAACCGGCACTTAGCAGCGGATTAAAAAAGTTAGAAGAAGAATTAGGCGTCCAGCTATTTGAAAGAAAGAAAAACAACATCTCCTTGAATAAAGCCGGAGAAATAGCTTTTACGTATGCCTGCGCTATTTTAGGGCAAGCCGAAGAAATGAAAAACACATTTCGCCAATATGCCAAAGAAAATAATCTCATCAATTTGGGATTTTGTGACCCCGGACCGATGCGTTTTTCAGCCCCCTTATTACAAAAAAGCAATCACAATCTTACAATCTCCTCTGAATTGGTTGATGACGATTCGAGACTGTTAAATGATTTATTAAGCCGAAAATATGATGCCGTCATAACATTAGAAAAATTAAATCATCCGGATGTTGAAAGCCACCCATTTGCAAAAGAACAATTAATGTTATCCGTTCCTTTAGAAGATGAACTGGCACATAAAACAAGTATCAATTTGCATGAATATCCCGATAGAGAATTTGCGGTTTATCGTTCTTATTGTGCCTACGAAAGAAAGATGAAAGGTTTTATGAACTGGTTAACGGAATTACCCCATATAAAAATCTATACAGATTATTTTATCTTTAGGCAAATGTTAGAACATTCAAATGTCCTAAGTTTTACCACACGTCTGGTTCAGGTTTATCGGAATGACGGAGAAAGAGTAATTATTCCTTTAGAAGATGACGGAATTTCGGCAACCTATTGGCTATCTTACACTAAAGACAACAAAAAACGCTTAAAAGGGATTTTATCTTGGGTAGAAGAAAATTCCTTAATGCTTTTAGGTGCCGATAATTTTAATCTATAAAATAAATTTATAGCAATATAAACAAATAATATTAGACGATATACAAACACTACCTTAATTTAATAATAAATAACCATTCACTTAAAGAGGCAATATGTTAAAATTTTTAGCAATTATCATAATTATGGGAGCAATTTCTATTGGCTATATTTTCAGAGAGATTGGAAAATCTCCCACTCCCGAAGAATTAAAACAATACGAAAAATTACCTTATTTTAAAAACGGAACTTTTCAGAGTCCTCAAAAGCTGGTTTATGATTTTAATAATGTACGCAACGGACCGGCAAATTGGTTGAGATTTATTAAACGTTCTCCTTTTGCCCCAAAACAAAAATTACCCATGAAAAAATTAACCCGAACAGATTTTAATCAAACCGCCGATGATTTTGCACTCTACTGGCTCGGACATTCTTCAATGTTATTAGAATTAGATGGCAAAAGAATTCTTTTCGACCCTGTTTTGAAAAATGCGGCTCCAATTCCTTTTATGGTTCCTCGATATAATAAAGCTCCAGTCAAATTATCCGATTTACCTAAGATTGATATAGTCATTATTAGCCATAATCACTATGACCATTTAGAAAGAAAAACCGTTCAACGCCTTAAAAATTCAAGATTCGTTGTTCCTTTAGGTATCGGCGCAACACTTCGCGGTTGGGGAATAAAAAACGAAAATATCACGGAGCTCGGCTGGGGTAATAAATTTAGTAAAAATAACATAGATATCATTGCTGAAACAGCCGTGCATTATTCGGGAAGAGGTTTAAAAGACCGCAATAAAACATTATGGAATTCCTATATAGTCAAATCACCAAATAAAAAAATCTACTGGAGTGGCGACAGCGGATACGGCATGCATTTTCAAGAAATCGGAAAAAAATATGGCCCCTTTGATTTAGCCGCTATAGAAATTGACGGTTGGAACACCGGCTGGCCCAATACGCATATGTTTCCGCAAGAAGTCATAAAAGCCACAAAAGAGTTAGGTGCTAAAAAACTTTTGCCGCTTCATTGGGGTGTCTTTGATTTAGCTCTACACCCATGGCATGAATCTATTGATATGATTTTTGATGAAAACAAAAATACAAATATTCAAATTTTAACCCCAATCATGGGAGAAAAAATAGACTCATCTACCTCCACAACTAAACAATGGTGGAAAGAAAAATAGATATCCCCGGGTAAACCCGGGGTTCTAAATCAGCTACAAACCTACGGTTTGACCACGCTCGTTGGCGTGGAGCGGTGTTGTTCCAACACCTCGGCATTCAGCCTCGAGTAAACTCGGGGTTTTCTGTAAGGCATTAAATAAACTCTGCTAAAAAAAGCTTCTCATAAAGAGAAGCTTTTTTTATGATACATACTAAAAAACATATTAAAAATACATCTTTATGCATCAATTAGAAACAAAAAAACTTTTTATATTTTTAATTTTTTATTTTTTTCTAATTAGTTTAAAACAATAAATTAATTCCTAGACGGTAAGCATGGTAATCATTTGAACCGAAAGCATAATTACCTACTAATGCCATACCGGAGAAGAAACCACCTTTTTCAAACTTACGTACAAGAGCAAGCCCTGTATCGTGATAATCATCAATAAACAATTCAGAACCAGTATAAAATGTATATGAGTAAGAACTATTCAAAGCCCATTTATCGGAAAAATCCCACCGAACAGAAACACCATTTTTGAAAACATAATTTTGCAAATCATATTCAATTTCATAATCATCAATCTTCAAAGAATAATCCCGAATATATCCAGCCATATTAGTTAGCCCATAAGTGAGTTTTCCGACAGGTATCTGCAAATCACTGGTCAAAGTCCCACTGTACAAAACCCCACCAGATAGCATATCTTCGGAACCAATAGCACCAACACGCCCAGCAGGAATCAAGTTCCATTTAACTTTTTCATTGTCAACAACAGGTATCTTCAAACCCAAACCAAGCTGTGCCGCATAAGAAACAGAGCCGTCCATATCCGCATAAGTCAACGGCATATCAAACAACAAGGCGTAACCGCTATCTCCAAACTTAAATGTTTTTGCCAAAGGAAGAGAATAAACCTTAACTTTCTTTGTATCCCCATCAAAATCAAAACTATGCTGAGAAGCATTTGGTGATATATAAGATACAAAATTTCCTAGCAAACCGCCGCCAGCACGTTGGAAAGAATTATCTGCCATTGTAGCCATTAAAGAATTCGGATTACCTGCAACCATATCGTACGGTGTTTTTTCCACTCCGCCTTTTAAGATTTTTTTCATCAAGCCGTCTTTGTTATTTTTAAGCCAATCCTTTAAGAGCTCAAAACTTGCTTCCTGAGAACCACCGTCAAAAGTCAGATTATGGATATCTGCATCTGGAACATTGAAAGTCAATACAGAACTATCATTAAATTCCAAAGTCATCGGAATTCCACGAAAATCTATCTGACCGAAGGCCGCTTTAGTATCATCATAATTATTGAATATAGAATCCAAAGAGCCATTTTCGTAATGATCGAACAAATCAATAATAGATTCAAACCCTCGCGTTTCATCAATACTTCCTTGTTTCAAGTGCAGAGTAAACATATCTGCTTTAGCCTCATTTCCAAAGCACAAAGCAGCAAAAACAAGAGCTAATCCTTTTTTGCTAAAAGATTTTCTGGTACTATTATACATATAAAAAGTTCCTTTCATAAGTCTGGAGCATGCCCTGAGGAGTTAGCCCCTCAAAACAGAGCTAAAATTAAAAATTATACTTGGCTCTGAGCATTTTTGTGTAGATAATCCAACCATCACAAATACCCAAAACGCCGACAACAGAAAAACTCTTGTTATTGATATAAGCCCGAACATACTTATCATAATGTTTCCATCTAATTTTACATTCATGCCAAGCACAACCTTAGACTTTAAAGCATACCAATTTAAGACAAAAGTTTTTGCCGCACTTGCTTTACCGAAAATCTCTACAGTCCCACAGAATATCTCTGCATTTAAAAAGCACAAACACCCCACTTTAATACCATAAGATAAGTCGGGTAATCAGCGTTTTTATATAATGCATAGAAAATTTCCTAACTAGAACAAGATTTTGTTCGTTTTTGGTATAGCTTTGACGACCAACAAGTTAAGGCTATTGTATTATTTATTATTAATCAAGAAAATTTTTCATTTTTACTAACCATTTTTTACACAATGACTATTTTTTAATCTCAATGAAGATATTACAGAATCACAAGCAGCATAACATCAACAAACATTAAACCTTTATACTTTTTTATATTGACAAACATATTCGCACATTGTTAATCAGGCTGAACATCAAAAAAAACTTTATTTTACATATAGTTCACCTCTCACTATATTGTTCCTGTTAATATATCAACAGAAAGAGCTGTCCTCATCAACCTTATCTGACTCGTTCCACTTCATTCAATCGGACTTTGTCCTCACCAACGTACGACATCCGTCTCTCATTCATAGTTAAACTCCCCTCCTCAGAAGTTCATACTGTCTATATTATAATTACCATAAAAAAAGCCTCCACAAAGGGAGGCTTAGAAACTGGTGCCGACAGAGAGACTCGAACTCCCGACCCACTGATTACAAATCAGTAGCTCTACCAACTGAGCTATGTCGGCCTTGACAACGAGAGTTTTATAACCTAATGAAATTTTCCTGTCAATAAAAAATATATTTTTCCATTCAAAATTTCAATTCCGAACGTTTTAGTTTTTTTAATTTAACTTTTTGTGCAACTATTGTCTCCAGTTTTTTAGCATCTTTACGAGAAATCACAGGATATAAAGGCAACGAAAAAGCCGTAAATTCTCCGTTATGTTTCTGTAAAAAATTATATTGATATTTTAAACCGGATTTAGGAACTAAAACAATAACAGGATATTTACGAAAACCACATCGAACAAATTTCTCTTCAGCTTTATCAACATCAGTCCAATACAATGGTTCGCAATGATCAATTTTAATTTTCTCATCATCAATTACTGCCAATAAATGAGAAAAAAGATATTTATAAATCCATAACCCCCAAGAAAACAAACAGGTTCCTATCAATACCCGCATTTGCCACCAAAACAATAAACTAGGGAAACGCCAACCGCAATGAAATAAAAAAAGCGCAAAACACAAGTTTAAAAACAACCAAACATTTAACGGCTTAAATTTATAATAAAATTTCTTTTCATTTAACATAGAGCGATTCCATCATCTAAAATATAAAATCCAACCATTATTAAATTTTACACTTTAGAGATTACTCTAAGTCAAGCCTTAATTTCAGCAACCATAGCCATCAAATTTTCTGCCGCTTTTTTTCCGGAAGCTGCGGCCTCAACGACTGTTGATGCTCCTAAGATACAGTCTCCGGCATAAAATATTTTTTCTTTTTCATCTAATTTTGGACGTTTACTTCCGACAGCCAAAATGACTCTATCAAAACCACTGCGTTTAATAATACTACCTTCAATATCTTTTAAACCTTCAGCCGTAAACTTTGTTTTGCAAGTATGTATAACTAAACCGTCATCATCTTTTTCTATTTTGCACAAACGCGTCATGGAAGTAATATCAATCTGGTTTTCCAATAAAGAATTTCTCTCTTCCAAAGTAACTCGCATATCAGGAACTCTGCGGCGCACAATCATTTCAACTGCTTGCGCCCCCAAACGCTTTGCCGTGACGGCACAATCTACGGCTACGGCACCACCACCGACAACGGCAACACTTCCCTGAGTCTTATAAGATTCAGGATTTTTCAAATAATCAAAATAAGAAACGGCATATGCTTCACCCTCAATTCCCAAACGAGTATATTCGTCTTCTCCTATAGCCGCAATAACCCCACAGAAACCTTTTGTAAGCAATGCTGAAAAATCATCAATTCGGCTATTCAAAAATAATTCTATTTTTCCATTTGCACAGACATTCTCCCAATCCTGAAGAATATCGGCATAAGACAAACGAAAATCAGGAATCAAATTCATAGCGCCGCCGATTCTGTTTTCTCTTTCAAAAACAGCGACATCAAAGCCATTGCGAGACAAAAAAGCCGCAGCGCTCATTCCTGCCGGACCGGCTCCGATAACGGCAACTTTCATACCATTGCTCGTTTTACATTTTAAACAGTTCAAACCTTGCTTTTTAACTTCAGAAATAATCGCAGCTTGCACGGCCGGTATTTTAATCGAATAATCAATATTTGCACGCAAACAGGCTTTCATACAAAAATGATCCGGACAAACCAAACCACATGTCTGCCCCATTGGATTCGCCTCCAAAATTATTTTCGCAGCTTTTTCCATATCACCGGATTTTGCAGCCTCAATAAAATCATGCGGACTACAACCAATCGGACAAGCCTTCAAACAAGGTTTAGAAGCGCAATGCAAACACTTTTCAATCTCTGCTTTAAATTGAGCCTTATTTAAGCGCCTTTTTTCTGCCATATTCTTGCACCAACTAAGCTGCCGCTTTAGCCAATTTTTCCAAATACCATTCTACGGTTTTAATAATGCCGCTATCAAAATTTTCATCTGCTTTCCAACCTAATTCTGAAGACAATTTAGAAGCATCAATGGCATATCTACGGTCATGTCCGGGACGATCTTTTACAAAAACCACTAAGTCTCTATAAGAAGAACCATCGCTCTTAGGCATTTTTTTATCCAAAATTGCACAAATAGCATCAACAATCTGCAAGTTATTACGCTCATTGTGTCCACCGATATTATATGTTTCACCGGACTGTCCTTTATGGAAAATCAAATCAATCGCTTTGCAGTGATCCAACACATACAACCAATCACGAACATTTTTTCCATCTCCGTAAATCGGAATATTTTTTCCGCTCAGTGCATTAGAAATAATCTTAGGAATCAATTTTTCCGGATGCTGTTTTGGACCATAATTATTTGAACAATTAGAAATTGTAACATTCATTCCATAAGTACGATGATACGCTTTAACCAACAAATCAGAACTTGCTTTTGACGCAGAATACGGAGAGCTCGGATCATAAGGGGTTGTTTCTGTAAAAAACCCCGTTTCCCCTAATGCACCATAGACTTCATCTGTCGAAATATGATGGAAACGCGCATCTTCATAACCTTTTTTTACCTGATGAGGCGCTTCCATCCAACAATTTCGAGCCACATCAATCAGGGTAAATGTACCAAGAATATTCGTTTCAATAAAAGCCTGAGGCCCACTGATTGAATTATCAACATGGCTTTCCGCCGCAAAATGTATTACGCCGCGAATATCATATTCTTCAAAAAGTTTTTCAACCAAAGACCTATCGCAAATATCTCCTTTAACAAAAACATAATTGGACATTTGCGCACATTCGGAAAGATTATCTAAATTTCCGGCATAAGTGAGTTTATCCAAATTAATAACCAGATATTCTTTATATTTTTCTGCAAAATATGGAACAAAATTTGCTCCGATAAATCCGGCGCCGCCGGTAACTAAGACAGCTCTTTTAGACATGACAATAAACTTTCTTTCCAATGATTAATACGAAGACCAAAATCACGTTTAATTTTAGCTTTATTTAAAACCGAGTAGCTCGGACGTTTTGCCGGTGTTGGATAATCTTTGCTTTCTATCGGCAGAACCTGACACTTCAATCCGGATTCTTTCATAATCTCTACAGCAAAGTCATACCAAGAACAAACACCTTCGTCAGAAAAATGATAAATTTCCTTCATACCGGACTTTAACTGTGGCAATATTGCAACAATCGCTTCAGCCAAATCGCAAGCATATGTCGGCGTTCCCACTTGATCAAAAACAACTTTTAATTCGGTGCGTTCCCCACCCAACCGACGCATTGTTTTAACAAAATTATTCCCAAAAGAAGAATACAACCAAGCCGTTCGAATAATTATCGCCGTTGAAGCAGCCTCCATAACCGCCTTTTCTCCGGCCAATTTAGTAATACCATAAACTGACTGAGGATTCGTTTTATCATCTTCCTGATACGGACAACAAGCCGTCCCATCAAAAACATAATCCGTAGAAATATGGATAAGAGGAATTCCCGTCATAGCCAAATTTTTTGGCCCCAAAACATTTATTTTCTCAGCAAGTTCTTTATCCGTCTCAGCTTTATCAACAGCAGTATAAGCGGCACAATTAATAATAGCCTCAAAATCATGAGCGGAACAAAAACGTTTTACGTCATCAAAACTCGTAATATCTAATTCTTCTTTATCAGCATATACAGCTTTGTTGCCGAACAGCCGCTTTAATTCATTTCCGAGCTGTCCGTTTGAACCGGTTACTAAATACATGATGGGTCAACATCCTTCAACAACGGTAAAATCTTATCTTTTTCCGAAAGGATTGCCTTTTCTTCAGGAATACGCCAGTCAATTCCCAAAGATTTATCGTTAAAATTGATTCCACCTTCTGATGCCTTATTATAAACATTATCACATTTATAGGCAAAAACAGCCGTCTCAGATAAAACAGAGAACCCATGAGCAAAATGACGCGGTATCATCAACTGGCGATTATTTTCCGCAGTCAGTTCAACGGCCACATGCTTACCAAAAGTCGGTGAACCAACTCTTAAATCAACGGCAACATCTAAAACCGCCCCTTGTAAAACGCGCACCAACTTTGCCTGAGAAAACTCACCTTTTTGAAAATGCAATCCGCGTATGGTTCCATATACGGATTTAGACTGATTATCTTGAATAAAATTATAATTAAGCCCGGCTTCTGCAAATTTTTCCTGATTATAACTTTCAAAGAAATACCCCCTGGAATCCTCAAAAATCTGAGGTTCTACGATATAAACATCTTTAATTTCCGTCTCAAAAATCTTCATGATATTCCTCATATACGCGTTTCAAATAATCTTTATAAGCCACACCGTCTTTTAAAGAATTAATGATTTCAGACAACTGCACATCATTAATAAAACCGCGACGATAAGCAATTTCCTCAACACAGGCAATTTTCAACCCCTGCCGCTCTTCAATAATTTCCACAAAATTTGAAGAATCTAATAAAGACTTAGGCGTACCGGCATCTAACCAAGCATTTCCACGCTTCATTGTAACCACATTCAAACGACCTTCCGCCAAATAAGACTTATTAATATCGGTAATTTCAAGTTCTCCTCTGGCTGAAGGCTTCAAATTACGAGCTTTTTCAACCACATCGGCTTGATAAAAATACAAACCGACAACAGCATAATTAGAGCGAGGATTTTTAGGTTTTTCTTCTATAGAAATTGCTTTATGATCTTTATTAAACTCAACCACGCCAAAACGTTCCGGATCAGAGACATGGTAACCAAAGACCACACCTCCCGGATTATTTTTAACTTCTTGACGGAACTTATCAAGCTGGTCGCCCATATAAAAAATATTATCCCCCAAAATCAAACAAACCTCATCATTTCCGATAAAATCTGCCCCCAAAATAAATGCCTCGGCAATACCTTTAGGCGCCATTTGTACTTTATACGAGATATTAAGTCCGAGCCGACTACCGTCACCGAAAAACTTTGCAATATTTGGCGTATCCTGAGGTGTTGAAATAATTAAAATATCTCTTATGCCAAAAAGCATTAAAGTTGATAGAGGATAATAAATCATCGGCTTATCATAAACCGGAAGCAACTGTTTACTTGTCGTCTCTGTCAGAGGATAAAGTCTGGAGCCGCTTCCTCCGGCAAGAATAATTCCCTTCATAACTCAAATCCTTTACACAATTTGCACTAATATTATTTATACATACCTTATCCCTAAACTGTTTTACAGTTTAAAATACAAAGAGTCCCAAAGTTTTAACATCTTTGGGACTCTTTAACAGGGAAAAGCGTTAAAATTTGTATTTATAACTCAGCACGCCGGAATGATCACGATAATTCTGACGGAATTTCCCTTCATATCCGACAGCAACTTCCGAACGCTCATTAAACTCTGCAGCAATTCCCAAACCGGCCTCAATACCTAAACGATTCAATGCTCTGCCGTTGATTGTATACATAGAGTTATTACTCAACAGAACTGAAGTATCAGCACTGTCATTTTCCAAATCATATATTGCGGCAAGGTTTAATTCTGGTTTAATGGAAACATCACTTCCGACAACAATATCCGTAGAAAGTTTAGCGCCGACAACCGCCGTTAAGACATCAGAAACATCTGATGAAATTTTTTGTCTTAAACTATCTGTATATGCCTCTCTTTCAGAACGCGTATAGCGTATTCCGGCTTGAGGAACCAAAGTATAACTACCCAACATAAAATCATATCCGGACATTGCTTGCAAACTGATACTGTCAACATCATATTTAGCGGTGTTTCCCCCAAGCAGATTTTCTTTATATGCTCCAAAACTATAAGCGGCAATTCCGTTTACAAACCAACGAGAAGGCTTATACTCGCCATACACAAACAACGTATGTGTATCAACATCCGTATCACGCCCCAAACTATCAATTTCCGTATTGGTAAAAGCATAACCTAATCCGAGCTTACTATTCAAATCAAGATACTTTTCCGCACCCATTGCCAAACCTGAGGACTCAGCATCAAACCCATCTGAACGAGAAAGTTTTGCTTTATTATACAGCCCCTGAGCCCAAACCATTGAACGTTGAAACAATTCATCACCAGAGGAAGCACCTTCAGCTCCCGAACAATAAAAGCCGCATCCGCCGGAAAGGCGTGTTTCAACCGCACCAAAAACCTGATTTAAATTTTCATTTGTTGCAAATTGAACTTTTTGAGCATTTTCGGGAGTCAAACCTTGCAAAGCCTGTTTATACGCCTGAGGATTATTTTGAGCCAAATCATTTAAATAATCCGCCACATCTTTTTGAAGACTATCTTGAAAACCTGCATTGTCCGTCCAAGCATCAGCAGCACCCGATAAAGAAGGATTACTGTTACCGACAACATCAGCGGCTGTTGCAATCTGTGTTATGGTATAATTTCCGGTTCCATCTCCTTCAAAACGATACATCGCATTGCTAAAAGTATTGGTAAACTTGTCAGAAACATTTCCATCAATTAATTTAAAAGAGAGACCATCTTGCTTTTTAGATGCTTCGTCAAACACATTCTGAGAAATTGTTGCTTTAAGCTCAGCTCCGTTATTTTCTAATGAACCTTTTAAAATCAACTTACCATATTCGTCCAAACTGTTAATTTTTAAAGACAGAACCGAACCTTCATCAAAAACGGCATTGTTTTGAACCACACTCGACGTTCCGATATCCAAAACACTTCCGCTTTCTAAATGAATATTCCCAGAACCTGAAATTCCGCTTCCTATTTTTACGGTTCCCGACTTAATCAAAATATTTCCGTTATTATAAATATCATTAGAAACGCCCTTAGCCGTATTATTCTCAAAAAAAGCATTTCCTTCAAAAATCAAATCTCCTTTATTGGCAACCGCTCCGCCATTTCCGTTCAGATTTTCATTTCCTGCAAAAACAACATTATCCTCTATTTTTACTTCATTTCCGATATTATTAAAAACAACGGTACCGCTTTGTGATGAAGCGGCATCTAAAACATAATCCTTAAATACACTATCAGATTTAATGAGCAAATTATCATCTTCAGTCGTAAGATAACTTTTATCAATCAAAATTTTCTCAGCTGCTTGTGATTCAATCGCAAACATTGCTACACTCAGCATCGACGCCACAGAGACGCTGAGCTTTAGTCCGTTATACATTTAACTCTCCTTAGAAAAATAAAATTTTAATCACTAGTAGGTTGTTGTTTTCACATATTGATATAACATATTATATCAAAACAAAGCTAAAGGAGAGCTTTCATTTGTTCAATCAAAAATTACCCTGCCAATCGTCAATTTAAGCAAAAAACTATCCAAAAGTTCTATAACAATTTGTTTTTTAATGTTTTACATAACAAATTGTTTTTCCAAAACAACTAAAATTTCCGCAAAATTATCCACAGAATTGTAATACAATT
Organism: uncultured Alphaproteobacteria bacterium; assembly: GCA_944391465.1. Lineage (GTDB taxonomy): Bacteria > Pseudomonadota > Alphaproteobacteria > RF32 > CAG-239 > CAZU01. The sequence goes on from CALXTS010000007.1 coordinate 40,739, forward strand.
GTTTAGGTATGTTGACAAAAAACATAGATATCCCTCAGTAAACTGGGGTTCTAAATCAGCTACAAACCTATGGTTTGACCACACTCGTTGGTGTAGAGCGGTGTTGTTCCAACACCTCGGTATTCAGCACCGAGTAAACTCGGGGATTTCTGTAAGGCATTATTAAAAAAAGCGACTAAAAAATTAGCCGCTTTTTTTAATAAATTATCTGCTTACTTTTTGTCTTCACTCTCAACAACTGCAATATGCAATTCATCTAACTGTTGCTGAGTAACAAAATTCGGAGCCTGCATCATCAAATCTTGAGCTTTTCCGTTCAACGGGAACAAAATCACATCACGAATAATCGGCTCATCAAGCAAAAGCATAACCAATCGGTCAACACCATATGCAGAACCTGCGTGCGGAGGAGCCCCGAATTTAAAAGCACTAATCATACCGCCGAATTTAGCATCAACAACCTCATTTCCATATCCGGCAATTTCAAAAGCCTTATACATAATTTCAGGCTGATGATTTCTCACGGCACCCGAAAGCAACTCAACACCGTTACAAACAAAATCATACTGATAAGCTAAAATATCCAACGGATTTTTATTCATCAAAGCATCCATACCGCCTTGAGGCATCGAGAATGGATTATGAGAAAATTCCACAGCACCTGTTTCTTCATTTTCTTCATAGAACGGGAAATCGACAACCCAACACATTTTGAAAGCATTTTCATCAATAAGTTTAAGCTCTTCCCCGACCTTATTGCGCAAACGTCCGCTAAACTTATCAAATTTCATACCTTTACCAACCATAAAGATAACGGCATCACCATTTTGAGCGCCAAACGTATCTTTCAGCTCCGTAATTTTTTCCTCACTGAGCATTTTAGCAATACCTTTTAAAGCTCCTTCGGCAAAAGCAATATAGGCGATACCGCCCATTCCTTCCTCTTTAGCATAATCACTGAGCTTATCAAAGAAAGAACGAGGCTTATCGGCAATACCGGAAACAACCATGGCTTTAACGGTATTTCCTTCTTTAGCCAAATTATCATAGACCCCAAAACCGGAATTTCCAAAGAAAGAGGTAGCATCTTGTAAAACCAAAGGATTACGCAAATCCGGTTTATCCGAACCATACTTTTTCATCGCTTCACGGAAAGGAATATGAACATACGGAGCTTGGTCAACTTTTTTACCATTTGCAAACTCATTAAAAATTGTTCCGAGAGTATGCTCAATAACTTTAAAGACATCTTCCTGAGTAGCAAAACTCATTTCCATATCCATTTGATAAAATTCCCCCGGACTACGATCAGCACGAGGATCTTCATCACGAAAACACGGAGCAATTTGAAAATATTTATCAAACCCGGAAACCATCAACAATTGCTTAAATTGCTGCGGAGCCTGAGGCAAAGCATAGAACTTCCCCGGATTAATACGAGAAGGCACCAAAAAGTCACGAGCGCCTTCCGGAGATGATGCGGTTAATATCGGTGTTTGATATTCTGTAAAGCCTTGTTCACGCATCAACTCCCGAGAACGTTGAATAACGGCCGAGCGCAACAAAATATTTTTATGAATACGATCTTTACGCAAATCCAAAAAACGATATTTCAGACGAATTTCTTCCGGAGCATCATCTTCAATAGCCACCTGAAAAGGCAAAACATCTGCTTCCGAATGCACTTCAAGAGATTTTACCTTAATCTCAATATCACCGGTCGGAATATTTTTATTAACACTCTCGCGAGCAACGACTTCGCCCTCAAAAGCAATAACCGATTCTGGACGTAAAGCCTCAACTCTGGCAAATAAATCAGAACTACTATCAACCACACACTGAGTAATCCCGTAATGATCTCGCAAATCTACAAAACACAAATTACCGAAATTACGTTTACGATGTATCCATCCGGCTAATTTAACATTTTTTCCGATATCGCCGGCTCTTAATTCACCACAAGTGTGTGTACGATAACAATTCATTTGAAACCTCTATAAATGATTAATTAGTAGCTTAATATTCTTAACGCCAAACTTTAAGAAAAGCAACCACATTTCATACCTAAAGAACATTTTCTTTATTACAAACAAAAAAAGAGTTGCCTCTCACGAGCCAACTCTTTCCAAACTTCACTGCGAACAATTACAAGTTCGCATAACGAACAATCTTAAATTCCGCCTTGCACGCCACTTTATATTCTTTCTCCATATCGGAGATAAGATTACAAACTTCCTCGCGCCACTGCGGAACACCGATTTCCAACCCGCGATACTTTGGATCACGTTCTGAGTTGAAAGAAACAACATGCATCCAAGTGTTACCTTCATAGATAAACAACTTCAAGAACGTGCTATGTTCACGGTATATCTTCTTCAACAACTTATGAAGTTGCTGGAGAAATTCGTCCATACCGCCTTCAGGCTTACTGAAAAGCATTGTGCACGCATCTACCACGTACCATGTAAATGCCTCCTTACCGCGCACACTATATTTCGGAGCGTGGTCTTTATCTTCATTGACCACATAGGCCGGATAAATTCCATACTGCTGTGCCATATGAGCTATTGTATCAACAATCGGCCCTTCTTTTCGTATTGTCTCAATAAAGAAGACCTTGCTTGCCCCATGCGGAGAAAGGACAACGCCTGATAACATGTTTTTTTCATACTGCTTGGCAACAGCAACCAAGGCATTTTTCACACTCTCACTCATTGAAGCGTCAACAATTGCATAACGCTCAAGATTCATTACCGGAATTCGATTCAGATGTTCCATAATAAAAATAATAAAAAATTAAAAAATATGATTGGTTTTCTCAAAAGTCACAGAGAGGAACCACCTCAAAGCAACTATATATCTTTATTACATAAATATATCTAAGTTGTAATATTATGAGCAAAGCTATAGACTCATTTTTCCATAAAAGCAAGGAAAAAAAACATTATTATACAAAAAAAGCGTTGGAAAAGACAAAATTTCCAACGCTTTCAAATAGTTAAAACAAAAAATTATTTTTCTCCGGCATAGACATAACAGAACGCCGGTTTGAAATTTTCACCGCTGCCCTGCAAAAAATCAGAAATTTTTTTCTGCCAAGCATCCGGATTAGACTCCGGATAAGAGCATCCGGAAATTGAAAGCAGATTGTTGTCAAGATCGGCATCCAGAATCAATTGATTCTTAATACCGGCAGCCCGAAGCATTCCCTGCATATCCCAAGCAAGACCAAGAACACCTGTCACGGCACCGGAAACTTTACCCAAAACATCTACCGAGACATATTTAGCCTTGGCAAATCCCTTCGGCATATTGTCCAGAATAACCGGAACCACGACTTTTCTGTTAGCGCAAGCATTTTTCAACCCCTCGGCAATTTTCAACAAATCCCATGAGGAGGCCTCCACAGTAGCACCATAAACCTCGTCTTTTGAAGAACCGTCAATTTTAACGGCATAGCGCACTTCTGCTTGAACAGCATTCAGTTCACAAACTTTTGCGACCATTTCCAGAAATTCTTTATCTGCAAAATGAGCCTTTCTTTCCAAAAAGATTTTTGTTTTCATAAAAAAATAATTTAAATTAAACTTAGAAACAATAAGTCACAGTGAATAATGCGATTCAATCATTTTTTTGTCTAAAGTCAAGTTTTAAATAATCTTGCATAAAAAAAAACTTAAGTTTATAAACACAATAAAATGTGTCACAAACCAATTACTTAAAAGAAAAATGAAATTAATAGAAAATACAAAAGATTTAGAAGATTTTTGCCAAGAATTAAAAAAGCACCCTTTTATAACGGTTGATTTAGAATTCTTAAGAGAGAAAACATATTACGCCAAGCTATGCCTGATTCAAGTTGGCTCTCTTACTGAATGTGCAATTATTGACCCCTTATCTCCAACCTTAAATCTGGATGCTTTTTTTGATATCTTACAAAATCAAAACATTGTTAAAGTTTTCCATTCAGGAAGACAAGATATTGAAATTTTGTATTTTCTTACCGGAAAGATTCCTACCCCGTTATTTGATACACAAATTGCGGCAATGGTTTGCGGATACGGAGAATCCGTCGGATATGAAAGTTTGGTACGCCACATTTTACACATAGAGCTTGATAAGACCAGCCGTTTATCAGATTGGAGTCGTCGCCCTCTGGATAATACACAGTTAGAATATGCACTAGCCGATGTAACCCACCTTTTGCATGTTTACGAACACTTACAACAACAGTTGCAAGAGAACGACCGTTCAGAATGGATACAAGAAGAGATGGCTACCTTGTCCAACCCCGATACTTATATCGTCCGGCCTGAAGAAGCCTGGATGCGTATCAGGCATCGCTCGCATAATGCAAGATTCTTAACATTATTAAGGGAACTTGCGGCGTGGAGAGAAAGACGTTCGCAACGTAAAAACACTCCACGTCAGAGTTTTATAAAGGATGATATGCTCCTTAATATAGCAACGGCTTGCCCAAAAAATAAGGAAGAACTTTGCCAAATTCGTAACTTAAAAAAAGAAATCGCAACTGGCAAACTCGGAGATGAAATACTTGAAGTTATAGAACACTTCTCGTCAATTCCCAAAAAAGAATATGTAATTCCCCCCAAAGAAAAGGCTCTTCCATCTGCTGACGGAGCCCTTTTTGAGCTCCTAAAATTGTTATTGCGCCTAAAAAGCCTACAGGAAGGCGTCGTCGCCAGACTAATTGCCGATGATGAAGAACTCCGCAGTTTCAGTGCCGAAAACGACGAAGGACTACCAATGTTGAGCGGTTGGCGCAAAGAAATTTTCGGAAATGATGCTCTTGCTTTAAGAGAAGGAAATCTTACAATTTCATACGATTCGGTAAAGCATCGCATAAAACTCGGAAACCAGAAAAATTAATAATATTTTTCAAATATTTTTTTGAGCAATTCTAATATCTTAACCGCTTTATCACTCTTAAGAGAATAATATATCGTCTGAGCGTTTCGCCGAGTCTGCACCAAATTTTCACTGCGCAATACCGCCAAATGTTGAGAAAGTGCGGATTGACTCAGTCCGATAATTTTTTCAAGCTCCCCGACATTCAACTCTTTATCATAAAGTTGAAACAATATTTCCAAACGTTTTTCATTCCCCATCGCCTTAAGCAACCTAACCCCGTTTTCTATTGCAAAATCACGCATAATATCCTCCCAAACCACAATTCATAACTTTAATTTAGCATCTAATCTGACTAATAAAAGCATATCCTAACCCAATTATCAGGTTTAGAAGCGTTTTTATCTTGATAAATTTTAAGCAGCTTGTTGATATTAAAAACATAATATAATAAGATGAGCGAAAAATAAAAGGAGACGCTAATGAACGCTGAAGAAATAAAAGAATTGAGTTTTGAAGAAGCCTTAACTCAATTGGAAAATATTGTGCGCGAACTTGAAAGTGGCCGTATCAAACTTGACGACGCTGTCAACGCTTATGAAAAAGCCGTTGCCTTAAAACAACTTTGCGAAAATAAATTAAAAGCAGCACAACTCAAAATCGAAAAAATTGAAATTGCTCCTGACGGAACCATCAACACTACAGATTTTCCGATTCCCGAGGCTTAATATGAAAACTTTCACTGAGCACTTACAAGATTATACATCGTTTTTTAACAGCCGCCTTCCCGAATACTTTCCTTTTTCAAACGGGGAAGAAAACAGAGTCGTAGAAGCCATGTTTTATTCCGTCTCAAACGGAGGAAAAAGACTTCGCCCGTTTTTGGTTGCACAAACAGCCGCTCTTTTTGGAATAGATAAAGAAGAATCTCTTCCCGTAGCCGTTTCATTGGAATGCTTGCATTCATATTCTTTAATCCATGACGACTTACCAGCTATGGATAATGATACGTTGCGCAGAGGGAAACCGACATGTCATATCAAATTTGATGAAGCTACGGCGATTCTCGCCGGAGATGGGCTTCTGACCTACGCTTTTGAAATTTTAAATCAACCTCAATATATTCCCGATTCGAACATTCGTTCCGAACTTTCATCTTTATTAGCACAAAGTGCCGGAGCATTTAAAGGAATGGTCGCCGGACAAATGCTTGATTTATACACGGAACAAAACAAAGTTTCCGATAACCAGGCAGAAACAACTATAAAACACATAGAAGAAATGAAAACCGGATGCTTATTGAGCTATGCCTGCGAAGCCGGAGCCATTCTGGGCAAAGCTGATTTTGAAAGCAGAAAGAAATTAATTGAATATTCCCGCAAGATTGGAATTGCCTTTCAAATTGCCGATGACATTTTAGACGTTGAAGGAAACCAAACTCTGGTCGGAAAAACCTTGAACAAAGATGCCGACCAAGGAAAGCTGACATTCATAAGCATTTACGGACTTGAAAAAGCAAAAAAAATAGAAAAAGAGCTCATATCAGAAGCTAAAGAAATCATATCATCTTTAGCTCCTGACACGACAATTTTGCAACAGTTAGCTGATTTTATTATCTACCGTTCCAAATAAAATCTATTGAACATCTTCTTTTTCAATAAACGTCATATAGATATACTTGGTTAAAATAGAAGGTTTCTTAAGTTTAACGGCAATAGCGACTTTACCGCCGGCTTTTACCATACTAGCCGGCAAAACTTCATTTTTGCTTTGTAATAGACTTGTATCCTTAGTCAACATTTCAATATGCAAAACCGGAAGTCTAATATCTCGGTCTGTCGGATTCGAAATAAAGCCTCTGATTTCAAGCTGACGTACATAATCTTCTTCATAATCCTGCCAAACAATATTTTCAAATTCCAGACCTTCCCCCGGTATTTTGGCATTAACCCCAAAAACTTTATAAATTCCGTTCATAAAAGGAACCGCGCGCACAACATCATAGCGCCAACTATACATACACAATAAAAAGACCAGAGCCAAACCGCTCATCCACATATACTGATTTTTTTTCTGGTTCAAACCCAAAGCATTTCGGATTTTCCGTTGTAATTTTTTATGAAAAGGCAACTTACTTTCATCAGCAAACAATTCTTCCGTTTGCTTTGATAATCTTGAAAAAATACCTTCAAATTCAGCCGCTTGCTTTTCTTCAGGTGATAGCTCTTCAGTTTCGGTATTTTGAACATTTTCATCTGAAACGGAAGAATTATCAGAAGATTCGTTTTGAGAATTTTCGACCTGTCCATTTTCATAAGATGTCGTGTTATTATCAATCGGGCTCTCTGTTTTTTTCTCTTTTTCTTTCGCTTTTTTCTTAACTTTTAAGCCAATTTCAATTCCCTGTTTAGCAACAAAGATTTCACCACACAAGCTACAACGAAGTTTTTTTCCTTTATCCGGAAGAAGAGCTTCATCAACTTCATAACAACTATAACATTCAGGACAATAAATACGCATTTTCACCTCTCTTCCCTACTATAGAAATAAAAAGCGTTTAATCAAAGAAAAAAAGTACTTTATTAAATAAATAATTGCTATATCTTGGTAAAGAAGAAGTAAGGAGGGAGCCTTGATAACTAAACCGGATAATACAATCATAATTGAAATGAACAACGTCGGCATCCGTTACGACCAAGGGCCGGAAATATTAAGTAATATAAAACTTTCCTTACGCAAAGGGTCTTTTCATTTTCTGACAGGAAAAAGCGGCGCCGGCAAAACATCCTTGCTCAGCATGATGTATCTGGCACAAAAGCCGAGCCGCGGAACCGTAACAGTCTTTAATCAAAATGTAAATTTTGCGCATCGAGACAGTTTAGCAATGCTCCGCCGCAAAATAGGTGTTGTATTCCAAGACTTCCGCTTATTAGACCATCTTTCGGCTTTTGATAACGTGGCACTTCCGCTACGTGTATGCGGAATGGAAGAACGGGAGGTTCGTCAACGCGTTAGTGAACTACTAAGTTGGGTAGAACTTGACCGTAGCATGTTCGCAACCACGGCAACACTTTCCGGAGGTGAGAAACAACGTATTGCCATTGCACGCGCTGTAATTAATCGACCGGAACTTTTGCTTGCTGATGAACCGACCGGAAACGTTGATAACGATATTGCCCCCAAACTGATGAAATTGTTTGTTGAACTCAACAAACTCGGGACAACGGTTGTTATCGCCACACACAGTGAAAAACTGATTACAGATTTTAAATATCCGATTCTGCATCTGCAAAATAAATCTTTACATATTAAATATCCGGCAGATATTTCAACCCTAAGAAATTTAGGAGGCGCATATGCCTAAGCAACAAAAACCGGTTTATACGCCACGCAAACAAGAGATTCCATCCCGTGGAGATAGCACCTCATTATTCCTTCAAGTGATAATATCCATTGCTGTCTTTATCTTTGCCGTCACTCTATCCGGAGTACTTTCCATAAACTCCATGCTTCATAACTGGAACAGAAGCATTCTGGGATCATTGACCGTACAAATTATGCCGATAAATGATATCAATAAAGAAAAAGCTACTGCGGAAACTTTGGCTTATCAAGAACGAGCAATAGATTTTTTAAAAACCGTTAAAGGCATAGCCAAAGTTACCGTATTACCGGATTCTCAATTGCAAAAATTAATTGAACCATGGTTAGGAGATGGCGTTAATATCGCAAATCTTCCCATGCCTCGCATTATTGATATTAAGCTGGAACCGGATGCGGAAATAGACTTTGCCCAACTTTCGCAAGATTTAGCCAAAGCCTCCCCACAAGCCTCAGTAGACAACCATAAATTATGGCTAAGCAAACTGATTCAATTTGCAGACGGAATAAAAGCTCTAGCAATGACAGTCCTTATTTTGGTAACAGCAATTACCTCCGGAGCCATTTTTTATACCACTCAAATGAGCATGGGGCTACATAAGGATATCATAGAAATATTGCACATCATGGGCGCCAAAGACACTTATGTTGCTCAACAATATGCCAAACGAATGGCTAGATTCGGTTTAAGTGGCGGAATCGTCGGATTGTTTTTTGCATTACCGACAATATTTTTTATAGCCTCTCTAGCACAACAAATAGAAGGAGGAATTATAAGCGAAGCCAACTTAAGTTTGAATGACTGGTTAATTATCCTCAGTCTTCCGTTGTGGGCAACAGCAATTGCCACATCAACAGCATACTACACGGTTAAACGAACCCTTCAGAAAATGCTATGAAAAAATTTATCATCATATCAATTTTGGGTATACTCACAGTATGGTTTATCGGTTTTATACTTTTTGTTAGAGCGATATACGCATACCCGACAGATACCGACACCCATACAGAAGCAATCATCGCCCTAACCGGAGGAAGAAACCGCATTGCCGAGGCAATAAAACTGTTTAACAATAAAAAATCAGAAAAACTCTTTATCTCCGGTGTCGGTAAAAATACATCTCTCCGATTGATAGAAAAACAAAATAAAATTCATGTTAATAATAATAAAGATGTCTCTATCGGAAAAGAAGCAACCAACACCATTGGAAATGCCAAAGAAACCAAGGATTGGCTGGACAGACACAATATAAAATCGATTCGCTTGGTAACCTCAAACTACCATCTGCCGCGCAGTTCTATAGAATTTCGTTCAATCAACCCAGATATAGAAATTATCGAACACCCGGTTTATTCGGAAAAAATCCGCAAAAAATGGTGGAAGAGTTGGCATACCTTCTCGCTTATTTTTGCAGAATATAATAAATTCTTATACGTATATGTCAGAAGCCATATTCAATAATCAATACTAAAAGAGGGAAAAATGCTTTATTTAAGATCTATTGCTTATAACATCGCCGCTTATTCAATACTTTTAGTCGGATGCGTAATCAACTCTATTGTCGGCCCTTTTGCACCTCAATTAGGTATTCGGTTATGGGATGAGTATTTTATTCCGGCTTTTGTATGGGCAACCGAAAATATAGCACAAATAAAAATAGAAATCAGAGGAGAACAGTATATTCGACGCTCCGATTGTATTTACGCCGGAAAACATGAATCTGCCTTAGAAACACACATTTTAACAAACTATTTAAAATCAGCGGTTTTCATCTTAAAAAAAGAACTAACCTATATTCCGATATTTGGCTGGGCTCAACATTTCTACGGTATGATTCCTGTTAATCGCTCTGCCGGAGGTAGAGCCATGAAAGATATGTTATCTCACGCCAAAAATCGTATTAATCTTGGTCGTTCCATCATTATTTTTCCGGAAGGAACGCGTAAATCCCCCAAACAAGAACCTGACTATAAACCGGGAGTTGTCTTTTTATATAACAATCTTAATGTACCTGTAATCCCTTTTGCGACTAATACAGGATACTTTTGGCCTAAAGGCTCCTTTTTGAAATTCCCCGGAAAAGTAATTATTGAATTTATGGAGCCTATGCCGGCAGGTCTGGATAAAGAATCTTTTATGACCGAACTGCAAAACCGTATTGAAAACAAATGCAAAGAGCTTAATGCCGAAACAGAAAAAAATTATCCGTTCAACGGATTAACATACGCGGCTCAAAAACAGGCCGAAGCAGAAGCAAAAGCAGCCGCTAAGAAACAAAAGGAAGAAGAAAAAGCTAAAACAGAAGAGGCTCAAAACACGGATGCAAATTAAACAAAAACTAAAAAATTTACTCAATATAAACAAGACATCGCTTTTTTGGGGATGCCTAAGTTTTATAATAAGTTTTTGCTTAATTTTTATCATCATGCAAAGAAATTTTCATACATCTGTCTTAAAAAAAGGATTAGAAGAAGGAATAATAAATCTTAATCAAATCAATACGGATATAGCCTATTCAAAAATTAATTTCAGCTCCATTCCGGAACTGGATTTGGCTGAAATTGATGATTTCAGTTTATATGACCTTAACGGAAATTGGAAAATATCATTTCCCAAGATTCGAATTTATCAACCATGGCTAAGCACAAAAAAACTGTTAATTTCTCTAGGAAATGAACAGGAATTTAATTTAAAAGGAAAGATTTATAACATCAGCGGAGATGAATCTGTTCTGGAAATCACACTCGGAGAAAACGGACAACCGGAACTTTTACTGGCTCAATTAAAAAATATAAGCATCAAAAATTTCGCCAAAATTAAGCAAATTAATATAGCTTCGCGCAAACTGAATATGACAATGCCATCAGATTCGTTTTTACCAAGTATGGAAAATTTTTTGGAAATAAATCATGTCGATATTGATGGATTACTTAACTACCCTCTGACATCACACATCAACCATCTCTACTTAAAAACAATGTTGATGGGGCGCATTGAAAGCACCTCCGATTTAAAATCAGATATACATAATTGGCTAAACAAAGATGGCTACTTAGATATTTCGGCATTTACCATAAATTGGCAGCCCTTGCTCATGGTTGGCCGAGGACAACTCACATTTACGGAACAATTAAAACCCGTTTTAAAACTTGAAACGTCATCAAAAGGAATGCTTAAATTAATAGATGACTTCCAAAACAAAAACTTCATTGATAACAAGGGAGCCTTTGTTGTCAAAGTTTTATTGGGTAGTAAAGCTTTTAAATTAAAAGAAAATGATGAAGAATTAACCGTCGTAACACCAATAAATTACAGAGACCAAAAATTAGCCGTAGAAAATTTTACAATAAAAACCTTTAACCAGTAACTTCGGCAATAACCACTTTTGCCAAACCATAACGACGGACATCTTTTTCAAGCAATCCCTTAGGCAAGGTGATTTTTTCATCTTTCTCAAGTTCAATCAGGCAAAGAGCACCCAAATTAAGCCATTTTCCTTTTAACAAAGCCTCTAATGCCGGCTCAGTTAATCCTTTAAGATAAGGAGCATCCATAAACAAAACATCATAAGAAGAAACAGCCTCTCCCAACAAGCGAGCATCTGAACGAATAATTTTGATTCGATTTTTTTCATCAGGAAACAATGCAATATTTTTCAATAATGTTTTAGTATCAATATCCACCAAAGAAACTTCGCCAAAACCTTGGGAAACAGCTTCTAAAGCAAAAGCGCCGGTTCCGGCAAAAACATCCAATAATTTCAATGAAGAAAAATCCCCGCCCAAACGAGAACGCAAAATATTAAACAAAGCCTCTCTCGCCCGATCAGACGTAGGTCGAACAATACTACTTTCAGGAGAAAACAATTTTTTTCCCCGATATTTTCCGCCGATGATTCTCATATTTCAAATTTACTGCCCAACTGTTCTTTTAAAACCTTCTGAGGCACCTCTCTGACTTCTCCGGGTTTCAAACTACCCAATTGAAAAGGTCCGTAAGACAGGCGAATTAAACGAGCAACTTCCAAGCCGATGGCTTTCATAACCTTACGAATTTCACGATTTTTTCCTTCTGTCAAAGTAACGGTAAGCCAACTGTTTGTCCCCTGTTTACTCTCAACAACAGCTTTTATGGAACCATATGAAATACCATCAATCACAATTCCGTTTTGTAAGTTTTGTAATTTTCCATCATCAATAATTCCATGAACGCGTACTTTATATCGACGGCTCCACCCGTTACTCGGAAGCTCTAAAGCGCGAGACAACTCACCACTATTAGTCAACAATAAAAGTCCTTCAGAATTTAAATCCAAGCGACCAACAGAAATAACGCGAGGCAAGCCGATGGGAAGATTATCAAAAACCGTCGGACGTCCCTTTTCATCTTTATGTGTTGTAACCAAACCAACCGGTTTATGATAAAGCCACAAACGATTCTCTTGTTTTTCGGGAAGTTTTTCGCCATCTAATAAAATCTTTTCATTGCCGGATACATTAAAAGCCGGAGTATCCACAACATCTCCGTTAACGGTAACTCTTTGCTGACGAATAAACTCTTCAGCCTGCCGACGCGAACACACGCCGGAACGAGCCATAAATTTTGCTAATCTTTCTGCCATTTTATGCTTTCCTTTTTTTTTAACATCTAGCATAATTAAAGCAAAATACAACAAAAAAGGTAAAAAATGGGAAACCTCAAATACATGCAACGAGCCTTGGAACTTGCACAAAAAGCCGCCTTGCAAGATGAAGTTCCGATAGGATGCGTTATCGTCAATCCCGAAAGCGGAGAAATCATCGCCGAAGCGGGAAACCTCAGCCAACACAAAGAAGACGCCACTGCACACGCAGAGATTATTGCCATCAGACAAGCCTGCGCCAAACTTGGAACCAATCGCCTTTGGGATATGGATTTATATGTTACATTAGAACCCTGCACCATGTGCGCCGCAGCAATTTCCTTTGCCCGTATAAAAAATTTATATTTCGGAGCGATAGACGAAAAAGGCGGTGCTGTTGTCAGCGGCGTAAAATTTTATGACAGCGCCACTTGCCACCACAAACCGATAATCCACCAAGGTCTGATGCAAGCAGAATGTTCGCAAATATTAAAAGATTTTTTCAAAAAAAAGCGAGATAAATAGCCCGCTTAAAAACAACTTAATTAGCAAAAGAAATTTTTGAACTAATTTGCCATTATCCGCGCTTTTTGAATTTTCCAATCTCTGTCTTTAATAGCTTCACGTTTATCATACAGCTTTTTACCACGCCCTAATCCGACTTCCAGCTTTGCCCTTCCCTGCTCATTAAAAAACAAGCGGATAGCAACCAAGGTAGCACCCTTGCGTGAAAGTTCTCCGATAATATCATTAATTTCTTTTTTCTTTAATAGCAATTTACGATCACGTTTTTCAGCATGACTGGCATAACCTTTGTTACTATATTCGGCAATAAACATATTAGAAATATAGATTTCACCGTCTTTTTCCACCCCAAAAGCATCATTAATATTAGCATGCCCGAGACGTAAAGATTTAACTTCGGTTCCCGTCAATTCAATTCCGGCAACAAATTTTTCAGAAATCAAATAATCAAAATGAGCCCGACGATTCTGAGCAACCAAACCGGTAGAAATAAAATCACTTTTTTTTGCTTTTGCCATAATAAAAACCTTTCTTATCCTATATAAACACATTTTTATCCGTTGGCAAGCCTACAATACAGAGCCTGACGAACCTTATAAGGCAAAACAGCTTTTGCATAGTTAGGATAAGAGAGCGAAAAATCCGCCCATTGTTTTTTAGAAAGAACCACTTTTTTTCTGACTTCCGGAATAATCCATAAACGTTTTTGAGCCACAAAAATCTCACAGTTTCCCAAAGTGCACCCTTTAAAATCATCTTTAGCCAATTCTTCCCCCAAACGGAGAACCTCTTCTGCTTCGGGAGAATAAAGCCTTTGACCGACACTTTTAATTAATTCAGACAAAAGCCTATATTGCATTTCAGCATGTAATCCTAAGATAAAATCTTTTGATAAAGATACCAAAACGCCATTCCACCAACGAACATGATTTTTAATTAAGCGATTCGTTTGGTCTTCTAAATAATCCCTTGTTCTTGATAAAACGGCAGTCGTTTCGGCCAAACGTTCAACCGACAATCCAATCTTACGCTCTAATTCAGGCAAAAAGTTACGAATTTTAACACGTTGAAAATCTTCACACTGATTAGACGGATCTTCAACCCATTCAATTTTGCGTTCTTTCAAATAACGACGCAACATATCAGGAGAATCTTCAAGCTGAGGACGAATAATAACAATGCCGTTTCTTTGGCTAATCGGCAAAATACCGCATAACCCATACAAACCGCTGCCTCTTTGCAGTCGTAACAAAAAAGTCTCCGCTTGATCTCTCATATGCTGACCGATTGCCAAAACTTTTACACCATTAGCATGACACCAACCGCAAAGCAAATCATAACGAGCCTGACGAGCGATTGCTTCTATATCACTGGAGGGTTTTTCTCCTTTCCAAACCAAAATATGGTGTTCAATTCCATGGGCTTTCATTAAATTTGCCACATAAAGAGCTTCATCAGAAGATTCCGGACGCAACTGATGATCAACCGTCAGAGCAATAACTTTTTTGGCACTCTCTTTCAAACGCAACACCAACGCCAAAGAGTCAGCACCGCCGGAAACTCCGGCGGCGATAACCTCATTTTCAATATTATACTTTGCCAAAAAATCTTGCATTAAAACCACTCGCACAAAACGCAAATAGTAAATTATTTACATTTAAGAGCATCTGCTGCAGCTTTAGCTTTGTTTTTGAGAGGAGCTTCAGCTTTAGGAAATTCTTTTGGTAAATTCAAGAAGGCTGTACAAGCCTCTTCTTTTTTACCTAACTCACGCATAGACATTCCGAGTTTTAAAATATTATCAGCGCCCTTCGTTCCTGATTTATATTTTTCATAGCCTTTAGCAAAAGCAATTGCAGCTTTGGCATAATCTTTTTTAGCATAATAGGCTTCACCGAGCCAGTACTGAGCATTTCCGGCCAATTTATGAGAAGGAAACTTATTTAAAATCACATTAAAACGTTCAATAGCTTTATCATTATCATTAGCTTTAATAGCATCTAAACCTTCTTGATAAACCATCTCTGCGGTTTTCGTTGTTGCATCATTTGACTTCTTGGTCTCAGAAGATTGTGAAGACGGAGTTTTCACAGTTACGGCAGAAGCCTTTGGAGAAGAGGAAGGAGTAGATGCTGAAGCCGCCGGAGCAGAACCTTTTTCCTCAATCAATTTCAAACGCAAATCAATATCTTTATTAATAACATCCAAACGTTCGTTTAGTTTTTTAATTTTATATTCCATTTCATCCATTTTACCGACAGCCTGACGCAAAGTTTCATCAAACTCACCCATTCTGATAGCCATATCTTGAGCTGAGGCCGGATTCAGAGACTTTCCTTTTTCCCGATAAGATTGGCGTTGCAAAATCATAACATCTTCCTTAAGAGCTTCAATCTCCTGACGCAAAGAAGCATTCTGTGCATAAGCCTGAGAAGCGAACACACTCACACCGATACCGAGTAATAGCACTTTAGTAAATCTCATTTTTACCTCATCAATAAAATTAGAGTTAAACAGTTAGATATAATTTAAAATAAAAAAAGCGCTCTGTCTTCCATAAATTCAACAAAATACACAAGCGCACAAAAAAACGCGCCTAAAAAGGCGCGTTTTCCAAAAGTTTTTACTGAAAATTATTCAGCAACTTTTACAACTGTAACAGCGCGACGGTTCTGAGCCCAAGCAGCTTCGTTGCTGCCGAGAACAGCCGGTCTTTCTTTACCATAAGAAATGGTAGAGATTCTGTCAGCTGCAATACCCTGAGAAATCAAGTACTGTTTTACAGCGTTAGCACGGCGTTCACCCAAAGCCAAGTTGTATTCTCTTGTACCTCTTTCATCGCAGTAACCTTGAACGATAACATCAACATTTTCATGGCTATCCAACCATTTAACTTGAGTATTCAAGATTTCAGCAGAATCAGGAGTAATAGCAGAGCTATCAAATGCGAAGAAAACTCTGTCTTCAGCATTTTCCATGAAATCGCGAGCTTCAGCGGATGCACATTCGCTACCACCAAACAAGCTGCTTTCGCTCATGCTTGAGCAACCAGCCAATGCAACAACTGCTACGAACAAACTTAAAAGTTTTTTCATTTTATTAATCTCCATATGGGTTAATTTTAAATCTAGCAAAATTATTTTTTGCAAGATTACTAATTGTTAAACAACTAATACAGAACTAACTTAAGCAATAAAAATTTAATTTTCAATAACAAAAACACATAAACGGAAAAAAAATCAAAATTTTCTAATTTAATAAATTTTTTTCACTGAAAATTAACTTTTATTTCTAGTAAATATGCACAAAATCTGATTCTTAAATACTACTTTAGTGTTAGATAAAAACAACAAAAGAGCTGTTGATTAAACAGCCCTTTGTAAAAAAATAAAAAAACTCATTTAGCAGAAAGCTCTTTATAAAGCTCTAGCAAATTCAGCTTTTCTAAAGAAAGATTTTTTCCTTGGCTTTCGGCTAACATAGTTTCATAAACGGTACGCACGGCAAACGGATATCTTTTATTCCATTTGGGAACCATAACCTTAAAATACTTCAAACTATATTCGCAGATTGTCAAACCTGCAAAAGAGGAACGTATAAGTGCGCGCCATGTTTTTGCCACAATCATTTCAAAATCTTTTGAATAAGCCAAGCGCAAATACCTTTCCATCCCCTTAGAAGATAAGACATCAAAAACATCCTCTCTTAAAACGAAAGCCCCACAAAAACTTTCTTCTTTTCTGAATTTTCTGGAATAATTGGCAACACTCTCTGCCAACAATAAAAACTTCCTTTCATTTCCATGGAGAAGTTCCTGATGTTCCAGCAAAACCGAACACAAGATCCGCATGCTAAATGTAGAGTCATTAAGAACGTCTTCCACTTTTTCAGGAAAGGTTGCATCAAATTCTCTATGCAACTCGCTCATAGCCGACTTTGTCAAACTATAAACATTTCTAAATCTTTCGGTATTCATATGATAATAAATTTGATAATATTTTAATAAGATTCACTTACAAAAAAGATTAAAAACTCAATAGACAAAAAAGTCAACAAAAAAGGCGTTGCACATTCATACAACGCCTTATAATAAAAAAATTTTATTTAAAAAATTGAAGGTTTCCGCCTTCTATGTGCTGAAAAAAGCACAACTCGGTTTTAAAAACGCCAAAAGACGGAACCTCAAAATATTTGACGTTTGTCACCTGCTCCGGTGACAAATCTAACATTTTGCCATTATCCAGCAAAATAATTAAATATCTTGTTTCCCCTTGGGCATTTACCGCCGAGGTCAGACGAACCCTCCGAGTAACCTCTCGAGCGCCTGCCACATGCAGACAAACATCTGCAAAAGCAGATTTTCCCGCTACCAAATTATATCCGCTCAACTGCGAATATTTTAAGAAAGCCTCGTCACTCTTCAATTGGCTCAGATAATCATCTCCGGCCAATATTGTAAGGGCTCCCCAGGAGCCTGCAATTTTCTTTATGACGCGGGTTTCCGCATAATAAATTTTATATTGCAAACCCTTAGGTCTAATTCCGGTTGATTTTTTTGTTTTATAGTTACAAAGACCTTGATAGTCCTTGTAATTAATCAAAAAATCACAAATGTCCTCTTCCGGATTCGCTGAGGTCGGATACCGACGAGCGACCTCACTGATACACACCTGCATCAGCATCCCTGGTTCGACACCATTCTGCTGCCAGTTGCAGAAATTTTGAAATCTTTCAGGATCCGAAAAGAAATCCTGAACTCTAGCAGCATGTTTTACATTTTCCACCCTTTTTTGGTTTCCTCTGCCGAAACCATAATCAATCGACGGATTGGAACCTACAATATCCTTTATAGCCATATTGTTTTTAATTTATGCCACGGATGCCTCCGCAGCGTTACACAAAAATTTATAAATTATTTCTCTCAACTGACTCTATTTTTAACATTTTTTAAAAATTTAATCAATCAAAAATAGTCCAATTTTGACAAATTTAAAAAATATGTAACATTTTAAATACAAAAAAGGTGCCTGTAAAAACAGACACCTCTAAAAATTAAAATTGAGCATAAAGAGCATAAATATCACGCACCTCTTTAATGGAAAAATCAGCTTGATTTTTCACTTCAACAAGTTTTTGAATCACAGCCTTTATTGCATCAGGATAATGCTTGCGCAGTTTAGGCAACAAATCTAAAAGCATGGAAGAACAAACTTCCACACGTTTTTTCACCACACAAAACTCTGCCAAAGCGACCATAATTTCTGAAAAAGATTTTGCCGTCAAGAACTGGAAATAATAGTTCTGGACATCGCTTCTCACCTTAATATCTTGCAAAAACTCAGCCACATAGGGCAAAACATCATCACGCTTGTCCGTCGTCAAAACCTTTGCCCAAAAAGCCAATACCCAAGCAAAATTCATAAATTTGATGTTTTCCGAATTTTTCTTCAAAAATTCAATAAACGCATCCAAATTTTCGGCATCATCTTCCACCAATTGGTCCCATGTTTCATAAACATAAAGTTGCAATTGATAGAATTGAATATCAACAATTTGCTTCCAAAAGCAAATAGCATCCTTATCCGGCAACTCATGCATTTTGCTGCTCCGCAAAACAACATCTTCAATTTCCGGCTTCCAACAATAAGGAACATCAATTTCCGCCAAAGCGGATAAACGCTCAAAATTTTCAATAAATTCTTTAAATTTCATAATAGTATGTATTTAATTAAACAAAACATAGATAAATTAAGGCAAGGTTATAAAAAAAAACCAATAAAGTCAAAGAAAAAGACGTCTGACAAAAAAATCAGACGTCTTTTAAATCCGCATTTTCAATTTTCAAGCCAAGTTCCAGGTTTCTATTTCTTGGCGTTGTTCTTTCGTAAAATCGGAAGTTTCCTCAATAATACAAATTAACAAATTTTTCTGCCGAATAATATTCTCCAAAAATGCATCTTTGGCTTTTATCCATTCGGAAATACCGCCATCAAGTTCATAAACGGCATACAAAGAAAAATTCTTTAATTCTTTTTCGGCAGCGACCATACTTTGATACAACTGCTGTAACATTTCAAATTTATCCATAACCATAATAAAATATAATTAGACTAAAATTGATGGAAGATATAGCAAACATCAAAAATAAGTCAAATAAAAAAAGACCGGAAACCCATTTTAGTTTCCGATCTCTTTTAGATTTAGCTTTAACAAGCCTATGTTTTGATAAAATTCGGAAAGTGCTCAAATAAAAGCATTCAAGCACTTTTCAGCTGAATTTTATTAAGCGCACTTACGGCAAGATTTCTCGATTTTTTCGCCTTTATGACGAACAGCGGCCTGAGCAGCAGCCAAACGAGCAACCGGTACACGGTACGGAGAGCATGAAACATAGTTCATACCACAAGTTTGGAAGAAATCGATAGATGCCGGATCACCACCGTGTTCACCGCAAACACCCAACCAGATGTTCGGATTAGCACTGCGAGCTTTTTCACAAGCCATCTTAACCAAGCAACCAACACCTTCAACATCAATAGATGCGAACGGGTCAGCCACATAAACACCGCGAGCGCGATATTCATCAAGGATAGCACCGGTATCGTCACGGCTCATACCCAAGGTAGTTTGAGTCAAGTCGTTTGTACCAAAGCCAAAGAACTCTGCAGACTGAGCCAACTCATCAGCTTTGAGAGCAGCACGCGGCAATTCAATCATTGAGCCAACTTCATACTTAATTGTTTTACCTTTTTCAGCAAAAACTTTTTCAGCAGTTGTATCAATAATGTTTTTAACAATATCGAGCTCTTTCTTAGAACCTGTCAACGGAACCTCGATTTCCGGAACAACTTTAACACCGACCTCTGCAGATTCGATAGCAGCTTCCAAGATAGCGCGAGTTTGCATTTCGCAAATTTCCGGATAGGTAATCGGCAAACGGCAACCACGATGACCGAGCATCGGGTTAGCTTCATGCAAAGCATTAGCGCGTTGTTTAACTTTTTCCAAAGTCATACCCATTTTATCGGCCAACTCTTGCATTTCAGCATCAGTATGAGGCAAGAATTCGTGCAAAGGAGGATCCAACAAACGGATAACAACCGGCATACCTTCCATAATTTTGAACAAATCTTTGAAATCTTGTTTCTGATAAGGAAGCAGACGAGCCAAAGCGGCACGACGACCTTCTTCATTTTCAGACAAGATCATAGCGCGCATATCCGGAATACGATCAGCATCGAAGAACATATGTTCTGTACGAGCCAAACCGATACCCTGAGCACCGAAATCGCGAGCAGTTTGAGCATCTTTAGGAGTTTCGGCATTAGCACGAACTTCCATCGTACGAATTTCATCAACCCAGCTCATCAATTTACCGAAGTTACCGGTATTTGTATCAGCTTTAACGGTCGGAACCTGACCTTCAATAATCTGACCTTTACCGCCGTCCAAAGATACCCAATCGCCTTCTTTAACAACCACGCCTTTATCAGTTGTCATGGTTTTCTTAGCATAATCAATGTGGATTTCATGAGAACCGGACACGCAAGGAGTACCCATACCGCGAGCAACCACAGCAGCGTGAGAAGTCATACCACCGCGAGCGGTGATAACGCCTTGAGAAGCGTGCATACCGCCGATATCTTCCGGAGAAGTTTCGTTACGGATAAGGATAACTTTTTCGCCTTTAGCAGCCCAGGCTTCAGCGTCTTCGGCATTAAACACGGCACGACCGACGGCAGCACCCGGAGAAGCCGGCAAACCGGTAGCAATAACATTTTTCTTAGCTTTAGGATCAAGCATTGGGTGGAGCAATTGGTCTAACTGTTCGGCACCAACGCGCATAATAGCTTCTTCTTTAGTAAGCAAGCCCTCTTCAACCATTTCAACAGCCATACGAACAGCAGCCTGAGCAGTACGTTTACCGTTACGGCATTGGAGCATCCAGAGTTTACCGTGTTCAATGGTAAATTCCATATCCTGCATATCTTTGTAGTGTTTTTCGAGGTTATTACGAACATCAACCAATTCTTTATAAAGGTGAGGCCATTTTTCTTCCAAAGAAGTACCATCGCCTTTAGAAGCCATAGGTTGAGGAGTACGAATACCGGCCACAACGTCTTCACCTTGAGCATTGACCAAATATTCGCCGTAGTAAACATTTTCACCTGTAGCCGGGTCGCGAGAGAAGCAAACACCGGTAGCGCAGTCATCACCGGCATTACCAAAGACCATGGTCTGAACGTTAACGGCTGTACCCCAGTCACCCGGAATATTGTTAAGTTTACGATAAGTAATAGCGCGGTCAACCATCCAAGAACCGAACACGGCACCGATACCGGCCCACAATTGCTCCCAAGGATCCTGAGGAACAACTTTACCTAATTTCTGTCCGATTTCTTTATATTCTTTAACCAATTCTTTCAAATCATCGGCAGTTAAATCCGTATCAGATTTATAGCCTTTAGATTTTTTCATATTTTCGAGAGCTTCTTCATAGAGGTCAAGATCTGCACCCAAAACCACATCAGAGAACATCTGGAGGAAACGGCGATAAGAGTCATAAGCAAATCTTTCAGAGCCGGAAGCCTTAGCCAAAGCCAAAACGGTTTCATCATTCAAGCCGAGGTTCAAGACGGTATCCATCATACCCGGCATAGAAACGCGCGCACCCGAACGAACGGAGAACAACAGCGGATTATTTGCATCAGCAAATTTTTTGCCCATAATTTTTTCAACACTGGCAACAGCGTCTTTAACCTGATCTTTAAGATCGGCAGGATAAGTTTTATTATTATTGTAGTAATAAGTACAAACTTCGGTAGTAACCGTAAATCCCGGAGGCACCGGCAAACCGACTTTATTCATTTCAGCCAGGTTAGCACCTTTACCGCCGAGCAGATTGCGCATGCTGGCATCGCCTTCGGCTTTGCCGTTACCAAATGTATAAACCCATTTACTCATGGTCAA
>CALXTS010000008.1 GCA_944391465.1 uncultured Alphaproteobacteria bacterium
GTAGTCCAAGCGCAATGTGTTACGCCGCCGACATGCGCTCAACTTGGCTATACCAAAACGGCTTCGGAGTGTTCGGGACATACGTTTCTTAAATGCCCTTTTGATATGTCCGTCGGGTATTGTGATTTGGGAACATCGTCAACGCCTGTACCTGATCCTGCTCCTACTTATAATGTTGGAGATTCTTATGTTTTTAATGGAGCCATTATTGGAAGAGTGATTAAAGTTGAAGAATCAAGTTATGTTGTTGCCAGCGTTCCAACATCAAAAGGAAGCAATACATACAGCGATTATTGTGCACAGTTAAATGGCACACAATGGACCACCCCTTCAGAATCAGAAATTATGAAAATATACACCATATATGAAATTGAGCTTGGCTATCCTCGACAGATAGAATGTCCTGGAAAAGAGGGGTATTACACATATTCATCATCAGGATCTTGTGCTTCAAAAAATGATTTTTATATACTTATGCGTTCATGCACCGCAAAATTTTTAAAATAGAAAAAACCCCGCTAAGCTAGCGGGGTTCTATTTTAATCCTCTGGTTTAATTTCAATTTTGGTATCGACTTCAGATTCTGAAGGAGGAACCAAACTCTGCAACGTTCCGACTGCTTTTTTGCGTTTCAGTTTATTAACAAACTTCATAGAACGTTGAGCATCCCATTTTTTCTTACCTTCTTCACGTTGAAAAATCTGCTGATAAACTTCAATAGCTTGATCAAACTCAGATAATTTAGTCAAACAACTTGCCAAACCATCGTATAATTTATGATGATAACGATTTCCAACAATCAACTGAGCCTTTTTATAGCATTTAAGAGCATCACCAAACTTCATCATTTTCTGATAAACAAAACCAATACTAATCCAAGCCTGAATCTCTCTGCTGTCAATGTTCAAAATCTTGGTAAAGCATTTAATTGCCGAAGCGTTATCCCCCATCAACTGATAAGTAACGCCGACACCGTTCCATGCTTTTATATTGTTCTTGTCGCTTGCTAAAACTTTTTTAAAGAAAGAGATAGCCCTGTCATATTGTTTGAGCTTCTGCAATGTAACCGCCACACTCAATAAAGTCTGAGCATGCTTATTATCAATTTTCATAGCCTGTTCTAAAACATCCAAGGCTTCTTTATAAGCAAACATATGCTGCAAAGCAATTGCTTTTCCGTTCAACGCCTCCAAAGATGTTTTATCAATAGCCACTGCCTCATTAAAACAAACAATAGCATCTTTATACAAACCGCGCATGCTCAAAGTGACACCTTTGTTGTTTAACACTTCAACAGATGTCGGATTAAGTTCCAAAGCCTTGTCAAAACATTCAACGGCTTCGGTATAGCGGCTCAACTTTTGAAAAGCAAAACCTTTAGAGTTTAAAGCCTTCCAAGAGTCGGGCTGTTCGGCAATAGCAGCATCAAACTGTTCAATTGCCTCTTTATACATACCCTGATCAAGCAGTTCTTGCCCTCTTTTGTATGCTGTATTATCGTTTGATTTAACCATGATTTCTCTCTTTCTCAATTATAGTTACAGAATAATTCAGCCTCAAATCTACCATTATCGGCTTCTTATGTCAATAACTCGCCTTAGAAAATTTTAAAATTTTGTGCAATATTCATATCCGTACGAAACTCAATCAAACGACACCCAAATTTAGAACAAAAGCTCTGCAATTTCTTACGTTTATCGGCAAAATAACTCCGATAATCCTTCTGATAAGCCTTTCCTCCGCTATCAAAAATCAATCTTTTACTGCCGTATTGAACCATATATTCTCCTGATTTTGGAGGAATCTCCTCCAAAACATCAAATATATTAATTAAAAAAAATTCTGATTTCTTTGCCAAGGCTGCCAGTTGAATTTTTTCAGCATCTGAATTGCCGTTAAAATCACTCAAAACAAAAACAGACGCCCGTGATTTTACATTCTGTTCAAGCATTTTCAAAGATTTAGCATAATTAATCTCATCAGTTAAAGGCATATTCAGCACAATTTCCGATACCGTTGCAATTTTTTTCAAAATCGCCATTAACTGCGCTCGATTATTCTGCGGTTTAAAAACGTATGAATTTTTACCATCAAAAATCACACATCCGAACCTGTCTTTATTTTCCAAAGAAACCCAACCGAGCAATGCGGCTATCTTTGCGGCACTGACAGATTTAAGCTCCTTTTTGGTCCCAAATAACATTTGCGGAGACAAATCTAACCATGCCCAGATTTCATGATCTCTTTCTTCATTAAAAATTTTCGTATAAGGCTGTTCTTTTCGAGCCGTAATTCGC
This sequence comes from uncultured Alphaproteobacteria bacterium, assembly GCA_944391465.1. Lineage (GTDB taxonomy): Bacteria > Pseudomonadota > Alphaproteobacteria > RF32 > CAG-239 > CAZU01. The sequence goes on from CALXTS010000008.1 coordinate 2,298, forward strand.
CAATCAATATCCCGAACATCATCTCCGAAGCTATAAGCCCGAACTTCCTCTAATTCCATTCCCCTACCCTTAAAAGCCGATTTAATATCACCGACTTGTTGGGAGAAACTGCGTTTTCTGTTTAAGGAACGCATATAAGCGGCATCTTTTCTGATTGCCAACAATTCTTCCAAAGATGCAAACAAACCGTTGCCGATTTCGTTCTTCTCAACCTTAAACAAACGTCGTGCTATTTTTTTTAATTTGTTCATCTTTAGAACCTGTCAAACAAATGTGTTTTTCAAAAAGCTACTTATTATGGCAACGGAACCATTTTAAGAAGTTTCCCGATAACCATATCCGTTGTAATTCCTTCTGCCTGAGCTTCAAAAGACAATATAATACGATGACGTAAAATATCATAAATAACGGCATGTATATCATCGGGAGAAACAAAATCTTTGCCATTAAGCCAAGCATGTATTTTTGCACACCTGTCCAAAGCAAGCGTTGCTCGAGGACTTGCTCCAAACAAAACATATCCTGACATTCTCTCATCATAGCGTTCAATATGTCTTGTTGCCATAATCAATTGCACCAAATATTCTTCCACGGCATCACTCATATGAATATTAACAGCCTCTTTTCTTGCCGCCAAAACATCATCAATACCGAGAGCCGGCTTAGAAGCACAGGGCAATTGTCTTTGTTCGCAATTAATTTCTTCTCTGACCAGATGCAAAATTTTCTTTTCCGATTCGGCATCCGGCTGATTAATTTTTACATACATTAAAAAACGATCGAGCTGTGCTTCGGGCAGATTATAAGTCCCCTCATGCTCTATCGGATTTTGTGTTGCCATAACCATAAATAATGGCGGCAAAGCATATTTCACACCTCCGACGCTGACTTGCCGCTCAGCCATCGCTTCCAAAAGCGCAGATTGAACCTTTGCCGGCGCACGGTTAATTTCATCAGCCAAAACCAAATTAGCAAAAATCGGACCTTTTCTAAACTCAAAAGCACCTTTAGAAGCAATATAAATTTCACTTCCGGTAATATCTGAGGGCAATAAATCCGGCGTAAATTGTATTCTGTTGTATTGAGCATCAATCAAAGAGGCTAAAGTTTTTATGGCTTTTGTTTTTGCCAACCCCGGAGCTCCCTCAACCAAAACATTTCCATCTGCCAAAAGAGCAATAATCAACTTATTAACCAAATCCTGCTGACCGATAATTTGATCATTCATATAATTTCTAAGTTCACTAATTTTATTTTTAGCTTCTGACATTTTTATTATCCTGCAACATTAATCCGATTTAAAAAATTATGATATTCTTCCAAAACCATTGATTTCATCATTTCATTACCCATAAAATCAAATAGTTCAACCGAACGTTTATAATGGGTTTGAGCACGCTCAAAATCGCCTTTTTCTCGATTAAAAGCCTCTACTCTGGCCAAATAGAGCAAAGCCTCGGCCTCTGCAAAATGATGCGAAACCTTGCCATACAAATATACCGACTTCATTAAAGCCTTCCGCGCTTTTTCAATATCTTTAATCACATAGCGCAAACACCCGATAGCCGATAACGCCGAAGCCTCACCCAAAAGATCGCCGTTTTCGCGATACAAATCACGACACCGCTCCAGCACATCATGCGCAACATCATAATTTTTATTTTTAATTTCGATTCGCGCAATGGCTCGTAAAACAGAAGCCTCTTTTAAGCTGACATTATCCTGTCGATAATATTCGGCAGCTTTTGTATAGGCCTTAAGAGCATCTTTATCTCGATTATCCATCAAATAGATATAAGCCTCTTGGTCATAAGAATCTCCGAGCAAATCCAAATGATGAATTTCTTCCAAGACTTTCCTTGCTTTTTGCAAAACTTTCAAAGCCTTTGAAGGCTCTCCGTTACTTGTGTATAGTTTAGATTGTTTTATCAAAATTTCGCCATAAGTATTTTGAGCAAAATCTTTATCGGCAACTAATTCCGCGGCAGCCAACAAGGCTTTTTCAGATTCTTTATAATGCTCCAAACTTAACTCAAGCTCGCCCAATCTGGCCAAAACAAAGGCTTCGCCTTCAACATCATCTTTTTCGTGATACAAACCCGCCGCTTTTCCATAGTTGGTTCTTGCTTCATCATAGCTTCCGTTCCGCCAATAATCATCGGCTTTTTGAAAAACTCTTGAAGCCTCTGTAACCAATTTTCCCTGACTTGTTCTCGGCATGCAGATTCTCCCTTTTCAATCGTTTAATATTAATATATATATGGTCTAATTATAAAAAAAACAATACGAAGATTAGAGATGGATAATATATTTGACTTTGAAGAACCCCAAATCCCCGAAACCAATGATAACGTTTCAGCGCTCATGCCTGCGTGCCCGTGGCTTGATATGCTTAACCCTGAACAACGACAAGCTGTTGAAACCACACAAGGTCCGCTTTTGGTCTTGTCGGGAGCCGGAACGGGGAAAACCAAAGTCTTAACAACAAGACTGGCTTATATTCTGGCCAATCATCTGGCTAATCCTTGGGAATGTCTGGTTGTGACTTTTACCAACCGAGCAGCCCGAGAAATGAAAGAAAGAGTTGAAAATATAATCGGAGAAGCGGCTAACTCCGTTTGGCTCGGCACATTTCACAGTATCTGCGTTAAAATACTTCGCAACCATGCGGAAATCGTCGGCCTACACTCAAACTTTACCATTTTGGGAGAAGATGATCAAAAAAGAGTCATCAAACAAATTTCAGAATCTCAAGGAATAGATACACAAAAATATCCGCCGCAAGCCATCCTTGATAAAATAAGCCGCTGGAAAGACAAGGGTCTCAGCGTTGATAAAATCGGAACGGATTTTAAAGAAAATACCGTAACGACAGTCTATAAACTCTACCAAGCAAGATTACTCGAACTTAATTGCGTTGATTTTGGAGATATTATTCTCTACTGCCTCAATATTTTAATGTCAGATTCGGAGATTTTGAATAAATATCAAAGTCGTTTCAAATATATTATGGTTGATGAGTATCAAGATACCAACGTCAGCCAGTATCTTTTAATTCGACTTCTGTGTCAAAAATACCGCAACATCTGTTGTGTGGGCGATGACGACCAATCTATTTATTCATGGAGAGGCGCCGAGATTGAAAACATATTGCGCTTCAATAAAGATTTTGAAGATGCCCAAACTATCAGATTGGAAAGTAATTATCGTTCTACGGCTAATATTTTAGCGGCGGCATCAAACCTGATAGCGCATAATGAAGACCGTCTCGGCAAAACGCTCAGGGTTGCAGAAAATTCTCCGGCGCATCAGACCGAAAACAGCAAAATAAAGGTTATAAGTACTTACAACGGGGAAGAAGAAGCCAAATATATTGTAGATGAAATATCTTCACTAATTCGCGACGGATATAATTATTCCGATATGGCGATACTTGTTCGCACTGCTGCTCAAACTCGAGAATTTGAAGAGAAATTTATTTCGGAAGCCATCCCCTATCAAGTTATCGGCGGACTGAAATTTTATGAACGAGCAGAAATCAGAGATGCTCTGGCTTATTTTCGTGTTGTTTTGCAACCTCACGATGATTTGGCATTAGAGCGAATTATTAATAAGCCGGCTCGAGGAATAGGCGCAAAATCGATTGAAAAATTTCAAGAAGAGGCTCGCCGTTCACATAGTTCTTTATACGATGCAATAAATAATCTTTTAGCTCAGGGTTCTATCAGCGGCAAAGCAAAAAATACGTTATCTGTTTTAATGAGTAATTTTGAAGAATGGAGACGTATTATGTCGGCCATAACCCCCGATGAACTTGCCGAGCAGATTTTGGAAGAATCCGGATACATTGATATGCTCAAAGCGGATAATTCGGCAGAAGCTCCCGGACGTTTGGAAAACCTAAAAGAATTAATAAATGTCATGAGTGACACGGAAAAATATCCGACACTTTCAGATTTCATGGAACATGTCAGTTTGGTCATGGATAAAGATGAAATAAATAATGATAATCGGATTAAACTGATAACACTACATTCGGCAAAAGGATTAGAATTTAATATTGTTTTTCTGCCCGGATGGGAAGAAGGATTATTTCCGCACCAGAGAGCATTGGATGAAGGCGGCAACAGTGCATTAGAAGAAGAGAGACGCTTGGCCTATGTAGCAATTACCCGCGCCCGCCAAAAACTTTATATTTCATTAGCACTAAACAGACGCGTTTACGGACAATGGCAAAACAACCTTCCGTCAAGATTCATTAATGAGCTTCCCCGAGCCAATATAGAACTTTGTAATATGTGCAACAACCTTTACAACAGCAACTTTAGTAATTATATCAAAAAGCAGCCTACCTCATGGCATAATTCTTACAAGGAGGAAACACATGCTTTTTGTACTGACCGCCACGACTATAGGGATTTGCGTCATAAGCCTGTTCATGCAAGTATGATTGGATCTAAAGTTTTTCATGAAACATTCGGATACGGAATGGTTGTTGCTGCCGAAGGAGACAAATTACAAGTTTGTTTTGAAAAAGCCGGAATAAAGAAATTAATGAGCAACTTCGTCAGAAAGATATAATATAAATATAGCGATTGCTAAGTAGAATTATAAAATTAAACACCCAATAAAAAATCCCCTCAAACGAGAGGCTTTTTTGTTAATCTTCAATAACAAAGTCTTCTTCAAATTCAACAGCATGTCTTATACCGCGATAATGATTCAATGCCAAAATCCGCCCGGCATAATCAATTTTCTCCGTTTGAGATTTGTACATATTAATCGCATTTCTCTTAACATCGACAACCTCAGAAATATCCAAATAATGAGTAGGCATAGCCAATGCTCCCCAAACCTCATAATAAACCGACTTGGCTTTAATACCTTTTTGCTCTTTTTTCAAACGCTCAAAAAACGGCTTAACAACAACATGATCTTTATGTGAATCCAAACCATGAGGCATTACCACATAATCATATTTTCTAAAATCTGTAATCTGAGAAAATTTATCAAAACTGTTAATTAACAAATTATCCTGCGCACGCATCATTTTAAAATCATGAACCTTAAAAAAGCGCATAACTTCAGAAAATTCGTCTTCCCTTCTTTTTACAATTTCCTCAGGACTTCCCTGTCCGGCTAAACGACCATCCGTCAATAAAATAACATCGCACTGAGAACCATACATTGCCAATAGACCACCGCAACCGATTGTTTCATCGTCTGCATGCGGAGCTAAAATACAAATTTTATCACTTTGTTTTATTTTCCATGGCTTAGACTTCACAAGTTTCGGCAAATGATAACCATGAAGAATATTTTCAAACCACCGATTTAACTTTTTTAATCCCATTTTACAATTTCTTTTTAATCAAAACAAAAGTTGACTTTTTGGTTGTTTTTAAAGAAGCTATTATCTGTTCACCATCTTCCAACGGCATAGGCACATCACGATGACGCTTATACTTACGAACCGTATAACGACAGCCTCCCCATTTCCACGAAAATTTATTGGTAATTTTATAATCCGGCTTCCAGCTCCCTGAATAATGATGAATAGCATATGCCTTAGAATTATCCGTACAAAAATATGTATAAGGATAAATCCACGCATTTTCGGTTATTTTAACCCGACCTTTTTTAATATAAGTATCAGAGATACCATACTTTTGAGCCAAAACTCGACTAATATATGCCGGATTGGTTGTTAAATTCAAACTTCCGTCTTCTTTAATAAAAACCTCGTGATCATAAACATCCAAAAAATCTTTAATAATCGGACTATTGGGTATGGCCCCAATCAAAGCCGGATTAATACCTCTGCAACTACCGCAACGTTGAGAACCTATGAATAAATCATGATTCATAAACTCGCTCAAAGGCTTAACCAACTCCTCATCCGTATCCATATATACACCGCCCTGCTCTAATAAAGCATACAAACGTACATAATCAGAAACAAACGCCCATTTTTTAGCTTGAACAGCCTGTTTTAAATACAAATTATCAAATCTTGACAAGTCCTTGTTAGTCCATGCCACAATTTCAAAATCCGGATGCACCTTCTTCCAACTTTCCAGACATTTATTTTCCAATTCTCCGAAAGGGGCATCTCCAAACCAACAATAATGTATTTTTTTAGGTATCATGACAACTCCGCATCAATAAGATAAGAAATTGTCTTATATTATCATGACAAAAAATAATATTACAACCACAATTCAGCTATCCACAAACATTATTCTGCTTTAAGTTTTTTTAAAACCGACATTTTAGGGAACCACGGATTAACATCCATTTTATAATCAATATATTCTTGCCCATATTTATTTGCTAATGCAACAACAGTATTGGAATATACACGGTCAAAACCAACGGCATACTATACAAAAACGGATAAATTTTCTTTTTCATATTCAAACACTCCACTCGTTATAATTTCAAATAACAATCCATGTAATCATTTTTATAAACAGAACAAGAGGATTAAAATTCATATCGAAAACCCAAATCAATATCATAAGGAAAACGAACTTTGTCCCCCACACGAGAAAGAGCCGTAAAATATAGTGACGTTTTATTATTGATAAACAAATTTACCCCGCCGCCAAACTCAAACATTACATCTTTATTGTTTTCATAAAATGTATAATTGGCAACTTTTACCTGAGCTTTATCCTGAAATTCTTTAACTAAGCCGCTGATAACAAAAAATCGCCCCTGATAATTTTCTTCATTAAAATCTTTTCCGGCTCTGAGACTAAAACGTCCGGAAAAAGAATTGTTATTTCTGGCATCAACAAGCAAATTATAATTATTTTGATAACGAACATTATCCATTTTCATAAACACCGCTTGCAACTGAGGCTCTAAGAACCAACCTTCGGCAAAGTCAAATTTTTGCCCAACCTCGGCAGAAAGGCTCCAAGCATTGACATTATATTTTCCGTTAGCAGAAATCCCCATTGGCAAAAAACTGGTTACACGTTGCCGATGCATATAATACGATGCAATCAAATCAAGATATCTGTTTTTTTCGCCTTGCCATATGGTATAGATTCCTAAAGAATACGTATCTCCGTTCCCGTATCCGGAACGATCAAATTTTTGAGAGCTTTCAGTATAACCGCCAAATAAACCGATACTGGCTTTCTTTAATATATCTTGCTTAATCTCGGCATCTGCACCAACTTGAAAACCTTGCAAAGAAACCCTACTTTTTGTATTATCATCGAAAGAATATTTAGCTTCTCTGAGGATACCTTTTCCCCAAACGCCCTCTTTCTGAAGAAAACGTACCTCTCCCAAGCGACTGTTCAATGTTTGTAAATGTGTATAATAAACTGATTTAAGACTTGTATATACGTTTTTAGCAATAATTGAAGTATCCGTCAATTGCGGCGTACGATTCAAAACCCACTCATTACCATTGTGTTGCAAATCATATCGATAAGCACCGATATCAACTGCTCCTCCCAACAAATAAAAATTTTCATTATTATCTGCAGTTTGTACTAATTGTATTTCATTGGGAAAAACATCTGTTTCACTATAATCGGCCATTCCGATACCGAAATTTCCGCTTCCCGATAAAATATTTAACTTATCATTAAGCCCACCGGCAACATTACTGTTTAAAATAAAATCACCATTTCCTGAAAGTTGATTTATATTTATCTCATTATATCCGCTTCCTCCGGATAAATCGACCCTTGCATTATCTAATTCCAGTTTCGGCAAATCAACCGCTCCGTAAATATCAACATTAGCGTTGCTGACAGATAAATTATTTTGAACCGTTGTTCCTTCATAAAAAAGAGCCCAACCTCCGTTTACGGTCAAATTATCAATTGTAGAACCTGATTCGGCAGCCATAATTCCTCCGTTTACAATCCCGTTTTGTAAAACACCATTATTCCAAATATTTAGCGTTCCGGAATTTAAGGTCGGTGCAACGGATGTCCCGTAAACATTTTGTATTCCACCATTAATAACCGCCTGCGATGATGTCGCTCCAGAATTAACTGTTTCCGTAGATGAACTGCCAATCTGAGTCCCGAGACTGCTACCACCTGATTGTAAGGTTAAAGTTGAATAATTAAGTGTTGTATATTCAGCATTTCCGGAAACATACATATTACTACGACTATTCAAAGTTGTATTATTGACCGTTCCGCCGGAATTAACATAAATCGTACCGCTACTTGCTGCACCATTAGAAACTCCTTGATCTTTAACCGTCATAGAAGCATACCTATCTATAACACTTCCATTAACCGTTCCAGAAACCTCTTGATAACCATTTGCCATAACATGAGTATTATCAGCCGTTCCACCACTTTGAACAATTTGCGTAGCATATGAATATATTAAAGAATTTTTTGCCAACCCTCCATTTGCAACAGTCTGCGTTCCATATACCATATAATTTTCCGTTGTCCCGTTTACAATCTGGTTTTGAACACTTAAGACCTGCCCGTTTTGAACCGTAACACCGGCGTCAACATACACATTAACGGCTTGCGTTTCCGTTGATATTAAAAAAAACAAATTTACAATTAAAAACTTTTTCAAAAATCTCATACCAATTCCAATCCATACATTCAATAATACAAATATAAATCAGATGAATATTTTCAATATGCTGATTGACAATTGTTTTGTAAAAAATACAATTTCAAACAAGGGAGAAAATTTATGGAAAACATAACCAGAGTCGGCGTCGGTTTGTACATTATAAACGAAAAAAAAACAACTTCTTCTTGGCTTAAGAAAAAGTTCACACGGGAACGGAACATGGTGTCCTCCCGGCGGACATATGGAATTCGGAGAAAGTAATGAAACCGCTGCTATCCGAGAAGCTAAAGAAGAAACCGGACTGGATATAAATACTCAAGATGTCTCTCTACAGGGAGTAACCAATGATTTCTATCAAGAAAACAACAAACATTATATAACACTTCATCTCTCCTGCCATAAATATTCAGGAACTCCGGCTGTTATGGAACCGGAAAAATGCGCCTGTTGGAAATGGTTTGATTTAGACTCTTTGCCTGAAAATTTAATGTTATCAGCTCAAAATTTCCTTAAAAATCATAACTTAAAAGAAATATAAAGTTAAAAAATTTTTTTACAATAATTGTTGACAATTTTAATATATATAAAATAATATATATATATATAAATTTATATATATGGAGAAAAAAAATGAAGAAAGCCAAAGACGTAAAAGAGTTTGTGGAAAAGATAGATTCCGCCAAGAAGGTAAATCCCAAAGATTTATCATCGGATCAAGATTTAACAATAGCGATAATGAATCTGATAAGTATAGAGGAGCATTTGGTTTTTTCGGGAGCCAAGACCGGAAAGAACTCTTTTTATGATTTAATAGAAGAGATAAGGGAATTACGCAAAACATTAATGCAAAAGGTTATTCCGGCCTATGAAGGAGAGGTATGGTGCATATCAAAACATTTGCTGGCTTCATCAATGAGATTAATGGAAGTAGGGACTAAACAGCAATCATTAGGTCATAAAGAAGAGGCTTACAAACTGTTTAATCAGGCATATGAGTTGTACTGCCTGTTTTGGGGGCTTAATATGAATATGCTGAATGTTGATGATGTCAAATGGATAGAAGATAAAACGGAAGATATCAAAAAACTATCGGCAAAAGTTGAAGCGGCTGTATCAACATCACCTAAAAAGACTGAAACGCTAAAAGCAGAAGAACCGCAAGGAGCTTTGGCAAAAATGAAAACCTTTGTAAGAAAAGCCGTTGATTGTTGTATTGAATAAGGAGGACAGGATGTTAAAAAAAGTCATTTCGTTATTTTTTTTAATCTTTATTTTTAGCGGATGCGACAACGACGCAAAATCAGAAAAAATAGCTTTAGAAGATAATAAAATTTACTTTTTCTATTACAATGGTTGTCCGTATTGTCACCATGCGTTGGAATACATTGATAAAAAATACCCGAACCTCTCTATTAGTATGGTAAACATCTACAATGACGGAGGTTATGAATTATTCAGTGCCTGTGCATCAAAATTTAAGCTCGGTAGAAATATCGGAACACCATTGTTTTGCATGGGAGAGAACTACCTGATGGGATGGTCAAAAGCATCTGAAACAGAATTTGACTCCTACGTTCAACCTTTCCTAAAAAAAGGCGGATAAAAATCCGCCTTTTTTTAAAATTCAGATTTATCATTTAACGAATCATACCTCTTATGAATACATTGGATACATGTTTTATGCACACCATCCGTAATTTCATAAATTACAAAACGCCCTGCTCTGCGGCTAGTCACAAAGCCATCATCTTTTAACCTTTTCAAATATTGCGAAACCTTCAACTGATTACTTCCGATACCTCTGACAATATCCGAAACATTTTGAGCTCCTTTTAAGGTCAAATATTCCAAAATCCGCATTTTATCATAATTAGCAAATAACTTTATTCGGTTAGCCGTCATCATTGTATAGTCAGACGGAAGCAATTCTTTTACACCTTCTTTCAAAAAGAAAAAACTATCCGTCATATATCCGTACAATTTTCTCAAACAAACGAAAATACTGGCGGGATATTCTTCACAAATATCATAATAAATAAATATACCTTTACGAGAAGTTTTAACCAAACTAGCGTCCCGCATTTTCTTTAAACTTTGAGAAATAATGACTTGCTCCTCACCAAGAGCTTTAGTAATTGAAGACACAGACGAACTACCGTTAACATCAAGATACTCCAAAATTCTCAATCGCAACGGATGAGAAATATAAGTAATACCTTTTACGGCCTTTTTCATAACATCAATTGGTAGTTGCTGTTCCATAGACACTCCTTTTTACAAAATATATAGTAAAAAGACAAAACATTGCAAACAAAAAAAGCAACAGATACAAAAAAGGCTCTGAAAAAAACTCAGAGCCAAGTTGGTAGCGGGAGAGGGATTCGAACCCACGACACAAGGATTATGATTCCTCCGCTCTACCGACTGAGCTATCCCGCCATCAAAATTCTCGTATCTTTTAATATCTATATCCATTATTGTCAAGATTTATTTTTAATCCAAAACAAATTTTCCACCATAAAAATCAATCTCCGATAAGTTTAAGGATATCAAGCTCTAAATGATTGTGAGTTGAATCAGGACTGATAAAATATTTTAGATTACATCCCCAATTCAGTAAAATTTTATATGTTTCTCTGCGTTCTTTACTCAAATAATCGTCTTTTCCAGCCTCAATCCAATAAATAGGAACAGTCTTATCAATATCACATTCAAAAGATAAATAGTCCGGAAAATCTCCGCACAAACTGATTACTTCAGACGGACTGTTAATAAGAGCAAGATAACAAGACATCAAACCACCTTGCGAATGTCCGAGCAAAATAACATCACTCCAAGTCTGTCCCCTCTTCTCCAATTCATCTTCAATATTTTTTATAATATAATCAGCCGAATGATTAAATTGGCGAACATTCATCTGCATTGTTCCCGAAACTTCAACTTTATCAAACCATTGAAAACCATTAGGATGTTTTAAGTTTTTATACGGAGCATCAAAACACAAAATATCAGCTTTCTTTTGCCGAGCAATTTCATTAACCAACTCCCCATGAGCAGATTTGTTTGCTCCCTTTCCATGAAGAAAAACCAATAACCGATTCATCGCCTCACTCCTTATCTAATTATTCCAAGAATAGCCACTTCAAAAAACAACATGGCAAAATTATATAAAAGAATGTTTAATCTGCAAAGGAGAAAAAAATGAAAAAATTTTTATTGCTTATACTTTGTTCGATTCTGACAATAGCCTCAATAGCTCAAGCAAAAAAACACTCTTCAGGAGGCTTTACAGGACCTGGGGTAGAAATTATCAGTGTTAGTGAAGCTCTCGGTAAATCAGATGATGCCTATGTTGTTCTAAAAGGAAACATTAAACAGTCTTTAGGAGATGACATTTATGTTTTTACTGACCAAACAGGAACAATCAATATAGAAATCGATGAAGATGACTGGAATGGTCTCAACATCAGCCCGGAAGACATCATCATTATCAAAGGAGAAATAGACAAAGGCTGGAACAGCATAGAAGTCGATGTTGACGAAATCCAAATAGCACAATAAAGTAAAGAAGGCTGTTTGTTATAATAATCCAAACAGCCTTTTTAATACAGGAGCTAATTATGACAGACAAATTTTTAACACTGATACAAACGCGTCGCTCAATTTATAATTTGGGAAAAGAATCACCTCTTTATCCTGAAGAACTTAATCGAATTTTCCGCGAATGCCTGAAACAATGCCCGACCGCGTTTAATTCACAATCAGGAAGATTAGCGGTTTTATACCAACACTATAATAAGCGATTATGGAACATAACATCAGACATTTTGGAACAACTGAGTTCACCCGAACAATTTATTCAAACACAAAAGAAATTAAACAGCTTTGCTTCCGGAACCGGAACCATTCTCTATTTTATAGATGACAGTATAACCCAAAAACTTCAAAAAAAATACCCCTTATACGCAGAACACTTTCCAACTTGGGCAGAACAAGCAAACGGAATGTTGCAATACATGATATGGACGGCATTGGCTGAACACAAAATCGGCGCATCTTTACAACACTATAACCCCTTAATTGATGAACAGGTTCGCCATAGTTTTGATATTCCAAGCAATTGGCGATTAACCGCACAAATGCCCTTTGGCTCTATAATACAACCGGCAGAAGAAAAAACTTTTGAATCTCTTGAAAAAAGAATAAAAATTTTTTATTGAATCAACAAAAAGAAAGGCTGCTTTTTAAGCAGCCTTTCTTTTGAGCTTAATATTCAAAATACAAGAAAATATTTGCAATCGCCACACTCACGAGCATAACCGGAATTGACCATAACAAAAATTTCATAAAATGAATATGTAATCCATGGCGCATTGCCATACCGGCAACAACCACATTGGCAGAAGCACCTACAAGAGTACCATTTCCACCAAAACAAGCACCTAGAGATAAAGCCCACCAAACAGGCATCATAACTTCACGCCCGCCGACAGCTTCTTCCATAGATTTGAGCATAGGAATCATGGTTGCCACAAACGGAATATTATCAATAGCGCTGGAAAGAATAGCAGAACTCCATAAAATCCAGTAAACCATTTTTTGAATACTTCCGTCTGTAAATTCAATAAATTGCTGTCCCATAATTTCTAAAACACCGGTAACTTCCAAACCATGGACAATAATGAACAATCCGATAAAGAAAAAGATTGTTGTCCAATCAACCATTTGGAATATCTGTTCAATTTTATCTTCTCTCTCATGCCCTTTAACATTAAAAGTATAAAGCAACAACAAGATAGAAGCACCGGTAAGAGCAATGGTTCCATTATCCAAATAAATTTGCTTAGCAAAAATAAATGAAATAATAACTAAAGCTAAAACGACCAAAGATTTAATCAAAAGCCCTTTGTCTTTAATGCTTTCTTTTTCATCCATCCGCATAACCAGAACTTGGTTTCTTTTGGTAGTAACCAACTGCTTTTTCCAGAAGAAATCAAACGCTAAAATCAACAAGGCCATAGTTACCACAACAACCGGAGTTAAGTGATAAACAAAATCCATAAAACCAAGTTCAAGAGCAGAACCAATCAAAATATTAGGAGGATCCCCGATTAATGTAGCTGTACCACCGATATTGGAAGCAAAAATTTCCAAAACCAAATACGGATACGGATTAATTTTCAATTTATTTGTAATTTGAAAAGTAATCGGTACAATCAAAAGTACGGTAGTAACATTATCTAAGAAACCGGAGAAAACGGCAGTTACGGCAGCCAAAACGGCAAGAAGACCGCGCGGACTGGCCTTAACTTTTTTTACCCCCCAAATAGCCACAAACTGAAAGAGACCAGACTTTTCAGTAATGGCAACTACTATCATCATACCTATCAACAAAGCCAAGGTATTAAAATCGATTCCGGCCAAAGCCTGTTTCTGAGACAAAAGTCCGGAAATAATCATAACCGCAGCACCTAACAAAGCCACAACGGCTCTGTTTACCTTTTCAGTAAATATAATAAAATAAGCTATAGATACAACAATAATAGAAAATAATTTAGGATCCATTCCCCAAATGAGGTTAGTACTGTTCAAAACATCCATTTTTTATTTTCCTTATACTTATATTAAAAATCCATACATTTTCATTATTACAACCTTTTTCGTTAACATAGGCTTAATTTATCCTTATTATCTAATTTAAAAACATAGAGTTTTCCTTATATCTATAAAAAAGATATAACATTAGGAGGGAAAATGATATTATCAAAAGCAATTCTGGCAGGCGGTTGTTTTTGGAAACTGCAACAAGCCTTTGAAAATAAAGAAGGGATAATATCCACTCAGGGCGGTTATATTGGCGGATGCGTACCCAACCCGACATACATGGAAATCAGCGGAGGACGCACCGGACACATTGAAGCGCTGGAAATAATATATGACAGCCAGACAATAAGCTACACGGCACTTTTAGACATATTTTTTGAATCCCACAATCCAACTCTGCAAACGAGTGCTCAAGAAAAAACAGAAAACCAATACCGCTCTGCAATTTTCTATACATCAGAACAACAAAAACAAGAAGCCTTAACCAAAATTACAAAACTACAACTTTCACAAAAATATTTTTCACCAATAACCACTGAACTCATTCCGGCCGGAACATTCTATCCGGCAGCCGGACATATATCCGCACAATTAGCTAACGAAATCAAAAAACACTCATTTAGAAGGTAATTATTTTACCATAAGTTTACCTTTATTGTTGATAATGATACCAAACAAAACAACGAGGGATAAATATTATGGATAATGCCGTCTGTCTTCACAATGCAACAGTTTTAACCGGATTTTCCGTTATGGAAAAATGCGCGGTTTATATAAAAAACGGAAAGATAGCAGATGTTTATAGTGAAGAGAGATTTAAAAACAAAAAATTTCCTCCTTCCGTAAAAATTATAGACGTAGAAGAAGCATATGTTGCTCCCGGAATGATAGATACACACATGCACGGAATTGGAGGATATCCGACAAACGACGGCGATTATAAAAGCATCTTGAAAATATCTGAAATTTTACCGCAATATGGCGTTACATCTTTTATACCCACCATAGGTGCTTGCCCTGAAAAAGAAATGATTAAATCTATTAAAGCGGTAGTAAAAGCAATGGGAAAAGAAACCGGGGCACACATCTTGGGAATACACTTGGAAGGACCGTTTTTATCAGCCGAACGCATTGGCGGACAAGAACTCAATGGTATCAGCATGCCAGACACTGGATTAATAGACCGTTTGTGGCATAGTGCAAAAGGAAAAATCATTAACATGACGGTTGCTCCGGAACTTAAAGGAATGAGGGAACTGGCTCTGAATTGTATATCCAAAGGCATTATTCTCCAAGCCGGACACACAAACGCCACCTATAAACAAATGATTGAAGGGATGCAAGTAAATATCATGCACGTTACGCATTTGTTTAACGCCATGAGACCCTTGCATCACAGAGAGCCCGGAGTTGTCGGAGCTGCATTAATACACCCTGAACTTTCTTGCGAGATAATCGGAGACGGTGTCCATGTAAATCCCAACTTAATTCATTTATTAATGAAAAGCAAACCACTCAGTCAACTTGTTTTAATAACCGATTCTTTTTACTTAGCCAAAAGTAAATTATCGGAAGATTCGGAATACTATTTTAATGAGTGTTTTAAACGCAAATCAGACAATGTGATTATCGGCTCAGGTATTTCAATGTTTGACGGATTAAAAAATCTTGTAAAATACGGTGTTCCGATAGAGAAAGCTATTCGCATGGCTTCTGCCAATCCGGCAACAATTATGAAACAACCGCATAAGGGATTTATTATACCGGGATTTGATGCGGACATTATAATATTTGACAAGAACTACCAAAAACTTCAAACTATCATCAGCGGACAATTTATAAAGGAGGGCTAAAATGCGCGTAATTATAAAAAACAACTATAACGACTGCTCCCAATGGGCGGCTCACTATGTAGCATATAAAATAAAAGCCTTCCGCCCAACAGCAAAAAAACCTTTTGTTTTAGGGCTTCCGACAGGCTCTACACCACTTGGAATGTACAAAGCCTTAATTGAAATGTACCAACAAGGAAAACTTTCTTTTGAAAACGTCGTAACTTTTAATATGGATGAATATATCGGATTAGATGCCGACCACCCCCAAAGTTATCACTATTATATGCAAGAAAATTTCTTTAAACATATAAACATTCCCAAAGCCAATATTCACATGTTGAACGGAATGACTAAAGACTACACGAAAGAATGTGAACTCTATGAACAATCAATCAAAAATTACGGCAAAATACACTTATTTATAGGCGGTGTCGGGGAAGATGGACATATAGCCTTCAATGAGCCCGGTTCATCATTAAGCTCACGAACTCGTGTTAAAACCTTAACCCAAGATACCATTGTCGCAAACTCAAGATTTTTTGACAATGATACAAGCAAAGTTCCTCATACGGTTCTAACGGTCGGCATCGGAACGGTTATGGATGCGGAAGAAGTCCTAATTATGGGAACAGGAAACAAAAAAGCCCGAGCCATTCATCATGCAATTGAAGGGAGCATCAATCACATGTGGCCCATCAGCATTCTGCAAATGCATCAACACGGTATAATTCTTTGTGATGAAGAAGCAACGCGTGAATTAAGGGCAGATACCGTTTGCTATTTTAAGGATATTGAAAAACAAAAGTTTTAACAATAAATCAATTAATTATTTATTTTTTGAATAAAATGGTATATAAATAATTATTAGACATATCTTCCAAAAACCAGAAAGGAAAAGATATCATGTTAAATATTATAAAAAAAGCATATCGATTATTCTTCTCTAACCTTCCGATAATCTTAATCTTCAGCATTCCGCTTTTAATATTAAATGCCGTTAATATTGCTAATGCAAATAATGAAGACGTTTCGTTAGGTTTGCATTACTTTTTGGTCAGCCTTATATTTTTAGCGCCACTCGTTAGCGCCGGAACAGATATTGCTATATACCAATTGTTTTTTAAATATAAAATCATCAATCCTTTCCGCAATATAAAAACACTGTTTTTATATCTGGTTGTTCAATTTGTAATAGGCCTTATCGCCGTTGCTCCGATATTCGTATTCCACAGCTTATTAAGCAACTTCATAACAAATGAAGCTATTTCGCTCTCCTTAGCTGTCTTTATTAACATGTTTGCAGGATTTTATATTTTAGCACGTTTTAACATCATTTTACCGCTAATCATTCAAGAAAAAATCCCCGGGTATAAAGATTTCCTAAAAATGACAAATCAGAAATATTTGAGTTGGGTTGGTGTTAGTTTTGCAATTTATCTTCCCTACCTTCTGATTAACTATTTTATTCCTAATGCATATGTAAATATGTTTTTTGTAACCTTGGCAATGGTTTTATTTCATAGCTTTTCGGCAGCCTACGCTCTTGAAAACAAATTAGTAACAACGGGGCCGGCAGAACAGATTATTCCTGAAAAATCATCAAAACCCAAAATACAAAAAGAAAAACATGCAGAACCCAAACTTGCAATGCCTCCGAGATTAAAACAGGCTATTGAAGAAAAAGAGGGAACCGCCAAAGCAGAAAAACATATCAAAAAAACCGTCACCAGAAAAGTTCCCAAAACAAAAAGCTCAAAACCTAAAATTGCTAAATTGGCATCACGAGCAGATATCAAAGACAAGAAATAAAAATAAAATCCCCTGTTAATTTACAGGGGATTTTATTTTATAGCAAAAGGGAGGATTATATAAAAAATATAAACCTCCCTTTTAATATTAATCTCTGAGACTACCGTTGGTCTTTTTCGTAACCTCAACAATAACCTTATTCATCAAATTTTCAATATCTTGATCACTGAAAGTATTTTCTTTCGGTTGGAACGTAACTGTCAAAGCCAAAGACTTTTTGTCCTGCGGAAGATTATTACCTTCATAAACATCAAAAATACGAACATCAGTAATGTAATTACGATCTGCATTTCTGGCCGCAGCAATAACATCTGAGGTCTTAACTTCTTTACCAACAACAAATGCAAAATCCTTATCCAACGGCTGAAAAGCATAAAGCTCAAGTTTTTTCTTAGCTTTATCGTGAGAAATTCTTGGTTGAGGAATATTGCTCAAATAAACCTCAAAAGCAACAACTCTTTGCTTAATTCCCATTTTTTTACAAACAGTCGGATGCAACTCACCAAAATAAGCAATTACATTTTTTCCAAGCCGCAAAGTTCCGCTCCTTCCCGGATGATAATATTCCGGAGCATCAAGACTTATTTGTGCGTTATCGTAAGGACCATTCGCCGCAGCAATCGCAGCTAAAGCATCAGCTTTTGCATCAAAAACATCAAAATCACGCTGCTCACCTAACCAATGTTTTTTAGATGTCTGACCTGAACGCAAACCGCAAGCGACCATAAACTGCTCACCTGGTTTTGTACCATAAAATTCAGGACCAACCTCAAACAACGAAACATTTGCGTACCCGCGTGAAATATTATTTTTCAAACCCAAAAGCAAATTCGGTAAAATTGAAGGACGCATCTCATCAAGCTCTGCCGTAATCGGATTAAATAATTTAATGGCCCCTCTTCCTTTACGAAAATCTTGCGCAATTTTTGAATCCGTAAAACTCCAAGTCACGGTTTCTAACATACCACGTGAAGCCAATTCGTGTTTTACGGTAACAACACGACGCTGTTCCGGCGTTAAAACTTGCTTAGGGAACTTACCATGAGGCAATGACTCAGCCGGAATATGGTCCAAACCAATCATCCGAACAACTTCCTCAATCAAATCATGCTCCCCCTCAATATCACCGCGCCATGTTGGAGAAACTGCTTTAATCTGCTCACCTTCATCAGAGGTTTCAAAACCAAGATTATTTAATATCTCTACAATTTTAGCTTTAGAAACATCTAATCCGACAAAATCCTTCATCCGAGAAGGACGAATATAAGCGACACGAGGCTCAACTTCTTCATTTCCGCAAACCATAATTTCGGAAACTTCTCCGCCACAAATATCGGTAATCAACTGTGTAGCATAATCCGAACCCAAAATATTAGACTTTGGATCAACCCAACGCTCATAACGATAACGAGAGTCTGAATCAATTTGAAATTTACGTCCCGTTCTGGCAATACATTCCGGTTTAAATAAAGCGCATTCCAAAAATACGTTTTGAGTTTCTTCAGAACAGCCTTTTGCCAAGCCGCCCATAATTCCACCCAAACACTGAATACCTTCATCATCACAAATTCCTAAGGACTTTGTGTCCAAAGAATATTCTTTTTCATCCAAAGCAGTAAATTTTTCACCATCTTTTGCCATGCGAATAACAATATCGCCTTTTATTTTATCGGCATCAAAAACATGCAAAGGACGAGCCAAATCATAATTGATATAATTAGTAACATCTACCAGCGGAGAGATTGAGCGCAACCCGATAGCCGTTAAACGATTTTTCATCCATTTCGGAGTTTCTGCCTTGTTATTAACATGACGAATATAGCGTCCGACATAAGTTGGGCAGGCGTCAAAATCTTCAACTTTTACCTTAATTGGGCTTGCGAATGCACTGTTTTTCTTAATGATATTTAACGGTTTTAATTTTCCGAGGCCGGCCGCTGCCAAATCTCTTGCAACACCGCGTACCCCCAAACATTCAGCTCTGTTTGGCGTAATAGAAATCTCAATAACCGGATCAATATCCAAAACTTCAGCCGCCGGAATTCCGATTTGAGTGTCGGCAGGAAGTTCAATAATACCTGTATGGTCATCACCTACTCCCAACTCTTTTTCAGAACACATCATACCAAAACTCTCAACGCCGCGAATTTTTCCGACTTTCAAAACCTCGTTATAACAAGGTATGACAACACCCACAGGAGCAAAAATACCTTTTAATCCTTGATGACAATTCGGGGCTCCGCAAACAACCTGTAGTTTTTCTTTTCCGGTATTAACGGTTAACAAACCCAAGTGATCAGAATCCGGATGTTTTTCATAAGTTTCAACAACTGCTGTAACAAAACCTTCTAACTTGCTGGCAGGATTGAAAACTTCTTCAACCTCAAGACCGATTTTAGTTAATGTTTCAGCAATCTCATCAACAGAAGCGTTTGTATCCAAATGCTCTTTCAACCAAGATAAAGTAAATTTCATCGTGCAATACCTCCGTTATTGCTTAACCCGCCGGTCATTGAAGACTCATCAAGCGGAACAAAACCATAATGCTTAAGCCATCTGACATCAGATTCAAAGAATGTACGCAAATCCGGAATTCCATATTTGAGCATCGCTAAACGATCAATTCCGAGCCCAAAAGCAAACCCTTGATACTCATTAGGATCAATTCCGCCGGCTTTCAACACATTCGGATGAACCATACCGCAACCCAAAATTTCCAACCAATCTGTACCGGCTCCGATTTTAAGTTCGGTCTTAGTCTTCTTACAACCAATATCCATTTCAGCAGAAGGTTCGGTAAACGGAAAATAAGAAGGGCGATAACGTACGGGAATATCATCAAGCTCAAAAAAGGCCTTCACAAAATCATACAAACAGCCCTTCAAATGTGCCAAGGTAATATTTTTATCAATAACCAATCCCTCGACCTGATGAAACATCGGCGTGTGAGTAGCATCATAATCCGAACGATAAGTACGTCCCGGAGCAATAATCCTGATAGGAGGCTTTCTATTTTCCATCGTACGAATTTGTACGGGAGATGTATGAGTTCTGACAACAAAACTATCATCAAAATCTTGACTCTCGGGATTAGGAATATAGAAAGTATCCTGCATCTGGCGAGCCGGATGATTGGCAGGCATGTTTAACGCATTAAAATTATGGAATTGATCTTCAATATCCGGACCTTCGGCAACATCAAAACCCATCTCACCGAAAATAGCCACAACCTCTTCATAAATTTTGCTGACAGGGTGAATTCTACCCTGATTTTCAGGACGAATAGGTAAGGTTACATCAATCGCCTCATTTTTAAGTTTAGCATTAAGCTCTTTTTCTTCCAGAAGAGACTTTTGAGTTTCAAGAACCTTTTCTACTTCAGATTTCAAAATGTTTAAGTTTTTGCCCATTTCTTTTTTTTCTTCAACGGACAAAGCACTCAAACCTTTCATCAACTCTGTAATTGTTCCTTTTTTACCCAAAACTGAAACTCTAATATCTTCAAGCTCTTTAATATTTTGAGCTTTATTAACTGAAGCAACAATTTCAGATTTCAAAATTTCTAAATTTTCCATATTTCCACCATAAACATTTTAATTTTGCCGCCAGAATATATTATTCAAGAAACAAGATTTAAAACAGTAAAAGAGTCTAACCTGATTGCTCAAGTCGACTCTTTTACATCAATTTCAGAATTTATTACTTGCTTAAAGCAGCCTTAACTTGGTCAACCAATTTTGCGAAAGTTTCGGGCTCTCTAACAGCGATATCTGCCAACACTTTACGATCAAGCTCAATACCAGCTTTGGCGAGCCCGCTCATAAATCGAGAATAAGTCATATCATACAAACGTGTTGCGGCATTAATTCTTTGAATCCACAGAGAACGGAAGTTTCTCTTCTTAGCTCTTCTGTCACGATAAGCATATTGTAATGCTTTTTCAACTTTTTCAACAGCTACTCTGAAAACGTTTTTATTACGACCTCTGTAACCTTTAGCCATATTCAAAACTTTTTTATGGCGAGCACGAGCTGTTACACCTCTTTTAATACGAGACATCTTCTTTTCTCCCTACTACAAATACGGCATAAATTGTTTAACAATCTGAACGTCAACATTAGCAACCAATGTTGTACCGCGAGCTTGTCTTTTCATTTTTTGAGTTTTGCAGAAGAGGCAGTGTCTCTTTTTAGCAAAGTTTCTTTTTAATTTTCCGGTACCGGTAACGCTGAAGCGTTTTTTAGCGGCACTCTTAGTTTTCAATTTAGGCATTTTAATCCCTTTCAAATTCAAAAATAAATTGGATTTTTAGGAGTCGTCAGGCATGCCGATTAGCCCGATGGACTCTCATCAAGCGCGTTTATACACTTTAAACACACGAAAAGCAAGTATTTTTTTCTATTAATTTTTTGCAACCTCAGCTTTTGAGGCCACCTTAGGAAAAATATACTTTAATCCCCGATAATCCTAGATAGCTCAACCAGCATGTTCAACACACCCACGCCTATCTCCAACCAAAAGAGCGGCCCATATTTCCGACAACAACAATCATCGTAAAAAAAAGCCTAGAAAGCAAAAGAGAGCTCCAAATAGCCAATAATTAAGCCATTAATTTTTTTAAGGTACTGGAAGTATTTTTAACTTGTTTAATAATCCCGATAATTCCCAAAATCGAAATCAAAATATAAACAGCATCAGCCAAAGTAACGCCAACGACGCCGGGAATAACACGATTAAAAGGCATCAAAGCCGCTAATTGAAACAGCTAGAAACAAATCGGCCACATACCGCAAAATTGTAAAATCATTCCCAATCTAAAACCGAACCACACCGGATGAGCTTTCATACTTTCAAGATTCCCCATCCGTTTTATCATTTCATTTAGTAAAAGTTTTTATCACTGACAAATTTACTTGCCCGCATATCAATCAACTTACCTTCTTGGAGTTTAACTTTACGATCCATTCTGTCTGCCAATTCAAAATTATGAGTAGCAATTAATGCAGACAGCCCTGTTTCTTTAACAATAGCCAACAACTCACCAAAAACAATTTCGGAAGTTTTCGGATCCAAATTTCCCGTAGGTTCATCTGCCAATAATAACTTCGGAGCATTGGCCAAAGCCCTGGCAATAGCCACACGTTGTTGCTCTCCGCCGGATAACTCGGCTGGTCGATGTTTAAATCTTTTTTCAAGCCCTAAACGTTTTAACAAACACTCGGCTTTTTCTTTAGCCTGTTTCATTGGCGTTCCGGCAATCAATTGCGGCAACATCACATTTTCTGTTGCATCAAAGTCAGCTAAAAGATTATGATACTGATAAACAAAACCCAAATAATCACGTCGTAAAAGCGTCCTCATGCTGTCTCCGAGCTTTGAACAGCGTTGTCCATCTAAATAAATTTCCCCTTTGGTAGGCTGCTCCAAAAGCCCCGCTATTTGCAACATCGTTGACTTGCCTGAGCCAGAAGGACCGATAAGAGCGACAACTTCGCCTTTTTCAATATCGAGATTCACGCCGCGCAAAACTTCTAAAGTCT
The DNA here is from genome assembly GCA_944391465.1 of uncultured Alphaproteobacteria bacterium. Lineage (GTDB taxonomy): Bacteria > Pseudomonadota > Alphaproteobacteria > RF32 > CAG-239 > CAZU01. The sequence goes on from CALXTS010000008.1 coordinate 25,663, forward strand.
GAGAACCCTGCTTAAAACTACGATAAACATTTTTTAATTCTAAAGTCGGAGCATTTTTACTCATAACGCAAAGCCTCCACAGGGTCAAATTTAGCGGCACGATACGCCGGATACAACGTCGCAAGGAAAGAAAGCAATAAAGATATAACTGTAACGGTTAATACCTCAACATTATCAACCCTCGCCGGAAGTTTTGAAAGGAAATAGATTTCTGCTGAAAACAAGTCTCTCCCAGCAATACTCTGCAAAAATTGCCGAATATTTTCAATATTATGACAAAACAATAAGCCTAAAACCAATCCGAGAGAAGTTCCGACAATACCAATAAAAGCACCATCCATAAAAAAGATACGCATAATCATTGCTTTACCGGCACCCATTGTTCTGAGAACGGCAATATCTCTTCCTTTATCTTTAACCAACATAATTAAACCCGTGATGATATTAAAAGCAGCAACTAATATAATCAGCGTCAGAATTAAAAACATCACATTTCGTTCAACGGCAATAGCATTAAAAAAAGCCGCATTAGACTGCTTCCAATCATACACATAAGCGCCGGCATCAACACTTTCACTGATTGCGTGACGAACACTCCTTAACATTTTTTCATCATCTAACGTCACATCAATATGCGTAACCGCGCCTTTTAAGCTAAAATAAGTCTGAGCGGCATCTAAAGGCATAAAAATAAAATTTGAATCATATTCATACATTCCGGCATCAAAAGTTCCGATAACCTGATAAGATTTCATCCGAGGCACACTGCCAAAAGCGGTAACCTTGCCGTTAGGAGATATTAAAGTTATTTTATCACCGGGGACGATACCCATTTTAGTCGCCAAACGCACTCCCATAACCACATTATCACCATGGAAATCGTCAAGATTTACATTTTTCATACTTTGAGCCAAAATCGGTTTCTTTTTAATATCCTCAGCCCGAATCCCTCTAACCATAGCTCCTTCGGCAGCTTTTCCGGCACTAACCAACAACTGATTTTCAATCATCGGAATAACAATGCTGACATGTTCAATTTCAGCCAATTCTTTAATTGCCTCTTTATAATTATTAAAAGGATACCCAAGGGGAGACATAATCCCGATATGCCCGTTAATACCCAAAATACGGCTTAACAATTCATGCCGAAAACCATTCATCACAGACATAACGATAATTAATGTCGCCACCCCCAAAGCAATTCCGGTAAAGGCAAACCCCGTAATGACGGATATAAAGCCTTCCTTACGTTTAGCACGCAAATACCTCGTAGCAACCAATCTCTCAAATTTTGAAAACAACATAAATATCTCCCCTTAATATTCAAATATTTATAGAGGTTTTAATAAAAGATTACAATAAAACATAACAAACAATGTGTATAAAAAAAGAGGATAAAACATTAAGTTTGTTTTATCCTCCTCTCAATTTATAGAATAATAATCACTGCAAAGGTCTTACAGATAAAGAATCAACAAACAAAATAAGCTAAGCCGATTTAACACCAGAAATCAGACCTTCAGAAATTTGCAAATTTGTCATAATCAGACTTTCCAAAGCCTTATCATTAATATTGTCAATATTCTTACCAATATCAAGCGTTTTACTTGATACATAGTCAGCCAATTTAACAAGATTAGTTTTAATCTCTTTAGGCATTTTACTATTCTTATCTTCCACCAAAGTCTTAATATATACCCAAAGTTTCATATTATTATCCAAAGCCGTCACAATTTCTTTACTATCATTATTTTCTTTAGCATTAGACAAATCAACGGCACATTTCAATAAAGAGAAAGCCTCCTCACGAGCCATTGAATTTTTAACAGCCTCTAATAACCCCTCAGAAATCTGCATATTAATATTGATAAGATTAGCAAAATCATTTTTAGTCATATGAACGCCTTTAGAGAGAGTCAAACGCTCAACATACTTAGACAAACTAAGAAGATTCTTCTTAATAGCTTCCGGAAGCAAATTCTTTGCATTTTTAAGAGATGTTTCAATCCCAACCCATAATTTCATATTTTCATCCAAAACCGTCAATTTCAGAATATCATCATCACTATCCGCCACATTTGATAAATTTCTGGCATAATTCATCAAGACAGCTGCTTCATTTTCTGCGGTTTTAATCTGATTAATATTTTTTACCATTTCTGCTTCCTTTGTTTAAATTTTATTTTTAATATAGTTTAAATAGTTATTCTTTAAATAGCATTTGTTTAAATTTCTTTAAGGAGCTGCCTTTAATCGATTGGGGAAATAACTAAAGGCAGCACCTTTTGGGGAATTGACAGTGTATATTTGGGGACACTGTCTAAATTTTAAGAAAAAATGGGGAGATTTTTTCTTAAAAGGCACATAATAATAAGAAACTCTTCATAACTCTTAGAACGGAGCAATAATATCAAAAATCTGCCGTCCATAACGAGGTTGCTGAACATCGGAAATAACGCCCTGACCACCGTAAGAAACACGCAGTTCAGCAATTTTGCTTGATTCGATTGTATTATCGGAGCCAATATCGGCACGGCGAATAATTCCTCGAACAAACAAGCGTCTGACTTCATAACTAACTCTGATTTCCTGAGTTCCCTCAATAACCAAATTTCCGTTGGGCAAAACTTGTGTAACAACGGCAGCCATCGTCATATCAATTTTTTCCTGACGATCAACTTTACCATCGGCAGAAATTTCCCGATTAGAATTAATATCAAACATTGCCGACGGATTAACTGCATCTGGAAGATAATCTTTTAAATATGTTTCATACCCTGCAAAAGCGCTAATTCCCATAGAATCTTTATTATCGTCACGGTTCTGTTCCATCTCGTTTTCCATCAAAGCATTATCTTTTGCAGAAACCTTAACCGTAATAATATCGCCGACTTTCGATGCTCTCTGATCTTTAAAGAACCCGCTAGACCCCGGACGCCATAAAGAATTAGCACCTGCTTTTGCTTCTTTAACCTCGGGCATTGGCATTGACACAGGCTCGTATCCTTTAGCCTCAACCGGATTCACAATCGGATTAAGCGGAGGTTCTTGCCCGACTTGTTGCAATCTTGACCACATTCCGCAACCGGATAAGGATGTTGAAACAACCAGCAACAACGCCCCTTTCCATAAAATTTGTTTAGTATCACTCATTTTAATAGTCTCCCCACGCTATTAATCATCAATTTCAACCAACTCAGGCCCCATAACCTTTGCCGTAAACTTTTTACCGCTTTTAATATTCATCATCTGAACGCGAGCTCCCAAAGCTCCATCTTCAAGAGCCTCCGCTTTGGTCGTAATTTGAAGTCCTTTAGACTTATAAACAGCGGTAACTGTTTTACCCTTTTTAATAATGATAACCGGTCCCACATCTCTATCCGTAATCAAACGTCCGGCTTTAAGAGTTTTCTTTGCCTCAGACTTTTTTAATTGTTCCAAATCGGTAATATGATTTGACTTAATTCTGTTTTTGCGCATTTTTGTTTTTTCAAACATGCTTTCTGTCAGAACTTTTCCTTTTTCAATATCTTCAACCGGAACAAAGACTTCTTCTAAAAGAAAATAACGTCCGTTCAAAGAAGTTTTCGCATAAGAATTTCCATCGGCAAAAATTTCCGCATCGGCTGAGAACTTATTTTGCTCTTCATCATATTTAAGATTAGTCACCATAACCCGAACATTTTGAGCACCCTCAATAGAGAATGACGTTTGTCCGCCAAAAATTTCCAGTTCCAAAGCATCATCGACACCTTCTTCGACAAATTCTTTTTTTACCGCATCGGCAATATCGTCCTGATTAAGTAAAACATACTCTGCCGCTTGCAAAACTGAAGCATTCAGCATTAAAACTGCGGTTATGATTCCCCAAATTTTCATCAGCCCCAACCTTTTAATTACTTCAATTGATTAACCGTACTAAGCATCTGATCTGCGGTTGAAATAATTTTAGAATTAAGTTCATAAGCTCTCTGAGCTGAAACCAACTCCGTAATTTCGGTAACGGCATCAACATTAGAAGTTGTCAAATACCCCTGCAAAATAGAACCGAAACCTTCAGTATCCGGATTATCTAAAATCGGCGCACCGGAAGCGGCAGTTTCCATAAACATATTATCTCCGATAGCCTCCAAACCGGCCTCATTGGGAAAAGTTGCAAGTTCCAATTGTCCGACATTAACCTCATCTGTTTCGCCGTCTTGTTTAACCCAAACCTCACCCGAAGCATTAACATAAACCTCAACGGCATCTTCCGGAAGAGTAATCTCGGGCTGAACGATATAGCCGTCATGCGTAACGATTACGCCATCTCCGTTGCGTTGAAAAGCACCGTCACGAGTATAGCCGATACCTTTACCTTCAGGCAATTCAATTTGAAAATAACCACGTCCGCGAATAGCCAAATCCAAATCATTATCCGTCTTGGTCAAGCCGCCACCGTCGGTAATTCTGTAAACCGCTGCGGTTTTAACACCCAAACCGAGTTGAATTCCGGAAGGAACGATTGTTTGGTCGGCAGAAGAAGCCGCCCCCGGTCTGATGATATTTTGATACAACAAATCATTAAATTCGGCTCTGCGTTTTGTAAAAGCGGTTGTATTCATATTCGCGATATTGTTTGAAATTACATCAACATTAGTCTGCTGAGCCAGCATTCCGGTTGCACCAATATCTAAAGCTCTCATTTATTTTCTCCCCAAAAATTATGCCAGCTGCGCATAAGTTGAAATTGTGTTTGAAATACGTTCATGTTCATTATCAATCATTTGCTGAACATATTCATAACTACGTTGTAAATTAATCAATTTAGTCATTTCAGAAATCGGTTCTACATTTGACTTTTCAACGGTTCCCTGATGAACGGACACCCCATCTCCGCCATAAATAACGGCATTTCCTTGCGTATTTTCAAACATAGTTCCGGCAATTTTAAGCAACTTCTGATTATCGGCAAATTTTGCCAATTTCAAACGACCGATTAAACCGTTTTCCGTTAAGACATCTCCGTTTTCAGAAATTGTAATTTCTTTTTCTCCCGGAGCAAAAAAGAACGGCTCATTATTTTCAGATAAAACAACGGCACCGTCATTTGTAACCAGCTTACCTTCTGCATCTAAAGAGAACTGACCTTTACGAGTATATTTTTCACCACCGGCGGTATCGACACAAAAGAAGGCATCCCCCTTAATAGCCACATCAAAAGTGTTACCGGTATGGAGCATCGAACCTTCAATAAAATTCTGGAAACTACCGAAATCCTCGGTAAAGAAGAGTGGCTCGCTACCGACACCCTGAGCCTCAGGTGTTTGAACCAAAAAAGATGTAAACAAAGCGTCATCTGTTTTGTAGCCGGAGGTATTCATATTAGCCATATTATTAGAAACAATATCCATCTGTTTCCATAAGGCCATCTGGCGTGATAACGCGATATAATTTGTATTATCCATTATATTCTCCCCAATCATTTGGATAATTTTTCAAAGTTGAAAATACATATGCAATAGTTGTGCCAATTTTTTAAAACACATTAATTTTATTTAAAACCAAAGAATAAGCCGGAAGAAAAATGTAAGAAAAGTGCAACAAAAAAGAGGGAAGAAAATCTCCCCTCTTCTTTCCATCCGCTTAAGTTTTATTTTAAACCATACGGATGAATAACACTGACGAAACTTTTGACACTGAGGTCTTCGTCCTAACCTCATTTTTTTTACCAGTGGCCACCACCCGTCGGGCGGCTTGCGCCGCACTTCGGACAGTATTCGTATCCATAATTATCCTGGATACGAGTATGCCACTCGTGGTGGCATGCCGCCCGCTGAGCCGCAAGATTGCGAGAAAATTCCTCGCTTTCGCGGCGCTTTCGCTCCGCCTCGCGGTCGGCAGCTTCTTTTTCTACCCGATAGGTAGAGTAAGAAGCTCTACCTTCGAAATAGCGGCTGATATTTAGTGAGCCGGTTACTTCGAAACCGCAATGGCGGCACCGTGCATTACATTGCACGGGGTTCATCCCGCCGCAATACACGTCGGTAGAACCGCACTTCGGACATACTAATGCCATATTTTTACCTCCGCACCAATTAAGGGCTGGCTTGGAGGATTTATTTTTTACCCATAACACGGCTGAGTTTCTTGACAGGTATCAGCCAAATGACCTGTTTGAGAAAGAAAGAGAGAGCATATGCTCCCTCTCCTTATCTCTTAAGCAAAGAAGTCCACTACAAACTTCTCAATCGCCTTCTGGTCGGCATAGCCACCCCAGAAGCCGGAAGTCGGCAGGTTTCCACCAATCCAACCACCGAAGTGGCTATAGATGGTGTACCCTTCAGCCGTTTTGGCACCGGTGTCTTCCCCCTGCAACAGCTTACACAACTCTCCGTTTCCGAAAAAGTTGCTTTCGCCGTCCTCTGAAAGGATCAGCAAACGCTGTTCCTTGTCAGGGTTGAAGAGGCGGTCGCATATGGTGGCCGTCTTGGAGTGTGACATCCGTACGATGGTCACACCGTTAACGGTTGTGGCAGCTGCGATTGCTCGCTCGGCCTCGGCCTCTTGTTCAGAGCTAATGCCCTGAGCGGCGCGATCGGCCAACCGAACGGCTGCTACCTCTTCCGGTGTGGCTCCCATAGAAAGCATACCCGGAATGTAAGCGCAGTCGTTAGCTGCAACCAGTTGCTGGTAGCGACTTGGCTCAACGCCAAGCAGGTCAAGAACCTGCAGGAGTGAAGCCGGACGGCCTGCATTTTCGTTGTGGTGGTCTACCACAACGGCAGAAGCCGGAAGCTCAATGTCAAGCGCAAGCTCGACAAGAACTGGGCTCTTACCATCAGAAACTGCAGTTGCGATTTCTTGTTGGTAAGCCGATGCCGCAGCACCCCAACCGAGGTGCTTATCAACTACCTCAACACCTGCCTCACGGCAAGCGTTGATAATCGCTACCATTTCGCCGTCATAACCTCCGGCGAAAACTACCATATTGTTGCTATTTACATTCTGTGTCATAATCTCTTGAAGATTATGCCTTCCACAGCTTTTTCAACTGATAAATAATCTGATATTTCTCTTTTCCGTCATTACATAGTTATTTCAAATTTGAATCACAGCCTACTATACTTCAACCGTGGGGACTTTTACTATTGCAACAATAGTCCCTGTAAGAAAATAACTTATGCAAGATTTCAAAGTATCAAATCAATACCAATATCCAACTTCCACCCAAATGGTTTCCGTCAATTCTGCAAAAGGGTGTTCCAAGTTCATTCGCCAGCCGCTTATACTGCTGAAAAAATCCCTCAAAACGATAACTAAAAAACCCCGCAGTAAATATATAATATATTACTGATAAGCCCGGGAGACTTTAATAAATTTTGCCTCGTCACTGACAAAATTCTAGCCCCCGGATAGGGGTATATTATTTCAGTTATCTATATATTTGAATCTTGCGATTCTAATCTCAGAATAACCTCTATAATAATCATGTCTAGGATTTAAACGTATCATATATTAGACATCACGTCTAGACAGAAAATTTTAAATATTTGTTAATAATCTAATTGACGAATCGCTAAAATTATGGTATCATATGCCCATCATTCGGGAGAAAAACTTATATAGATTCAAACAATTATCTCCAATTTATTTCCCTCCTGGATTTTTATATCACTAAAAAATATCTTAACTTTTTTTGTCTAGACACCTGCTCGAAAATATGATATATTTCTCTCATTCTAAACAAACGGGAGAAAAACGATGGACGATACTCAAAACAATCTTGAAATTACCAGTATGGAAGGCGTTGATTGGCCGAGAATTGGCGGAGAAAAACATAATCTCGCCGATAAACTTAAAGAAATGGGCTTCATCGTTGAAAAAATCGGCCGTAGCGGATTTGACACCAGAAACAGTTATAAAATTAAAACCGCTGATGAAAAACTAACCCCTGAAGCTCTTACAAATGTAGAACAAGCTATTAAAAAAGTTAAAGAAATTGAAAAACAAGAAAACGAAGATAACTTCAAAAAAATCTTTAACAACAACACTCCCGATGCCAACAAAACATACGCTGTTGTCGCCACCGGAGGATATAATCAAGATATATCCGTCCCTGAAGGATATAATTCCATCGCAGAAATAAGAACCGCATGCACGGCAGACCACAGATTAAAACTTTCCCACACCTACGATACTCTCTTTATCAATGAAGAGGCCATGAAAAAAGACAAACGCCGCCAAATCACTTTGTTTGTACCTAAAGAAATGATTGGTATGATTATCGGAAAAGGCGGTTCTCAAATCAAAGCGCTCGGGCAAAAATACGGTAAATATTTTAAAGTGGAACAAGATCCTCGCGAACGTAGCCATCTCAAAGCCAGTGAAATCAAATCTACTTTCTATCTTTTCAGATACACCTCTAATCCTGAGGAAATTTTAGGAAAAATAGATATCAGCCTCGCCTCGTATCCGGAATTAAATGAACAAGACAGAAAAGAAGTCCTTGAATACATCCAATCAGAGATGCATGAAAGAGAAATCTATCAACAAAAGAAACAAGAAGAAAAACACCAAGAAGACCTAAGAAAACTTGAACATAACATAACCGAACATTTTGGCACAAACCTTCTGACTACAGACGATATCAAACTCGCCGAGGGAATTGCAAAATACCTGAAAGAAAATAATCAAACATTACCTGTTATTCCAACAACCGAAGAACTTAATCAAATAAATGAAAACATCAAATCAACCAGAGAAGATAAACGTCGTGAAGAAGCCGCCAATCGAGAATGGGAAATTAATAACATAAAATCTGCAATAAGAAGTTTTATTGCAGATAATGAAAAAGAAGGTGAAATTATTCCTTCCGAACGTGTTGAGCAATTCGTCCGTGAACAGTTTCCTGAAAGTGCTTATGCCGAACAAATAATTGAAGAATCAAAAAACAACATCCAGCGCCGACAAAAAAAGGCTGCTGCTAAAATAAAAGCTGTTAAAAATTTCAATAAAGTTGCGGCGGAAGAATTTGCCAAATTTTATGATAATTATGAAGATTCCGGTCCTCATAAAGAAAACTATTTTGACATTGTCGGAAGATCCAGACGCAGTTGGGGATACAGCATTATTGCATACCGCACGGGGAAAAGGCTTGGAATACTGGAAAACAGCTTTGATGATGTAAACGACTACGAAAATCCTGAATATAAAGACTTCATGGAACTTCGAGAGAAAATTGAAGAATTTAACACACCTGCTTCTTTTGAAGAAATTCAAAACTATCTCGTTAATGGTCTTCCGTCAGAACAAGTTGAAGAAGAATCTCTGGAAGATATTCCTGAAGTTAAATTAACCAAAGAAGAAATGAAAGAAATCAAAAAAGCCTCAAAATCCAAAGGACAAAAAATACAAGGAGGATTATCGGGATTAGCGGCTTTGCTTAAAGATGATAAAAGTAACTTTTAATCAAAAATACTTTATTAAATTTGATTTTCAAAAAAAGAAGGGCTTTGCCCTTCTTTTTTTTACCTCAAGCATTAAAATTCAAATTCCACACGCTGTAACGTCCGCGGTCTTCTTGCCAATTTTCACGCACTTTAACAAATAAAAATAAATGGACGCGCTCCTCCAAAAGTTCCTCAATTTCAGCACGAGCCGCCGAACCGATACGTTTTATCATTGAGCCACCTTTTCCAAGAACAATGACTTTCTGATTTTCTCGTTCAACATAAATGGTAATCTCCGCCCGAATAGAACCATTTTCTTTTCTTTCCCATAATTCAGGTTCAACCGTTAATGCATATGGAAGTTCTTGGTGCAAAAATGTAAACAATTTTTCCCGCACGATTTCTGCCGCCAAAAGACGCAGCGGCATATCAGAAATCTGATCTTCTGGATAATACCACGGACTTATGGGCAGATTATCCGCCAAATATTTATAAAAATCATCACTGCATTGCCCGGTTAAAGCAGAAATAAAAAAAGTCTCCTTAAATTTTCCGGCCGCGTTTATTTTTGCGCTTAATTCTAAAAGTTTTTCTTTCTGAACCAAATCAATTTTATTGAGTACCAAAACAGCTTCTGTATGATTTTTATTAAGTTTTGCGACAATACTCTGCGTTTCATCATCAAAACCGCGCTTAGCATCTACAACCAACACCACGATATCGGCATCTGCAACACCATCCCAAGCAGAAGTAACCATCGCCCTGTCCAAACGACGCTTGGGCTTAAATATCCCAGGTGTATCCAGAAAAATAATTTGCGTATTCTCATAAATACCGATACCTTTAACCATTGTCCGCGTTGTTTGAACTTTTGGTGAAACAATGGAAACCTTTGAGCCGACAAAATTATTTGTTATTGTTGACTTTCCGGCATTTGGAGCTCCGATAAGCGCAACAAAACCGCATCTTGTCTGAGACTGTTGTTTTTCTGCCATTATTGTATAATCTCCAACATTTTCGCCGCAGCCGCAAATTCAGCCGCCTTTTTATTATGCCCCTTGCCAACTTGTTCTTCTATGCCGTTTAAGCTGACACCGACAAAAAAAGTTGGTTCATGCTCACTGCCTTTTCTCTCAACCAGACGATAGGTCGGTGTTCCCAACCCCTTAACATGAGCAACTTCCTGAAGCATCGTTTTAGCATCTTTCGGAGGAGCCACTCTTCGATCAATAAGCTCTCTCCAATGTTTGTTTACAAAAGCAATCGCGCCGTCAACTCCGCCGTCAATATAAATTGCCCCGATAACCGCTTCGCAAACATCACAGAGAACATTTTCATTATTTCTGATATCTTCATCTGCAACAATCATAAATTCATCCAGATGAAGTGTCTTGGCAACCATAGCAACCGTTTCTTTACAAACTAAACCCGTAAAACGTTGGGATAAATTCCCCTCTGGCTCATGAGGAAACAAATTATAGAGTAATGATGCTATTGAAACCCCCAAAACTCGATCCCCCAAAAACTCCAAACGCTCATAATTTTCTGACACCTTAGAAGTAACACTCCCATGAGTCAGAGCTTTTTTTAAAAGTTCGGGATTTTTAAATTTATGCTTAAGAATATCTTCCAGATTTTCCATTATAACTCCTTTTACAACGAATGTCAGAAGTTATAAAAAGTAAAGCCTTGATTAAAACACCTTTAACCAAACCTTTGCTTTACATAATCCGGACAATCCGTTAATTAATTTTATTAAACAACCGAGACCAACGAATTTTCTTTGGCCATTCCCACGGCTTATACCACTCATATTCTTCCATATGAGAAAAGAACAAAAAGCGAGCCCGTCCAATTAAATTTTCAAACGGAACAAAACCAACATTCACCCGACTGTCATCAGACCTATCTCTATTATCCCCCATAACAAAATATGAGCCTTGCGGAACTTCCAACTCTTCAAAATCATCATATGGCTGACTATCGGAAATTTCTAAAATTTTATGTTTTTTACCTTCGGGAAGCGTTTCAATATATTGACGATATCTTTCTGCACTTCCGTAAGGACTACGCAAAACAAAATCATCAATTTGTTCACGAGGGAGCATTTTTCCGTTAATATATAAGCGTCCGTCCTTCAACATAATTTTATCACCGGGCAAGCCGATAATACGTTTAATATAATCTGTTTTATTATCTCTCGGATACTTAAAAACAACAACATCTCCACGCTTAGGAAGAGTTGCCCAGATACGACCTTTGAAGAGAGGTAAACTCCATGGTAAAGAGTGCTTTGAATAGCCGTAACTATATTTTGAAACAAATAAGTAATCCCCCACATACAGAGTCGGATACATTGACCCTGACGGGATTTTAAAAGGCTCAAACCAAACGGATCTGATAAAAATAGCAATTAAAACAGCATAAACAACTGTTTTTAAAGTATCCGTAAAACTTTCCTCTTTATCCATTACATCCTCATATTCTTCACGACATCGTTCAAACAGACATCATATACACTTTTTTATATTTAACAATAACAAATTTCAATAATAACAACCGCTTGCGCATAAGGATAATCATCGCTGAGACTCAAGTGTAGTCCAACCTTTTTTCCTTCAACTAATTTTTCTAATATTTCCAAGGCCTTCCCCGATATTTTTAACAGAGGTTTTCCATGTTCATCATGCCAAACCTCCACCTCATTCCACTTAATACCACCGGAAAATCCGGTTCCCAAAGCCTTTGAAAAAGCCTCTTTTGCGGCAAAATACTTAGCAGCTTTGCAGGCTTTTTTTTGAACATTATCAGAAATTCTATTGATATCGTTTTGCTCTGATACACTAAAAATCTTTGCTAAAAAGGCATCATTATAGTTATTCAAAATAGTCTGAATTCGCTCAACTTTAACAATATCGCATCCCAAGCCGACAATCATTATTTATTCCACATTTATTCAACAGTTGTTTCAGTTTTTGAGATTCTCGCCCCTTCCAATATTTTTTTAACAAAGAAATATGTCAACAGCCAAACAACAATAAAATAAGGAAGACACCCGATAATCATCGGAAACAAGATAGGCCAAATATCGCTAAAAAACAAGTCAAAATCAAAATTCATCAAAGCCTTAAATGCTTTGCTAAAAAAATGCACAAAATCAACTTGTAAAGAGCTATCATATTCCATACCCAACATCATTTTTCCGGTAAATAAAACAGCCAGCCATATAAACGGAAAAGTCCATGGATTACCCAATATCGTTCCCAAAGCCGCAGCCATTGGATTAACCTTAAAAATCCAAGCCAAAACAATAGCCAAGACCAAATGTAATCCGACAAACGGCGTAAAAGTAATTGCGGTTCCCATAGCTGTTCCTGCTGCAATTTCAGAAGGAGAACCTTTCATATTTTTAAGTTTTAAAGCAATTTTTTGCCCTTGCTCAATCCACCATTGCCACGAAAATATTTTTTTCACAAAAGACATCGCCGCTCCTTTTCTTTTTCAAAAGAATATAAGCAGAAACGAATAAATTTAAATATATAAGAGATTAAAAAATTATGCCGAGCGAGAAACGTAAGAAACAACTTTAGAAGATTTCAAAGCCGTAATAATATCCGTTAAATGCTTCAAATCTTTAACCTCAACATCGACCAACAACTCAAAATAGCTTACCGTCCGATTCACGATATTGAGATTCGAAATATTTCCGTTATTACGAGCAATCAGATTAGAAAGATCCCCTAAAGAACCAGGCTCATTTGCCAACATAATTTTCAGTCGTCCGACATGGGGTCCGTCTTCAGCCGTCTCACCCCATGAAATATCCAGCCAGCGTTCCGGTTCATTAGAAAACTTCTCCAACTGTTTACAATCAATCCGATGCACCGCCACACCTTTTCCTGTCGTCACAATACCGACGATTCTGTCCCCTGGCAACGGATGACAACATCCGGCAAAGTGAACCGCCATTCCGGGAATTAAGCCCTTAATTTTCAGAGGCTCTGCTTTAGATTTATCTCGCTTAACCGTTTTGGTAAAACTCGGAACAATTGACTTAACAACTTTACCGAGTTTTGACTGCTTATACGCCGGATAAACCGCTTTCAAAACATCCCAAGCGGTTACCAACCCCTCACCTACTTTTGCATAAACATCATCAATAGATTCGGCCTCAAAATTCGGAAAAACATTAACCAGAGCCTTCTCATTAAACTCAAGATTTTCCCCCTTAAAAGTCCGCTCCAATAATTGCTGTCCCAAAACAATAAATTGGTCTCTTTTATAAGCACGAACATAACGACGAATAGCCGCCTTTGCTTTTCCGGTAACGACAAAACGCTCCCATTCCGTTGATGGATGCTGAGCCTTTGAGGTTAAAATTTCGACCTGGTCACCATTCTGCAAAACCGTACGCAGAGGTCTGATTTCTCCGTTAATTTTAGCACCGACACAAGTGTCTCCGACAGAAGAGTGAACCGCATAAGCAAAATCAACCGGCGTTGAATTAATCGGCAAACCGATTAAATCGCCTTTAGGCGTAAAACAAAACACTTGATCATTATACATCTCAAGTTTTGTATTTTCCAAAAATTCTTCAGGATTAGATGCCTGCTCCAAAATTTCCAGCAATTCTCTAATCCAACGGAAATTCTTACCGACAACTTTTTCTCCCTGTTTGTAAGCCCAGTGAGCTGCCACACCTTTCTCAGCCACTTCATGCATTTCCTGTGTTCGGATCTGAATTTCAATTCTGGTATTTTCCGGACCGATAACGCCTGTATGAATAGACTTATATCCGTTTGGCTTAGGTGTAGAGATATAATCTTTAAAGCGCCTCGGCACCATATGATACTTACTATGAACAATACCCAAAGCCTGATAACAAGCCGCAACATCATCAACAATTATCCGAAAAGCCATAATATCGGAAAGCTGTTCAAAGGAAGCATTTTTCTGTTGCATTTTGCGCCAAATAGAATACGGAGATTTTTCTCTTCCGGAAACAGAAGCCTTAATTCCGTTTTCCTTCATATCTTCTTCTAACTGAGAGATAATTTTCGGAACAATATTACTCCCCTGCTCTCTTAAAAAGTTTAGACGTGCTTGAATAGAATCATAAGCATCTCGATGCAGTTCTTTAAATGCAATTCCCTCTAATTCGGTCTTAATTTCCTGCATACCGATACGTTCGGCTAATGGAGCATAAATATCCAAAGTTTCTTTTGCGATTCTGGCTCTTTTTTCAGGACTCTTTAAAAAATGAAGCGTCCGCATATTATGCAGACGATCAGCCAATTTGATTAACAAAACACGAATATCTTCAGACATTGCAAGCAAGAGCTTGCGAAAATTTTCGGCCTGTTTTTTATCGGTTGATTTTTGTTCAATCATTGCCAACTTTGTGAGACCATCGACAATTTGAGCAACCTGCTCACCGAATAAATTTTTAATTTCTTCAACGGTTGTATCGGTATCCTCAACCGTATCATGCAACAAACCGGCAATAACCGAAGCCGAATCAAGTTTAAACTTAGTTAAAATACCGGCAACTTCCACCGGATGAGAATAATAAGGGTCGCCCGAAGCTCTTAATTGCGCTCCGTGTTTTTTCATTGCAAAGACATATGCGCGGTTCAATGCATCTTCATCGGCATTTTCATCATAAGACTTAACTAAATCAACCAATTCATATTGTCTTAACATTCCTGTTCATACCCATTATTATCTGTACAAAAAAGTTCCGAAAGTAAACTTATCATTGTTTTCTTAAATAAGTCTAAACTTCCGGAACTCTAATTGCAATAAATTTAGCAAAAAAACTTATTATTCTTCGTCAAAATCATCTGCGCCGTCAAAACCATCATCCACCCCGAAATCGTCATCAAGAACGCCACCAAGGTCATCACCGTCGACATCGGCAGTTTCATCAGTGTCGACATCTAACAAATCATCATCGCCCGAATGAATTTGCATTCCATCATCTAATTCTCCGGTAGGAAGTAAACCACTGAACTGCTCATCAAGATCAGCCAATTCTTTCTCTGCAGCCATAATTTCCAATTCTTCTTCTTCAGGCTCTTCAACCTCAACATATTTTTGCAAGCCCATAACCAAAGATTTCTGTAACTCTTCAATACTAATGGTTTCTTCAGCAATTTCACGAAGAGCAACCACCGTATTTTTATCATTATCCCGAGAAACCGTAATCGGAGCACCGCTGGAGATATCTTTTGCTCTCTGAGCTGCAACCATCAAAAGTTCATAACGATTCGGAATTTTTTCAATACAATCTTCTACTGTAACGCGTGCCATAATTTTCATCCTGTTAAAATTAAAATCATTAACGGCATATATACCCGTATAAATTTACAAATGCAACAAAAAAATAAAAAAAAAGATATAAAACAGACAGTTAGAAACACAAGTATCGATTCGGCGATTCTAATCGGCTCCGGTCACCGGAGTCCCAACAATTTTGAAATCATTTTTAAACCATTTATCATGCAACGCCTTCCGATGTTTTCTGACTTCTCTGACATCATTCAACGGAGCTTTGTACATATCAATAATAGCCTGCATGGTAACAAATCTGACTTTTTGCATCCGAGGACTGAGGCGTTTTACTTCCTCATCATCTAAACCTTTTTGATATCTTCTGATAGCTAAAACCATGTATCCCGGAATTTGAGATAATCGATACGCTTTAACGGTCTTATCGCAAGTATAAGCCCACTCATTAAGAGAGAACCCCTGTTTGGCCACAACCTGAGCTAAAGATAATTCTTCTCCGATTATCGTAGCTTTTTGCACCAAACGTTGACACGGATTAACAATATCTCTCAAACCGGCAACGGGAACCTTATTATCAGGTTTAGACATTTCAAAACTTTCCCACATCGTGGTAATCTGATAAATTTTATACAAACGATTATTTTGCTTTCCCCATTCTTCAACACTATCAAGCGTATTCAAAAAAGCCTGAACATCAGCAGCGGTCAACAAATCATTTTTTGTAGGGCTAATTGTTCTGAGATCTCCTCTTTCAAGTTTATCTGAAAAACTTTTATCTTGATTATATTTCTCGGGCGGAACCAGTTTTCGCACTGCTTTATAAAAGTCAGCATCATAAACAACTTTCGGATGCATTCTATGCGGTTTGGGATATTCAATATTTTCATCAACCTCTCCCCAAACCTCCGGACGAAGCAAATGATACAAAAACGGAGAAACAAACTCAATATCTTCAATATCTTTTACAGCATCGGCAATTCTGGTTGGAAACCGATTTTTCGTTTCTTTAATCCCCGGCATATTCAAAATTTTTTCTGACATATTCGGAATAGTAAATAGCATTGGACCAATATACTGATACATATCCTTAGGCAACGCATTCAAAACCTCCAAGATAGCTTCTTCATCATCCCATTTTAAACGTTTTTCACGCATTCCGTATTCAGAAATAGTCTGATAAAATTCTGCATCAAATTCTCCGGTCAAATCAAACACACTCCGATAATGCGTATTATATAAAGTATCCTGATTAAAGAAAAACTCCTTAATTTCCTCTAACGTCGGAAGAGTATCTTTTTCCAAATCTATCTTAAAAGCATCGGCATATTCATCAATACCGACGGCTTTAACCGAAAACGGAATTAAAAAAAAGAAACAAATAAATAGTAAAAGCAGTTTTTTCAGCATTTAGTTACGAACCACCCTAACTGTATAATTCAAAACAGCCTCTCCTTTTGACGGAACCTCAACTTTCCAAGTTAAAGTTTTAGCCTTGTCTTTAATACTGGCAAAATTTTCTTTTATGATTTCAACACTACCCTGAAAATTTTGCTCAAATTCAATAACGGCATTACTACTTTTTGCATTATTAAAAGTAATTTCGACATCAGCTTCAAAAGATTTATCTGAAATCTTTTTGGTATTTTTAATCTTTCCGCTTGCAAACAAATCAAAAGATTTTCCGACAGATAATTCAAATTTTTCTCCGTCCGCAATCGAATTAATATTACTTTCACCTAAAAACAACGCACTTTTTTTATCATAAAAACGCACTGTTCCTGCCGGTAAAGGCAACCCTAAATTATTTTCCGATATATTTTCAAATTGATAAACTGTAGAAGGATGCAAACGTTCAAAAGCATCGTTATAAGAATTAAAAGCAACATACATTGGAGATTTCAATTTAAAAATCTGTTTGAATTTAACCGCCTCAATTTCCATTAAACTAACTTGCTTTGACTGTTTGTCCATAATATCGGTTTGAAAAGGAAGACTATAACGATAATACTCATCAACTTGCTGAGCCGACATTCCGTCAGAAACAACGCTGTCTGCCGCATTCATCGCAAAAGAAACTGCCTTTAACGGCACCATAGAACGAGGCTGCGACAAATTGCTTTGAACCAAATTGATATTTCCGGCTACTAAATCAACTTTGGCATTAGAATAATCAGTTCCAGAATTATTCACAATGGTAACCCACCCCTGCAAATCCAAATTATTATCATCAATAATTTCCGCAACATAATTTGCATTCCAACTCAGGCCGTTTGTTAAATAACTCAACATCAAATTTTTATTACCGCCATCACGGCTTTCGACTTGAACTTCTAAAGTCGGTTTAGCTCTGAGATTTTCGGGAATTTTTTCAAACACGATTCGCCCGGGAAAGTTACTTTCAACACCATAAGAAAATTGAAGTAAAGGATTTCCGTCGTTATTATTAAGAACAATAGCCTTATCAAAAACATTTTTACCGGTATCCGGATTAGTCATAACGGTTTTAACTTCTTTTCCAACCATTTTATCTAAAATATTTTCATAGTTAAGCAAATCATATTCGTAATTTTGCTCAATTACTTTTAATCCATCAGCCTGCAAAAGAGCAGTTTCCGGTTTAATTTGAGCAGAAACTCCTTCAAAAGAAATGCTGTTAGAACCTTGATTAAGAACAGCTTTTCGTTCATCTGAAACCAATGCCAGATTTTGATTATAAATACTCAAACGCAAACTTTTAACATCAGAAGATTTAAGAGAAATATCCGCAGCCTGTGCCGAACCAACAACAAACAATAACGCTTGCATCATCAAAAAATTTTTAAACCTTCCAGCCATTATGCTCTCCCCAACTTATAAATCCCAAACACAATATAATCTAAAAAATACTAAAAAAGAAGAAATAAATTAAAATTAAACTAGACTCGCAAAAAATATTAACTTATTATTAACCACATAATAAAACAAATTAATTAACGGGAGGCTAAAAATGGCATGGACAGAACAAATGGTTGAAGACCTGAGAAAGATGTGGAAAGAAGGTTTAACAACCGGAGAAATAGGCAGACGTTTAAATGTTTCTAAAAACTCGATCGTCGGAAAAGTCCATCGTCTTGGTCTCTCAGGCCGTCCCTCACCGATTAAGAAAAAAAATGAAAATGAAACCACGCAAAGCACTACTGAAAACAAAACTCAGTTAAATGAAAAAAAAGTTTCAGAAACAAATAAATCGCCATCAGTCAAAACAGAAAAGAAAACACCAATCAAAGAAGAAAATACCGCAAAGGTTTTGACAACAGTTGCAACACCCAAAGAAACCAATAAGGAAATGGAAAATGTTTTTTCTCGCAAAGAGCCGGAGAAAAAACACAGTGGCTTTGTCAGCTTAACCGAGCTTGACAGTCATACATGTCGCTGGCCGATAGGCGACCCAAAAGATGAAAACTTTCACTTTTGCGGGAAAAAAATAAAAATCGGCCAAACATACTGCGAAGAACATGCCGCAATAGCCTACGTAAAACCGACAAAAAAATAATAAAATATTAACAATTAACATGCTACAATCCTTTTCAAAGTAATTTAAATTTTAAAAGGACAAGAACTTATGTCTCTTAACATGTTAATTGCGTTTTTAGCCGGCTTAGGCGTTATTGTCGGATCGATAGTTAGTGCAACAGATAAACCTCTGGCGTTTATAGATATTCCGAGTATAATCATCGTTTTCGGTGGGACTTTCGTTGCACTGTTTATCTCCTTCGAATTTAAAACAGCCAAAGATGCCTTAAAACTTCTTATTAGCTCTTTTAAAAAACATGAGGATTCTGAAAAATCATTAAAAGATGAAGTCGGAAGATTAATTCGTTGGGGATATCTGGTACAAAAAAACGGATTACAAGGCTTAGAAAATGAAGTTACCGATGAACTTCGTAAAGAAAATCCTTTTTTGGCTTACGGTGCAGATTTAGTAATTACCGGTTATACAGGTAACGAAATCAAACAAATTCTACTAGACATGCTTGACTCTGAAGCAGAAAGAGCCAAACGTCCTGTAGATGCCTTAAAAAAGATGGGCGGAGATGCTCCGGCGTTTGGAATGCTTGGAACCTTAATTGGTTTGGTTATCATGTTAGGCAATATGGGAGGCGACCCATCTGCCATCGGCCCCAGCATGGCTGTTGCATTAATTACAACCTTCTATGGAATTATTCTTGCTCGTATCGTCATGATACCAATTGGCACTAAAATAGCCGCCAGAACAGACGTTACTCTTTTCAAATATAACTTGGAATTGGAGGGATTAGTTCTGCTTGCAGAAAGAAAGAGTCCTCGCTATATCCAAGACAAAATAAATTCTTTTGTTGCAGAAAATGAGCAATTCTTAATTGATAGAGATATGGATAAGAGTGCTTAGTTAATACAAAAGAGAGGTTACCCGAATGAAAAAAAAGCCTGAAGAAAAAATTGATGAAGACTGGATGTCCACCTACGGAGACATGGTAACATTATTGCTATGTTTTTTCGTTATGATGCTATCCGTTTCCAAAACAGATATTGCCAAATTTGAGATGATTCAGGCTGGCTTATCAGAAAGTTTGGGAAAGAAAAGCGTTACCAGACCCATAGAAATGATGATGATGGAACTTTCTGAAGATATCCAATCATTAAGCGCTTTAGACAGCATTGCCTTGGGAAGCGACACACAAGGAATCGTAATTGAATTCGGCAATGATCTGTTGTTTGACTATGGTTCCGCAGAGCTTAAACCTGGAGCACTTCCCGCTCTAAAACGAATAGCGGCAACTTTACAATCAGAACGATACAATTCCTTTAATTTTAGCATTGAAGGACATACCAGTGATGAAAAGTTCTCAAACAGTCAATATCCCTCCAATTGGGAACTATCATCAGCCAGGGCTGCCGCAGTAGCACGTTTCTTAGAAAGCCGAGGCATTCAGAGAGTTCGATTAAAGGTAACCGGTATGTATGATATTGCACCCAAATATCCCAACCTTGACCCCTACGGACAGCCTATCCCCCAAAACAGGGATAAAAACCGTCGCGTGGTTATCCATGTAGAACCTTCATTCTTGTAAAAAAAACCCCTCCTATGAGGGGTTTTTTATAAATATTAAAATAAATCTCCTTCAACAAACCACTTTCCATTTTCAAAAACCAAATGAAAAACAGCACAATTAGAAATTTTATCAAACTCATAGTTAAAATAATTCAGCATAGCTGCCATTGTACCACCATGAATAGCAACACCGATTACATTATATTCGGAAACAGCTAATTTATCTAAAACAGCTAAAACACGTTGTAAGGCTTCTTTCTTGCTTTCACCATGATTAAAACGAATATCCCAATATGCGGGATTGTACCAATTATTGACAATTTCAGGCACTTCATTTTGCAAATCTGATATAAGCTGACCTTCGGCATCGCCGTAAAAACATTCTCTCAAATCATTATCTTTAAGTAATGGAATACTTAACGCTGTAGTCAGAATTTGCGCTGTATGGAAAGCTCTTTTCAACGGAGAAGAAAAGACAATCTCCAAACGAACATCTTTTAATTTTTGAACCAATGTTCCAGCTTGAATGACACCATTTTCATTCAAATCAAAATCCATTCCCGAGCCTTGCCAACGCTTTTGAGAATTTAAATCCGTTTCACCATGCCTGAAAACATAAAAATCTTTGCGCATAAAAAACCTTATCAAAAAAAAACCGGCACACGCCGGAGTAGAATATATGGAGCGGGCGGCGAGATTCGAACTCGTGACTTCAACCTTGGGAAGGTCGCACTCTACCGCTGAGTTACGCCCGCAATTCGGTTAAGATATAAAACAAAAGAGCTTCATCTGCAAGATATTTTTTATTTTACTACCAAAATAACGCCCAAAATGATTAAGACAAAACAGAACAATTTTTTCATCATTACACGTCGAGATATCTTTTCTTTTAATTGAATACCAAAACGACTTAACAAGAAAAAACTAAAGAACAGCATAAAAATAGGCTGGGTAGCACCAATAGATGCACTAATCACGGGAGACAAACCGGACAAACCGTAAACCGTACACACCAAACCTAAAAAACACAAAAATTCATTAAGTGCAAATATCTTAAAATTGTGCATATACGGCGGAAAATTTTTTACAATATCAGCACGCCATTTTTTTACTAACAGAAAACTGAAAGGAATAAGCCCGGAAATCAAGTTTGGATAAATAACCATATTAAGCCAATTTCCATCTAAATTCAGAACATATTTTTCCAAAACAACATAAAAAGCCCGCAGCAATGAAGCTCCGACCATATAATAAAAAGCCCGATTAAGTTTAGGAATTTTACTCCCCTTAATACTAAGAGCAATAGATGCCATGATAATAATCATAAAACCAACATATTGCGGAAGAGTCAAAGTCTCTTTCAATACAAAATAAGTCATTACCGGAATTGTAATCTGCCCCATGGAAAATAAGGCTGCCACAATAGAAGTATCAATAACTTTCATTGCCGTATAATACGGATACAAATAAATAACATCAATCAGCGCCAAAATGATATAACAAATCCAAGCATTTCCATCTGGAAGAGAAGGTTTCCCAAGCAGTAAAGTCAGGGGAAGAAAAACCGCATTCATCAATGAAATATAAAAAATCATTGTTGTCTGGTGCTTTAGCGTTCGATTAGAAAGCAAACTTTCAATAATGACGGCAAACGCATAAAAAAACGGAGATAAAAAAGCAATTAGTACAAAAAACATATTTCAACTCTAAAAAAAACAAAGCTATACAGATTTATGTATAGCTCTTATTTGTTTTTATTTCATTAATTCTTTTAAATATTAATTAGCAGAACCGAAATTTTTCAGATTATTAATAATACTTTCAGCGGTAGTTTGAGACTCTTCACTAATTCCAACGGATTGCAAAGCTAATTTCTTCAAACAAATATTAACCAACTCATCAGCCGTAGCAGAAACGCTTTTATTGAACAAAGTTCCTGACTGAAACTTACTATTAGCTTCACTGATTATACAAGCACGCATTTTAGTTTTTGCTGAAGCATTCGAATCAATTGAGGTATAAGAAGATAAATCAGCACACGCCGAAAGCAAACCAACAGCAAACGTTGCTAAAAGACCATATTTCATAAAAAATCCCTTCCGTTAAAAATTATGAAAACATTTGAAGTATAAAACAAGTCAAACAAACATCAAAATTTAATTTTTCCTTTGCACACAAAAAAAGCGAAAATCCAACAAGATTTCCGCTTCTATAAAAGTTTTGTTACTTTCTTTTGTTTTTAAAAGCCTTTTTTGCTTTCAAAAGCAAAGAAATTCTGAGCCCGATAATCTTTTTAGCCGGTTCATTTATCCAGGAATTATTTCTGGAATTTACTTCCTCAAATAAAACCGAACACCTTTGCTGATATTGACTTATCAAAAAATCAACTTCATCTTCACTCAGAAGATTTATCAACTTTTTCAATTCAACCTCAGGCATTGCCCAATTTCCCGAGAGAGTTGTCCATCGCTGCCATCTGAGTTCCTCTGCAACGGATAGCTCCTGCTTTTTTTCTTCTTCCGAGACGGGAGTTTCGACATCAGATACCGAAGTTTCCGTCTCCACAGGATTTTCTAAAACAGCTGCGTGTTGATTATCCTGATTTTCAGGCTCTAAATCAGCCTCGAAAATCTGACTTTCATCTGAACAATCTTCATGCTTTTCTCTTTTCAAAACTGCTTTCAGATATACCAAAAACAGTAAGACGATAATAACCGCCGAAAAAACAACATATTCCATACTAAAATATTTAATGGTTAAACATAATTCTTTTCAATTGAGAAAAAAAAGTTTCTTTGTTTTGCTTTTTCTTAAGAAAAATTTGAACCTCTCTTCGATTCATATGGCAGTCTTTCCAATTGGCATATATCCATCCGAGAATTTCGGAACGCTCTGCCCCCAAATAAGCCAATTGATAAAAATTTTCCATGACATCATGCCGCATAAGAGACATTTCAATAACCTTAAACAAATCGGTTATTCCAGAAAGAGGATAACTCGGTTGTACAAACAACCAAGCCATTGTCCAAACAGAAAAACAATTCATATTCAGTTTTACCAACAACATTGGGCGCAAACGAGCAACTTTGAGCAAACAGTCCAATTCAAGTTGATTTTTGTTTAGCAAGGCAAATAAATCTTCTTGCCGAGAAAGTATATAATCTTTTTGCCTTACCAACTCATCTGTTATCAACAAATCTCCAACTTCCAAATTTAAAAAAGCGGCAATATCGGCACAACACTTTTTCAAATAGAGATTAGTATCTTGAATAAAACGAGTTTCTTCATCAATATTGAATCGAAAGATTTGTCCGGAAACATGCTCCACCACAAATCCGCCATAAAATTTCTTTATTTCGCTCATAATATAATAGTTTTAAATTAGTAATCATTTTGCCACAATAATATCTATTGTTGAAAGCAACTTAACACAGCTTTGCAAAACTGTCTAGACAAAATTTCCCAAATATCATTTTCAAAGAAAAATTAAAACCTTAACAGACAAGAAAAAGAGTCATTTTTTAATGGATTTAAAAAAAATAACATGCTATAAAACGCGCATAGAAAAGATTCTATTTAAATGAGGCCGGAGGATTAGGCATAAAATCGTCTCATCTGAAGGTCTTTTTCTGTGCTAACTTTAACTAAGGATAAAAAATGTCAGAAGTTAAAATGAAAATGATGGATGGTAACGAAGCCGCCGCTTCCGTTGCACATCGCATGAATGAAGTCTGCGTTATTTACCCGATTACCCCGTCATCACCGATGGGTGAATGGGCAGATGCGTGGTCAGCAGCCAAACAAAAGAACCTTTGGGGGATTGTACCTGAAGTACAGGAAATGCAATCAGAAGCAGGAGCTGCCGGCGCATGCCACGGTTCATTGCAAGCAGGTTCTTTAACCACAACCTTCACGGCGTCACAAGGTCTTTTGTTAATGATTCCGAACATGTATAAAATCGCCGGAGAATTAACTCCGTTTGTAATGCATGTTGCAGCT
Organism: uncultured Alphaproteobacteria bacterium; assembly: GCA_944391465.1. Taxonomy (GTDB): domain Bacteria; phylum Pseudomonadota; class Alphaproteobacteria; order RF32; family CAG-239; genus CAZU01. The sequence goes on from CALXTS010000008.1 coordinate 50,455, forward strand.
CGTTCATTAGCATACCACGCTCTTTCAATTTTTGGTGACCACTCAGACGTTATGTCTTGCCGCCAAACCGGTTTTGCAATGTTGTGCTCCAACTCTGTACAAGAAGCACACGATTTTGCAGCCATTGCGCAAACATCCACATTGCGTTCAAGAGTTCCGTTCATGCACTTTTTTGACGGTTTCCGTACATCACATGAAATCAAAAAAATCAAACTTCTGTCAGATGATGATTTAAGAGCAATGCTTGAAGGTGTTGATTATACATTCAATGCGAAAAATGCTCTTCGTCCGGAATCTCCGGTAATCCGCGGAACAGCACAAAACCCTGATGTTTTCTTCCAAGGTCGCGAAGCTGCCAACCCGTATTACAACAATGTTGAAACCATTGTTCAAGAAGAAATGGATAAATTTGCCAAAATCAGCGGTCGTCAGTACAAAACCGTTGAATATGTCGGTCCGGCAGATGCTGAACAAGTTATCGTTATTATGGGTTCAGGTGCCGAAACCGTTGATGAAGCCATCACATACTTAAATAACAACGGCTATAATGTTGGTTTGTTAAAAGTACGTTTGTATCGTCCATTCCCGTCAAAATCATTCATTAAAGCATTACCTGCATCTGTAAAAGTTGTTAATGTTTTGGATCGTACAAAAGAGTCCGGCTCAATCGGCGAACCGTTATATCTTGACGTTGTTGCTACATTAACACAAGCCTTTGCAAATAATGAAATCGCATCAATGCCGCGTATTTTTGGCGGTCGTTATGGCTTGTCTTCAAAAGAATTTACGCCGGGAATGGTTCGTGCCGTTTATGATAACGGTGCTTCAGCCAAACCGATTAACGGCTTTACGGTTGGTATCAATGACGATGTCAATAAAACATCACTTCCTTACAGTGATGATATCGACACTGAAGGTAAAGACGTTGTTCGCGCCGTATTTTACGGACTTGGCGCAGACGGTACTGTCGGAGCTAACAAAAACTCCATTAAAATTATTGCCGAAGACGCCGGAAAATACGGACAAGGTTATTTTGTTTACGATTCCCGTAAATCAGGCTCAATGACAACATCTCACCTTCGTTTCTCAGATAATCCGATTAAAGCATCTTACCTGATTAACAAGGCAGATTTTGTTGCTTGCCACCAATTCCCGTTCATGAAAAAAGTAGATATTTTAGGCATCGCCAAAGAAGGTGCTACTTTCTTATTGAACGCTCCTTTTGAAGGAAATGAAGTATGGGATCACTTAACTGCAGAAGTTCAACAAGAAATCATTGATAAAAAATTGAACTTCTACGTCATCAACGCTGTTGATGTTGCTCGTAAAACCGGCATGGGACAACGCATCAACACCATCATGCAGACCTGTTTCTTTGCAATTTCTAACATCTTGCCGAAAGATGAAGCAATTGAACAAATTAAAAACGCAATCAAAAAAACCTACAGCAAAAAAGGCGATGCGATTGTACAAAAGAACTTCGTTGCCGTTGATGCCTCTTTAGAGCATTTGCACAAAGTAGAATATCCGACAACCGTAACTTCACAACAGCATCGTTCTGCTCCGGTTCCGGAGAATGCTCCTGAGTTCGTAAAAAAACTCACGGCAGAAATCATTGCCGACCGCGGTAATGCTCTTCCGGTTTCTGCTTTTGAAGAAGTTGTTGACGGAACATGGCCAACAGCCACAACACAATATGAAAAACGTTGTATTGCAACAGAAATTCCGGTATGGGATCCTGAAACATGTATCCAATGCGGTAAATGCTCTTTAGTATGCCCGCATGGTGTAATCCGTATGAAAGTTGCATCTGAAGAAGAATTAAAGAATGCTCCGGCAACTCTGAAATCTGCCGCATATAAAGGTAAAGAGTTTGCAGATAAGAGATTTATTCTTCAAATTTCTCCGGAAGATTGTACCGGTTGCGGTATTTGTACATCAGCATGTCCGGCTAAAAACAAAGTTAATCCGGAACTCAAAGCCATTAATATGGATCACATTGAGAACCATCTTGAAACTGAAGTTGCAAACTGGAAATTCTTTGAAACTCTGCCTTATGTAAAACGGACAGAAGTTACCAAGACACTTCCGAAAACAACACAATTAATTCAGCCTTTGTTTGAATTCTCTGGCGCATGCGCCGGCTGTGGTGAAACACCGTATGTTAAACTCCTGACACAGTTGTTCGGAGATCGTATGGTTGTTGCCAACGCAACGGGATGTTCTTCAATTTACTCAGGCAACCTGCCGACAACTCCGTATGCCAAAGATGAAAAAGGTCACGGACCGGCATGGGCAAACTCTTTATTTGAAGATAACGCTGAATTTGGTTTGGGAATGAGATTTTCTATTGACCAACAAACTTCTTTTGCAAAACAATTGCTTGAAGAATTAAAATCAGAAATTGGTTCTGAGTTAGTCGAAACAATCTTGTCTAATCCGCAATCAACCGATATTGAGATTGACAATCAACGCGCTAATGTTAAAGCCTTGCGTGATAAATTAGCCGGAATGAAATCAGAAAAAGCTGCTCACTTAAATAAATTAGCAGACTACCTGATTAAGAAATCCGTATGGATTTTAGGTGGTGACGGTTGGGCTTACGATATTGGTTTCGGTGGACTTGACCATGCAATTGCCAGCGGTAAAAATATCAATATCCTCGTAATGGATACAGGTGTTTACTCTAACACTGGCGGACAACAATCAAAAGCAACCCCGATGGGTGCATCTGCAAAATTTGCCACAGCCGGAAAGGCTTTGCCCAAGAAGGATTTGGCAATGATTGCAATGTCATATGGTAACGTTTATGTTGCACAAGTAGCCTTCGGAGCAAATGACGCTCAGGTTATCAAAGCCATGAACGAAGCTGAGGCTTATGACGGTCCGTCCATCATTATTGCTTACTCACACTGTATTGCTCAAGGTTTCAACCTTGCAGACGGTTTGAGCCACCAAAAAGATGCCGTAGAATCAGGATCATGGCCGTTGTACCGCTATAATCCGGAAAACATCAAAGAAGGTAAAGCTCCGTTGATGTTAGATTCTAAAGCTCCGAGCAAACCTTTGGCTGATTATATGGCAAACGAAACTCGTTTCCAAATCGTCAACAAGGCAAATCCGGAGCGTTATGAGACCCTGTTAAATAAAGCTCAAGAAAACGTTAAAGAAAAACGTTCTTTGTTAGAGCACATGGCAGAGTTCAAAACGGCTGAATAAAAGCCTTAAATACAAACAAAAAACTCCCTGCAAAACGCAGGGAGTTTTTTTCTGAAACATCGACCAATTTTAGCCTTAATTATAATAAGATTTATTAAGATAAACACCAATACTACGGAACATTTTCATATGTCTCACTTAGCCTTTATCCTTTCTTAAACTCGGAGTTTTATAAAACAAAAAACAGCTCAAGCACAAAGCCGAGCTGTTTTTAGAATCTTACAATCTAGATTAATAGAGCGTAAAACCACGCTCCGTCCATTCATCTAGAACTTGTTGGATGAACAAGCGTCCGAGGTCGTCTTTTACCTCCGGCTCCAGCAACTTATGCCGATTCTGCACCTGATTTCCTTCGCCGTCTTTTCCAAGAATTTCCATCTGTCTCTGAGCTTTCAGACGAACAATATCTTCATCAGAAAAACCTAAATCAGCCAGATTATTTGGATACAAATAAAAAACATACCCCTTTGAGGCGTATATCTTTATCTGACGCCGGATTTCCTTTTCTTGCTCCACTAATTTTTGCGGAGCAGCCATTCGTTTAAGTCCCCATTCTGAACGATTTAATGAATGGTACAAACAAGCCAGAATCAAATCGACGAAATACCCGTCAAAATGCTCATAAACAAACAGCCTCTTATCTTCAGAAAGGATGGGAGCCTCATGAATATACAGCTCGTATTCCGGCAATAAGAATGCCAAATCCTGCGTCATTCTCAACGTATATCCGGCCTCAGAAAAGACTGCCACACGTGGACGCCCCATGTTGGACAACACCGGAGAACTTCGAACTTTTTCCCGAATTTCAAAAGCGTTTGTCTCACCTGTTTTACTAAATGGACGAGAATAATTTCGCTTCAGCCAATTATGGTCCGCTCCAAGATCTTTACCCAACATATAATAGGCATCGGCCTCCGAACCGCCAAAATAACGAACAGTTTTGCTTGGAACAAACTGTCCCTTGTTAGGGGATAGTCCCACCAAAAGAGCCTCCGGCCAGTAGCCGTATTTGTTATAATGTATCTTGCCAAACTCCAAAAACTGCTGCATTGGATGAGCATATCCACCCAAAATAGCCATTGCATCAACTTTAGGAATATTGCTTAGAGTAAAACTGCAAATCGGTTGCATTGAGCCATTATGCAGATTAACTCCCATAACCGGAGCCTTATCCATTTTATACGTACCCAACTCTTGCAAGAGCAAGATTTCTTGCTTTTCTAATTTTTTTAACTTTTTCATTTTTTATTTTTTTAAAGGTAAATACTAAAAGCAAAAATCATAAAGAAGCATCACGCTAGATTCATTTCATAATAATTTCTGCCTAATTAATTGTATTGCCAGAATATAGCACCATATCTCACAAGTTTCAAGACAAAATTAGACGTAAACTTGTGATAATTTAAAGAAATTACTGGACTCAGCTTCAATTTTAAAGTAAAATAGACATATAATTAATAATAAAAATAAAAAAGGAGAACTTAAATGGAGAGAAATCCTCAAACAGTCTTTTCACTGACTCCGGAAGAAGCCAGCCTTATTACCAAACGCCACTTATACTTTAACGGAGATACCAAAGAAAGCGAATTTGCAGCACTTCCGGGAAACCTGCAAAGAGCCATTAATCGAGAAGCCGAATTTCACGTAAAAGCATTAGCTCAAACAGAAGGTTTTCACGAAATTTTAAAAGAAAATGACTTTGCTAAAGCCCAAGAATTCCACAATGCACTATGTGAATATTTCGCTCATATTGGCAATCAGGAAGAAAAACTCAATCCGTTTAATCCCAATAATAAATTTAAAAGATTAGCCGAAGCCGATGCAAAAGCAATCTATAACAACAACACCGAATTTTCGGAAAAAACTCCGGAAACATTCGATAAAGCAACTCGTCGAGCCAAGCATTATAATCATGAAATTGCCAAACGCCATGAACAAGGGCGCCAGACAAATCAATCAGAGTTTTTTAATAATCTGATGTCTCACCTCAAAAATTTTGGAAAAAGCAATTCATAACAGCGTAAAAATAAAGCGGGAATTTGAAAATTCCCGCTTTATTCATTTTTTTAAGACTACAAACAAATCCGATACCTTGCCAATGTCGCAGATATCAAGCTGTAGTAATGCAATTCTTCCGCATTAAGATTCCTCTTTTGATTTAATTGGCGATAATGCTCACACAATAAATCAATATCTTCTTCGCCATGGCAATCCAAAATACCCAAATGCTTACCTTCCAACGGAGGTGTAAAATTTCGGACGAGCCCTTGAGGAATATACTTTTCTGAAAATTGTTCCTCTTGCGCGTTTTCAACATCAGGACTCAAAATTTCATCATCGTCTATGGCCGATAACATAACATCCGAAACTTTTTTAAACAAAAAGATTTTTAGTAATATTGCCAATACAAAAACAGCAATTAATATCCAAAACAAAGGATTCTCAATCATTGTTTGGAAATTCAATAGAATAGTCAAATGTTTCATGATAAAAAAATTAATAATGTTATAAAAATTTTCAGTAGAATATTGGGCATTATAAAAATTTTTTTTAACTTGTAAAGTATCTTACCATAAAAAAGCTCCGAACCATATCGATTCGGAGCTTCAAATAAAACATTTATTGCTTACAAAGTACGCAAATATTTATTAAGAACTCTTACGCCAAAAGCTGTTGCACCTTTCGGGCACAAAGGAGTTCCTTTTTCCTCTTTGTCAACACCGGCAATATCCAAATGCGACCAGGCACAATCTTTTTTAACAAAACGCCCAAGAAAACAAGCGGCAGTACTTCCACCGGCATTCGCACCACCGATATTCTTCATATCGGCGATATCAGAATCAATCATTTTATTATATGCATCATTCATAGGCAAACGCCACAATTTCTCGCCGGTTTGCTCTCCCGCTTTTATTAAAGCATCTGCCATTTTATCATCATTTGAAAAGATACCGGCATATTCACTGCCTAAGGCCCGCATTGTAGCGCCGGTTAATGTCGCAACATCAATCAAACGAGAAACACCGAAGTTTTCTTGAACATACCACAAACAATCACCCAAAACCAAACGCCCTTCTGCGTCGGTATTCAAAATTTCGACTGTCTGTCCCGACATAGATGAAACGATATCCCCCGGTCGAGTAGCAGTTCCGGAAGGCATATTTTCAACCAATCCGACAATTCCGATAACATTCAACGGAGCTTTCTGTAAAGCTAACGCTTTCAAACTGGAAACCACCACGGCAGCTCCTGTCATATCCCCTTTCATATCCCACATTCCGTTTGCGGGTTTAATAGAGATACCACCGGAATCAAAAGTTACGCCTTTTCCGACCAAACCACAATCCCAACCGTCAAAATCAGGATTACCATGCCACTTAATAATCGCGACTCTCGGTTCTTTTGAAGATCCTTGAGCAACCGAAAGCAACATATTAAATTCTTTTTCTTCCAACTCTTTCTGACCGAGAATTTCAACATCCAAATCCAAATATTCCAAACGTTTAATATCATCGGCAAAAACTTCGGGAGTCAAATAATTTGAAGGTTCATTACATAAGTCCCGCGCATATCGGACAGCATTGCTGAGCGCAGCAAAATCCTTAAAATTATCACTAACATCAGCCGGATTTCTAACCTTAAAAATCACCTGCTCCAAGCTCGGATATTCTTCTTGTTTCTTTTTGGTAAAATATTTATCAAAGCGATAAGAACCAATCATCAAACCAAAAGCTATATTATGAGCAATTTCCTCCAAAGATAGTTTGCAACCTTTAATTTCCTCCACATAATAGCAAGCAACGCAATCCTTAAAAAGTTTCTTAACCAAAGCCCCGCCCAAATTTTGCAAAGCAAGAGCATCTGGTTTTTCACCTAATCCGGCAACAATGATTTTTCCGCTTGAGCCGAATACTTCGACAAAACTCCCTTTTTTACCATAAAAACCAGCTTGAGCCACTGCTTTTTTAACCAATTTAAGCTCCTCTGCAGTAAGAGCTTCTGAGGTCAACTTTGCATTCTCTGACACACCTATAATTTTCACAGCTTTGGGGCCAATTTTTCCGTCACTAAAAACAATCTCAAGCATTTGAATATCCTTTTTATTTCTACATAACCGCATTTAATATACTCTTTATTTTTCAAAATGACATAAATTTTATTATACTTCTCCACAAAACAATCTTATCCCCCGATTTATTTTAAGTATCGACAAGTGCATTTCGTCCGTTTAACATAAAACGCAGTAATAAAAGCGAGGAAAACCTAATGCCTAAATCACAAGACATTATCTCGCCGCACCGAAAATCAAGTTGCAAACTATCTCTTGAAGAACGGATGCGCTATGAACGCTGGATTGTATCAACAATCCGTAACAAATTGAATGCGCTGTGCAACGCCCAACTCAAATCAACTTCTGAAAAAAATAGCGGGAAAAAAGTTTCCAGAACAAGTGATAAAAGTATAAAAATCCTAACAGATGAACTAACGCTGCTCTTGAAATCCGTCGGGCAAAAGCCAAAGGTTCGTTCGGCCAAAAACATTCAAGCCAGCCGAGAAGAAAAACTGATGGTTCGTTTTGATGGTGACGGCTGGCTTTTCCCGATAAAACAAGCGGAAGAACTATCTCCGCGCTATAATGCAGCCATATCCCAACACGCACTTGATTTTCACACATACCATTCCTCCTCCTATCAACCCCCGCAACTTCCACTACCGCAAAGCTATGATTTATGCCAAATACCGATTTGGCAGGAAAGCATGCAAAAATTTGCCAACTACCAAAAAACAATACCTATTATTCAGCAACATCTTTCTAAAATAAATTTTCCGCACGAACACCTTCACGAACTTAATTTTTACGACTTGATGCACATCATCTGCGAAAACGTCAAACAAACAAAAAAACTTCCTTTTGAGCCCAGAGGCTACAGCAATACCCGAATGTTTGCAGCCTGTTACGGAAATCAATTCAGAAGAATCATGGGAATTTTGGACTACACCACCGAATATATTGAAAATGGTTTAGAATTAATGAAGCAAGGAGCTCTCCCTGATATTTTTAACCGACACCATATAACTAACGTTCAGGATTGCAAAGAATTCAACGATATATCAAAAACTAATGATTTTTCTAATTTTTCAATCATCAAAATAGACCCGATACATAATGGACTGCACCGTCCTTTGGATTTTGAAATAAACCCTTCTATCGTCTTTATGGCTGGATACGACCCTTTATTACAAATTTTCCGAGATCCTGAAGTTGAACAAAACTACTTAAGCAAACAATCAGAACAAAACAATCAAAATCAACAGCAAAACAAAATAATTACAGAGAAACTTAATGCAAGAACTTATTAACAATCTGCTCAAAACAAACATACAAACATCTCAAGGACTAAACACGGCAGAACTCATAAACTACCAAAAAACATTATATGAAAAAAATTTGCCCCATATTCCGAAAGAATATATTGAACTTTTGCACCATTTTAACGGTATTGTTTATAATGGCGCATACCTCTTTGGAATAAATCCGCTCGGAGATTTTTTTCTGGACATTTTAAAAGAAAATACCTTGTTTCCGCCAACATCAGAAAACATGTTATTTCTGGGTTATAATGAGTATGATTTTTTAAATTGGAATCAGCAAGAACAAACCTATCAAATAATTGACAAAGAAGACCAAGAAGTGCTACATAGTTATCCTGATATTACATCGGCAATAAACTGTCTTTTAAGGATAAACTATGAGTGGAATATATAAATATACGGCAGAAAATATCAAACAAGCGGCGGAAATTATAAAAAACGGCGGTCTTGTTGCTTTCCCGACAGACACTGTTTATGGTTTAGGAGCTAATGTTTATAATCCGCAAGCTGTTGCAAATATTTTCGCAGCTAAAGGACGTCCGTCTTTTGACCCTCTGATTTCACACATTGCCGATATTGATTTTTTACCCGAATATGCCATAACCGATGAACGCGTTATGACCTTGGCCAAAAAATTCTGGCCTGGACCTTTAACATTTGTTCTGAAAAGAAAAGAGCAAAATTCATCATTAGATTTGGTTTGCTCCGGACTTCCCAATATTGCGGTTCGAATGCCAAACCATCCTGTAGCATTGGATTTAATCCGCCAATCCGGCGTTCCGATAGCTGCGCCGTCTGCCAATCGTTTTAAGTGTATTTCACCAACCACGGCAGAACACGTTGAATCCGGGCTTGGTAACAAAGTCGATATGATTTTAGATGGAGGCCCTTGCACAATCGGTGTGGAAACAACCATTATTGACCTAACCACACCTCAAATTGTCATGCTGAGAGCCGGAGGCCTTAGCAAAGAAATTCTGGAAGATTTCACCGGAGAAAAAATATACATTTCTCACGGAGATCCAGACAAACCGAGTGCTCCCGGACAGCTACTCAAACATTATGCACCATCAATGCCCATGCGTATTAATGTTGAAGAAGATGATGTACGCCCAGATGAATTTTTCATCGGTTTTGGACAAGTAAAAAAAGCTCATTTAAATCTCAGCCCCTCAGGAAATTTAAATGAAGCCGCCGCAAACTTATTTGCTTTTATGCGAGAAGGTGAAAAACATACTGAATATAAAGGAATAGCCATGTCTCCTATTCCGATGGAGGGATTAGGCTTGGCAATTAATGATCGTATTCGTCGAGCCTCTTACCAAGAATAGCTTTGTTTTTTAACATTTTTTTAACAAAAAATCTCCTGCTCACATAGAGAATTTATGGTAATTTCTTTTTAGATTAAAAGAAATTATTAACAAATTAACAAAAAAAATAAAACAATGAAAGATTTAATTCTTAACGCAACAATTGTTGTGGGGAGCATCGTTTTTTTAGCAATGGTTATAGCTCCAGGCATTGCATATATTGCAAACGCATTTTCAGAACTTTTTAATGATTTGCGAAAAGCCTTTATCTTCTTTTCAGAAGGTCACCGCTAAAAAGTCTGTAAAGTAAAAAAATATAAAGTCCATAGAAATTGGTGCCTCAACCACCTTTTTCTTTGGGCTTTATTTTTTGTTCAAATCGTTATCCTTACCTAAATTTATTCAAATCTCTATCCTCGCCTAAACCATAAAAAAACCGCCCTTTCAGGCGGATTTCTTATGGGGCGAATGATGGATGGGCTCCGCCACCCTTGTTTTCTCATGCTCCGCATGACCGGCATACTCTCGTCTGCCTGAAAACGGCGGGTCAAACTCACTTCCTCGTGAGTTCAAATCTCTATCTTCGCCTAAACCATAAAAAAAACCGCCCTTTCAGGCGGATTTCTTATGGGGCGAATGATGGATGGGCTCCGCCGCCCTTGTTTTCTCATGCTCCGCATGACCGGCATACTCTCGTCTGCCTGAAAACGGCGGGTCAAACTCACTTCCTCGT
>CALXTS010000009.1 GCA_944391465.1 uncultured Alphaproteobacteria bacterium
GCAACATCCTCACAAACAATTAGGGACAATAAACATTGTATAGCATACTTCGTTTATTGTCCCTTTAATGTATAAGCCCTCTTAAAGAGGGCTTTTTTAATCTATTTGCTTTCGAGTAATTGTGTATCTAACTGAGGCTTTTTATGTGTAAGGATACTGATTACTTTAACAAGTTCATTCTTTAGTTCCGGACGACGAGCAACAATATCTACCATTCCATGCTCTTTTAGATACTCAGCTCGTTGAAAACCTTCCGGAAGTTTTTCTCTGATTGTTTGTTCTATTACTCTTGCTCCGGCAAAGCCAATAACGCAGCCTTTTTCAGCAATATGAACATCTCCCAACATCGCAAATGAGGCCGATACACCTCCGGTTGTTGGATCTGTTAAAATCGATATAAAAGGCAATCCTTTTTCTTTAAGCATATTGACGGCCGCCGTTGTTCTTGCCATTTGCATTAAAGATAATATCCCCTCTTGCATGCGGGCGCCACCAGAGGCTGCTATGGTTATAAAAGGATAATTCCCTCTCATGGCAATCTCAGCACCTTTTACGATACCTTCTCCAACGGCTGTTCCCATTGAACCACCCATAAAAGAAAAGTCTAACGCGGCAATAACACAGGTAATTCCACCGATTTCTCCCTGAGCGACTTTTATGGCATCTTCGCTTCCGGTTGATTTCCGATAAGTTCTTAATCTATCCGTATATTTTTTCGAATCCTTAAAATTTAAAGGATCTTCTTGCAGTTTTGGTAACGTTACCAAATGGAATTCTCCGTTATCAAACAACATTTCGAATCGTTTTAAAATCGGTAAACGAAGATGGTGATCGCAATGAGTACAGATAAAGTTGTTCTTTTCCAGCTCTTTTGTAAAAAGCATCTGCCCGCATTCGGGGCATTTCGTCCACAAATTATCGGCTATTTCTTTTGTGGTAATCTTTTTTATTTTCGGTCTTACAAAATCGGACAACCAGTTCATGTTTATATCCTTAATTTCAGTTTTGAGTTTTTTCTTTTATCTGGCGTTTAAATAAATTCTTGATTCTCACGCCTAAAGAAATCTTTTCTGATTTTGGCTCTTGTTCTTTTAAAACCTTAATATTTTCGTGTAAAGTATCAACTTCTTTAGCGAGTTCTTCTTGTTTCTTGGTTAATTTACGGCACTCTTTTTTCTGGCATCTCAAGGCTTTTCTTACCGGAGCGTATGAAAGCCATGAAAAGAAACTTCCTATAAAAAAACCAACCAACAAGAAGAAGACTATCGCTACACTTAATGACACGGTTATCTCTATATAAAAAGGCCATAGGTTAAATGTTGCCAAATCGTTATTTACGAAGGCAAAAACCAAAATAACGATTATCAGCGGAATCCCTATAAGCATTTTTATAAAGCCCATGCTCTAAACCCCTTGAATAAGTTTATTTATTTAACAACTCAAATAATTGTTTCCCTGTTTTAAAATGAGGGATATTTCTTTCCTCTACTTTTACCTGCTCTCCGGTACGAGGATTTTTGGCTATTCTCGGGGTACGTGTACGAACCGAAAATGTTCCAAAACCTCTAAACTCTACTCGATCTCCCGCTGCTAATGATGATGTTATTTTATCTAACACTACGGCAACAATGCGTTCAATGTCTTTAACCATCAAATGCGGGTTTTTACTAGCTATTCTTTCTATTAATTCTGACTTTGTCACTTTACTACCTCATTTTATTTTTTTATAAGTTATCTTTTTTTGTTCTAATTATCAATACAGCAATTAAAAAAAAGCTAAATTTTTATTCTTCACTTATCCCAAAGACTTTTAACCATCATTGGCAAGTTTCGGAACCTCTACTTGTGCAGACTCGCCTAATTCTATATCTTCTATCTTCTGAATCCTTCGTCCGATTTTGGATGACGATATCTTTATATTTTCTATATCTTCTCCGGCTTGTTTGAAATGTTTTGAAAGATTATCAACCCTTGAATCTAATCTTTCTATATCTTCAACCAATATTCCAACCTCTTTTTGAATAACGCCGGCCTGTTCTCTCATTTTAGCATCTTTTAAAATGGCGCGAACCGTGTTTAATGTTGCCATCAACGTTGTTGGCGACACTATCCAAACCTTTGAGCGGTATGATACTTCAACCACGTCCGTAAAATGAGCATGCAACTCTGCATATATAGCTTCGCTCGGCAAAAACATCAAGGCTGATTCTGCAGTCTCTCCCGGAATTATGTATTTTTCAGATATATCTTTTATATGTTTTAGCACAGATGCTCTGAAAAATCTTTCTGCTTCTATCTTTTCCCTATCATTAGAGGCTTCTCTTAAAGCCTGATAACTTTCAAGCGGAAATTTAGCATCAATAACTATCGTTCCGGGCGGATTTGGTAAGTTCAAAACACAATCCGCGCGTTTGGTGTTTGAAAGTACCACTTGGAAAGAATACGCATTCGGCGGAAGAATCGATGTTACCAAGTCATTAAGCTGTATTTCTCCAAACGCTCCTCTGGCTTGCTTGTTACTTAAAACTTCCTGAAGAGAAACCACTTGCTCGGATAGTGTCGATATTTTTTGTTGCGCAACATCTATTTTAGCTAATCTTTCTCGTAAATCCGTCAGCGTTTCCGATGTTTTTTCAGTGTTTTTTTGCAAACCCTCACCAACGCTTTTTGTTACGGCAAGAAGTTTCTCATCCATAATTTTTAACATTGCCAATTTTTGTTCATTGATTGCTGAGGCTATCTTGCCTTGCTCCAGCGCTTGTTGCTCTCCCAACTGACTTAAACGCCCTGCAAGTTCTGCCTGCGCTTGCAGAAAGGCATTCCCGAGTAAAGAAAAGTTTTTATCCGATTTTCTGAAAAACAGTAAATAAACATTGATAAAAGCCAAAATGACCACCAATATCAATACCATAATTTCCGAATGCTCGGCTATAAAACTACTTAGAATCGGCAAAATGACGCCCCATTTTCAAGAATTTTTCGGTTCGGCGTTTTTTCAACTCATCTCCGCTTAACGGCATAAGTTCTTTGAGATGCTTTAGAATACTTTCACCAACCCGTTCTATAACGGCTTGAGGATTTCTGTGTGCTCCACCGAGAGGCTCTGCAATAATTTCATCTATAACGCCGTATTTTCGTAAATCTTGCGCCGTTAAACGAAGAGCCTCTGTTGCCTCCTGAACTTTATCCGCAGAGCGCCAGAGAATCGATGCGCAACCCTCAGGAGAAATAACAGAATAAATGGAATGCTCAAGCATCAACACTCTATTGGCCGTTGCAATTGCTATAGCACCCCCGGAACCGCCTTCTCCGATAACAACAGACACTATCGGCGTCCTTACTTGCAAACATTTCTGGATTGTTGATGCAATTGCTTCTGCCTGTCCGCGAGCCTCAGCCTCAACCCCCGGAAAAGCTCCTGACGTATCTACAAAAGCAATAACCGGCATATGAAATTTATCAGCCATTTCCATCAAGCGTTGTGCTTTACGGTACCCTTCCGGTTTGGCCATACCAAAATTGTATTTTACACGAGACTCAATATCATGCCCTTTTTCCTGCCCTAACACAACCACTGATATATTTTTAAAGCGGCCAATTCCGGCAATCATGGCTTCATCGTCACCAAACAATCTATCACCGCAAAGAGGCGTAAAATCTTCTATCAGGGCATTTACATAATCCAAGCAGTGCGGGCGCTGCGGATGTCTCGCAACTTGAGACTTCTGCCAAGGCGTCAGGTTAGCATATGATACTTTGACCTGTTTTTCCAGTTTTTGCTGCAATCGATTAACTTCCTGCGTAATATCAACATCCTCGCTTTGTGCTAAATATTTTAAGCTCTCTATCTTAGATTCAATTTCAAAAATATTCTTTTCAAAGTCTAACACAAAGGTATTTGTACCTGTATTCATTGATTTTCTCTTCCGATTTTATCATTATGACACAAATTTTTGCTTATGTGTAACATATTTTTTTTTAACTTTCGACTCTTATTTTACTTTTTGTGCAATAACTGCCTTTTTTCGTTTGAAAAATCCTCAATATCTAATACTATGTCATTTGTATAACAGTTTATTTGGATAAGGAGTAAACCGTGTTGGCTGTTAGTTTTTTTGTTTTGGTCTTTTCTTCTTTAATGTGGTTCATTTTCTCCGTCAGACATGTTATGGACAGCTTAAAAGGTGTGGCGTTTTTTGATGCGGGTACAGTCAGCATTATCTCTTATGTTATTATTGTTTGCCTGCCGATTTTTTTGATGTGGCTCATCTTTAGTTTTGTCAGTCAATATTTGCATAACAAATATATTAATGCAGCCATGATTAAACTTTCATCACAAATGAAACGCGGACAGGAATACTCTGATTTGTTATCGCGCATTATGATTGAAACCGAGCAACAAATTAAAGACGGTTTTATGTTAAGTAAATTTGATTTGCTTTTAGCTGATATGAACGAATTACTTGCTGAAATTATTCGCTATTGTAATTTGGCTTCAAATGAACAAATTGAACATTTGTGGCATAAAGTTCAAAACGGCGGAAAATGGTCTTTCGGTAAAGTTATTGTAGAAATCAACAGCGCTCAGCCGAATTTTCAACAAAGAATTTATGGTAAAGCTCAAAAAGATATCGTTTTAGCCGGAACTATTATGGAATTTTGTGCTCGTTATCAATCTACCGTAAGCCTTTTAGAAAAACATGATCGCGAAAAAGTCTTTCTTAATATAATTGAAGCCGGAATTATGGGTAAAGTTTTTTCTATCCTTGCTCCAGTTGCCGATGAAATAAGAAGAATCCGTGAAACAAATTCAATTTTTAAGGACAATGAAGATACTCCTCCTCAATTTAACAAGACCATAAATAAACAAGTTAATGCAAATTTGAGAGCTCCGGCTTCTCCCCAATCTTTTTCATCTGAAGAAGAACAGAAAGAATCTTTTATTGAAAAATTTTCCTTTTTTAAGAAGAAACATCTTAAACCCGCAGAGAACAATGTTGATGAAAAAGGGAAAAAGGATCCTTTTTCCCTTGCTTTGGAAAAAAGTTTCGGCAATGCTGAGGAGACTGAATACAATACTCCTGAAGATTATTCAGAAAATAACACAGAAGAAGAAAATAGCTTTTGGGATAACACGCCAAAATTTGATATCAGTCTTCCTGATGAAGATGAAAATGCTTCTCCTGAAATTTTTACAAATTCTCAAGATAAAACTAATGATGCTAATTTCTTTTCAGATACACAAAAAAGTCTTGATAACTTGAAAAAAGAGTGGGCTACTTTATCTAAACCAGAAACAACAACCAGCCTTTCTGAAAAGGAAGACATTTCTGTAGAAGATGAAGATACTGAACTTAATACGGCTTATCCGTTCGGCGGATGGACAGATGAAAAAAATTATAAATAGTTTTTTTCTTCCGTTTTGTTTTGTTTTAATTTCTGTGTTTTCATATGAAAACGCTCTTGCTGCGGATATTATAAAAGTACCAAGTTTATCTATTTACGGAACCCCTAAATATTCTCCTCATTTTGAGAATTTTGAATATGTTAATCCAAGTGCCCCTAAAGGTGGACGTGTTGTGATGCCTGAGTATGGCGGTTTTGACAATTTTAATCCTTTTATTTTCAAAGGTAATCCGGCGAGTTCGGTGGTTGCTTTAACCCTAGATACGTTAGGGGTTACTCCGATTGATGATCCGGCTTCAATTTATCCCTTACTTGCAAAAGAATTTGAAATTACCCCTAATAATTCTATGGTTGGTTTTATTCTTGATGAAAATGCCAAATTTAGTGATGGTTCTCCCGTTACTGCTGATGATGTTATTTTTAGTTTTGAATCACTCATTAAAAAAGGTGCTCCCATATACAGAGTTTATTATGCTGATGTTGAAAGAGTTGAAAAAATAAATT
This sequence comes from uncultured Alphaproteobacteria bacterium, assembly GCA_944391465.1. Classification (GTDB taxonomy): domain Bacteria; phylum Pseudomonadota; class Alphaproteobacteria; order RF32; family CAG-239; genus CAZU01. The sequence continues at coordinate 5,911 of CALXTS010000009.1, forward strand.
CAAAGCATGTTCGTTTTCACTTTAAAAAAGGAGTAAACAACAGAGAGCTTCCAATTATTTTGGCGCAACTTGCCATTTTTTCAAAAAAAGATTTTGATGGTAAAAATTTCAGCTCGCCATCATTAAAAGCTCCTTTGGGCAGCGGCCCTTATAAATTGGAAAAATTTGAACAAGGAAAATATTTGGTCTTTAAGCGAAGAAATGATTATTGGGCGAAGAATCTTCCTTCCCGAAAAGGGTATTTTAACTTTGATGAAGTGCGCTATGATTATTATCAAGACACAACCGTCACACTACAAGCTCTGTTTTCCGGAAATATTGATATGCGCGAAGAATATATTGCTAAAATATGGGCTACCGGATATGACAATTCTAAAATAAAAAGCGGTGAAATAATCAAAGACGAAATTCCTCATAATCAAGCGGCTGTCTTACAATATTTTGGCTTTAATACCCGCCTGCCTAAATTTAAAGATAAACGGGTAAGAGAAGCAATAGGGTTAGCTTTTAATTTTGATTGGGCTAATGAAAAACTTTTTTATAACCTCTATGAACGTCTTTACAGCTATTTTACCAATACGGGAATGGAAGCGGTTGGATTACCTCAAGGAAAAGAGCTTGAAATTTTGAATCGTTATCGCTCTGTCCTTTCGCAAGATATCTTTACAAAAGAACCTTACTTACCTTCTCATAAAAACTATAAGGAAACTCGAAAAAATCTGCGACATGCCGTTAAACTCTTACAAAACGCCGGTTATGATTTTAAAAATGGAAAAATGGTTAATCTTGAAACCGGAGAGCCTTTAGAAATTGAGATTTTAAGCAACTCCGCAAATGGTTCTTCTTTTACACGTGTTATGCTCCCTTTTATCGAGAATTTGAAAAAAATCGGCATTAAAGCTGTTTTTAGAAATATTGAAACAAATATTTTTAAAAACAGGCTGAATAATTTTGATTACGATATTGCAATCTTGGCTATGGGCGTTAGCCGGCTGCCCGGAAACGAGCAAAAAGAACTTTGGGGTTCGGCTTCTGCCGATATTAAAGGAAGTTATAATTTTATGGGAATCAAGAATCCGGTTATTGATAAGTTAATTGACGGGCTTATCAGCGCTCAAAAACAAGATGATTATATTGCTTATATAAAGGCTTTAGACCGAGTTTTACTCTCCGAACATTATATTATTCCTCAGTGGTATGCGCCCAAAAAGAGAGTTGCTTATCAAAATCGTTTTGAACACCCAAAAACAAACATAAAAATCGGGTTTGAACCTTTTATTTGGTGGGTAAAAAGTTAGGGTTTATGTATTATGAAAAATTATATTGTCAAACGCTTATTGCTTATTCCCTTCACTCTCCTTGGCATATTGGCTCTTAATTTTATTATCATCCAATTTGCTCCGGGAGGTCCGGTCGAGCATGTTTTGGCTAAATATCAAGGAATGAATGTTGATGCTAAAGGGCAGTTTTCAGGTAATGTTAATATGGCATCGACAACAAACAGTCGTTATCAAGGGGCTCGCGGAATCCCTGATGAAATGATTAAGGAACTTGAAAAACAGTTTGGTTTTGATAAACCTGCCTCCTATCGTTTTTTTAAAATGATTGCTGATTATGCAATCTTTGATTTCGGTAAAAGTTTTTATCAAGACAAAACTGTTGCTCAGCTTATAAAAGAAAGGTTACCTGTTTCTATTTCACTCGGCTTATGGTCAACGCTTATAATTTATTTGATATCCATTCCTTTGGGAATAAAAAAAGCTGTTGCAGATGGTTCAGAATTTGATATCTGGACATCTTTTGCCGTGATTCTAGGCGCTGCCATTCCAGTCTTTTTGTTTGCTGTTTTTTTGATTGTTTTTTTGGCCGGCGGAACTTATTTGCAATGGTTTCCCTTACACGGACTGACTTCTGATAACTTTGACACCCTGTCTTGGTGGGAAAAAATTATTGATTATTTTTGGCATATAACACTTCCGGTTTTGACTATGGTTGTCGGTGGATTTGCCAGTTTAACCATGCTTACAAAAAACTCTTTTCTTGATGAGATAAACAAGCCTTATGTCTTAACGGCGCGTGCTAAAGGCTTAAGTGAGAATGCCGTTTTATACGGACATGTTTTCCGAAATGCCATGTTGATTGTGATTGCAGGCTTCCCTACGCTTTTGATTAAAATGCTATTTACGGGTTCGTTGCTTATAGAAGTTATTTTTTCTCTTAACGGGCTTGGATTACTTGGTTATGAAGCAATCATGACCCGTGATTATCCGGTCATTTTCGGAACTTTATATATTTTTGCTTTACTCGGTTTAATTTTAAAACTGATTTCCGATATTACTTACTCGTTAATTGATCCGAGAATTAATTTTGATAAAATCTCCTAAATAAAAACCCCTCAAACGAGGGGCTTTTATTTAATCTATTCTCCGCATTTAATTTTATCTATCAGTTCTTTAACTGAGGGAATTCCATTTCGATACAGCGGATCTGTTGCAAAACGATATACCTGATGTCCCGCAAACAGCAAATTATCCATAATGCTACCATTGTGGCTGACATCATATAATGTTTTATGAATACAATATGAACGAGGATCCGGCAAGCGTCCGGTGCTTCCGTTTGCTTGAGACCAAGAAGAAAATTGGCATTGAGATAAACACCCTACACAATTTTTACGATCTTCCTTCATCTGTTTCCATTCATTCGGCGTTAAGAAAACAACCGTAGAATCCGGCGTTTCCTTAATTTCTGTATAACCGGAATTAATTTGACGCTGCGCTTTTTCCGCATCTTCAGGTTTTATGTAAACGGTTTTGGTTTCACTGATTTTAAGCGGATGGGTATAATCTCCGTTCGCTTCCGCCACAAATGAAACTTCTCCTTGTTTTCTTGTCATTAAACGCTCTAAAAACGTATTTTTAACTGCTGAGGAGAAAAAGCCTGTCGGACTAAATTTTTGTAAAACGACATCTCCGTTTTTAAGATGGAGCATCAACTTTTTCCATGCATCACTTATCGGACTTTCCTTGGTAATCATTGGGCGTGTACCAAATTGAAATGCTATTTTCCCGATATCCGGATTATCCATATAGTCTTTCCAATCATTTAATGACCAAACGCCACCGGCCAAAATAATCGGTTTTTCCTCCAATCCCAATTGATTCATAACTTTTCTTAACTCAACCAATCGCATATATGGTGTTTGCGGGCTGTTTGGATCTTCAGCATTTGACAATCCGTTATGCCCTCCGGCAAGCCATGGATCTTCATAAACAACACCGCCGAGATATTCCACAAAGCGATTGTAGGCTCTTTTCCATAAAACTTGAAAAGCGCGCGCGGAAGACACTATTGGATAATAATAAACACCAAAACGTGATGCAATCTCGCCTAATCTGTATGGTAATCCGGCACCACAGGTAACTCCGTGAATTAAACCTTTCGCTTTTTCTAAAACGCCGTTCAAAATTGCTTCTGAACCGCCAAGCTCCCACAGCATATTCATATGAATACGTCCGTTACCTCCCGAAACCTCATGAGCTACTTGGGCTTGAGCTATTCCGCCTTTGATTGATTGTTCAATCATTTCTTCATGACGTTCTTTACGATCTTTTTTGAGATATCTCTCAAAAATAACATGACCTTCGTTATCATAGTAGTCAGGGCTTACGCCTGAAAAAGTCCCAACACAGTTTTCATGCGCCCACGCACCAGAACTGCGGCCGTCACTTCCGTTTATCCCTTTTCCGCCTTCAACCAACGGAAATACTTCTTTTCCGGAAATGATGATTGGTTTTAAATTTATCACAGTTTTTCCTTTATATTAAATTACTCAAATCTTGTTTTTATACCATATTATGATTACGGCGCCAAATCAAGCAAATTTTTAGGGATATCATTTATTGAAACCAATGCAATAATAATACATATAAATGCATAAACCTGTAGCATATCCGTTATGGTTTTATTTTGAAATATTGGGAATTTATCTCCGTATTTCTTGAAAAATCGGTTAATTAATACCATCATAAATGTAGTTATTATTGCCTGAATTCCAAGATTTAAACTCAAAACAAATTCTTTGACTTGTTGCATTATTGTTGGTAAGAAGCTGAAAAACAGCATATACAAACCGATTATACCAAATGATATTTTTTGCATCTTGGTATCAAAAGCGGCTTTCTTTTCTTTATCTTTCTTTACATTTTCTAACGATAGTTTACTGATTTCTATCCCCCTGATTTTTTCAGGTGTTTGAATTTGATGGCGGCGGGCATTCATATCATGTAAAAATTTATCTTCCATTATACATAAGCCGCATCCTTTTGAGGTAAAATATACATGATTATGGTCTTTTTTGCATTGTTTCAGATTATGCATGACTTTCCATAAATGTTCTTGCCATTCATAAGCTGTCGGCCTGTCTCCGCCTTTTGTAAACGCTCTTTCAAACAAGTTTAATGTTTCTTTATCAAAATATTCATGAATGCTGTATGGATGCGGCGCCTGATAACTATCCGGCCAAAGTCCGTATGCATAATGATATTCCTCTATCCGATTTTGAATAGTCAACATATCATTTCCGTTTTTTCTCGGCGTTCCCGAAAACGGATGTATTCCGTTGTTTAATAATTTGAATATAATTACGGCTAATGCAAATTTATCTTGCTCTTCTCCCATTTCTGCGCAAGACAAATCCATTCCTTCAGGGTAAATATATTCTTCACTCACAAATTCGGCCGGATAGCGGTTCCTCTCTCCCTGAATGGAAAAGCCATCACAATCTATCATCGCAACAAGCATATTTTCTTTATATACAAAGACATTTGAGGGTTTTAAATCTACGATATAGTGTCCGCATTTATGTAACGACGTAACCATTGAAGCTAAATTATATGCCGCAAATACCCTATATGCATATTTTTCCGTTAACCCCAATTTTTTTCGAATTGCTTTTTGCATTAAGTGATCAAGTGAAACGGCTGCATTCATATTAATCAGCGGCATCAGATATCCAACGCAAAAACCTTTTTCATCTTCTAAAATTGCTTCCGGCCAAGCTATCTGTGGATATAAAGTGCCTTCAATTTCAACCGGTTCAAATTTTGGGCGGTTTAAAAGCATTCCTTCCAGTTTTTGACGATTTGTTTTGCTTTTTGTGGTGTTGTGAAAAATTTTTGCAACCATACTCGGATTATCTTTAACAAGATAAATCTTTCCCGATGCGCCCCCTTTATTTATCATATCTCCGAGTATAATTTTTTTAAATACTCCATCCGCATAAAGAGCATTATATATTTGTGTTTCCATTTACTTTACCTTTATCCAGACTAATGTTTTATCATCCGAATTCAGTCTTTGGGCTTTCGGATTATTCAATGTGTTCGTCAAAGCTCTTATGGCTTTCGATTTAACTTTTTCTTGGCTTAAAAAATTATTAATCGGCTCTATAAAACCTCGTTCTACCTTTTTGAAATCTTTTGCAAATGAAAAAGCTGTTAATCCATCACTCATTAAAAAAATGGTTTTTACATCTGATAAACTTGTAAAACGTAAATTTTCTTTCCAGCTTTCTTGCGTATAAAAAAAGGTTTCACATGAAAAAGAGCCGTTCTCCGGAAGCGAGGCGCTGAAATTATGATAATCCCCGTCATGGAAGGCTATTGCAGCTCCGTCTCCGATATGAAATATAAGGCCATTTTTTCCATTATAAACAAAACCAACAACCGTTGCCGCAAAACTACCTAAGTTTTCTACGCTCTTCCCTTTATTCAACCGATGAAGCAGCAACTTTCCGCGCGCCACTTTAACGGATTGGTAAATTGCTTCTTTTATCTCTTCAAAAGGATGATTTTTCAGAATATCACATATGGTTTCACATACTATACGCGCACCAATTTTTCCGTATTTTGCAGAACCGGCACCGTCAGAAACTACCGCAACTAAATTTTTGCCGCAGACATGTTTATAATAATCTTGGCACGGCAAGCCCTTATGGGTATGCAACGATCCGATTACGCTGGCGGCAATAACTTTTATTTCAGATTTCTTCATCATTATTCCATTCGCCGATATCTTCCAACAAATCTGGAATATTGGGGCTGGCTTTGGAAATGCAAGATACACTCCGACTCAGCCATAAGAAAAACTCGGTAAATTTTAATCCTGTAAGGCGTTTGGGCGATATTGTAGAGAATTTTGCCAACTTTTCTAAATTGGCTCCTTGTGTTCCAACAGCGTGAATGACTACTTTTTTGTTATTTTGCGCATTCCTGCATTTTGCGGCTATTTGCTCCCAATCATAATCCGTGGGTTCGCCATCGCTGATTAAAAATATCCACGGACGTTTTGAGGTTATTCCACAACTATCATATCGACATTTTTGTTCTTCTATTTTTTGAAGAGCTAACTCCATGGCTTTTCCCAAAGGAGTTAGTCCGCCGGCTTCCATCGTCGGAGCTTCAAAATTCATTGCATCTACCCAATCTGATGAAATGACTGCTTCATCTTTACCAAAAGCCTTTATTATCAGAAGTTGAACTCTGGAACTGGCATCTATATCGTCTTTCAGTTCTCTTTCCAAGGCCTTTAGACCGGCATTGAGTTGTTTTATCGGCTCCCCTCGCATTGAACCGGAACAATCCAACACCAAAACACACGGCGTACGTTCATTTGCGTTGTCTGCAAATTCAACATACGGAATCATCTCATATTCAAATTCTTCTTTTGCCATTTTTTGTTCCTTTATCTTGACGGATATGTATGCGGATAACCACTACCCGTTATAGGCTCCGGGGCAGACACTTTCCCGCAACCGCTTAGAGTAATTAATAAAAATAGAGCTAAAATCGGTAAATATTTTTTCATATACAAATCCTTTACTTATTTTGTGCTATGTTATAATAATATACAGCTAAGAGTTAAGTAAAAATTAAGTTATGCAGAGAATCCATGTTAAAAAAAGTTTTATTTTTAGGATTATTCTTGCTTGGTCTGGTATCTCCCGCCCAAGCAAAAAACGGGCTTAATATTTTTCAATATCCCCGTGAGGCTCCTCAAGATAAATTTTACAACCAATACGGCGGTAAAGTTACTCTTGCGGATTTTAAAGGACAGTTTGTTATTTTGGTTTTTTGGTCTCGCTACTGCGCGCCTTGTATCAAGGAGCTAGATAACCTCAATAACTTCCATAACAAAACAAAAAAAGATGGTATCAAGGTTATGATTATTTCTCGGTTAGATGAATGGAAAAACCTTGACGAGTTAAAAAAATTTCTTAAAAGATTTAAAGCCAGTGATTTAGATTTTTATTTAGATGACAAATCTAAGTTAACAGAAAGTTTTGGTATCTTTGCCTATCCACACACCGTTTTGATTAACAAAAAAGGTCAAGAATTCGGCAGAATCCGCGGCGCTGTTATTTGGGATGATGATGATGTCATTGAATATATGTATAAAATTAAAGCTCAACACGGACAATAAATTATGACTGATAATAAAATATATATTTCATGGGAAGATTTTCATAAAGACGCAAAGGGGTTGGCAACTCTTTTAAAAGAACAAAATCATTTTAATAAAGTTATTGCCATAAGCCGCGGAGGTTTAATTCCTGCTGGTATTGTTACTTATGAGCTTGATATCAGAAATTGTGAAACAGTTAATATGTCCAGTTATGATGATAATTATATTAGACGTGATGATGCGGATATTGAGCTTTCTGCTAAAATAGCAGATGTGGATGAGCATACTATATTTATTGATGATTTATCTGACAGTGGTCGCACCTTCCAAATTTTACGACAACTGTTTCCCAAAGCAAAATTCGCCAGTGTCTATGCAAAGCCTCAAGGGCAGAAATATGCTGATATTTTTTATAAAGAGGTTCCTGATGATTGGATTGTTTTTCCTTGGGATTTGTAACTATGAAATAAAGGCTGCTTTGACGCAGCCTTTATTTTAATCAAGCTCAGGGAATAGCGGCATTCCTCGACTCATTCGTGTCATTTGCGTCTCTATCGATGTACCTAAATTTATTTTTCCAGCTTTTATTATTCCGCGAACTTGGTCTCCTTTATTGGTATCCGGATTAGCAAAAAGAAAACTTAATTGCGGTCTTTTCATTGCTGTTCCGACTAAATTTTGGTGTATAACACCTAAAAGCCCTCTGGAAAGCAAATCATATGCCAATTCCTCACTCATATTTGCCGATGATGCATATTTTACAATTGATGTTATTGCATCGGTAACATTATTGGCGTGGATAGTTGAGAGAACCAAGTGTCCTGATGTTGCCGCTCGTAAAACTTCACTTGCGGTATCCGGCGTTCTTATCTCTCCTACCATAATGTACCTCGGTCGCGATCTTAGAGCTTGTTTCAGACTTTCTCCCCAGCCGTCCTCACTCGGAACCGTCTGCTTGCATAAACCAAGTCCTCCGCGCATTGACTGATAAACCCCGTCTAAAGGCTGTTCTGCCGGATCTTCAATTGTATAGGCAAAACCGCCCTCTCTGCTTAAATACTCCTTTAACAAACTGGAAATTGATGTTGTTTTTCCAACACCGGTCGGACCGGCCCATAAAATCAGCCCAGAACAATTACTCAATGTCAATAAGTAGTTTATTAACGGTTGCGGAAAGCCTAACATGCTGAAAGGAGGAACCTTTTCCGGCATTTTTCTTACGCAGAATTGCGGACCCGTAATTGTTTCACTCCTTTCTACACGGTAAAGGATTTTATTATAATTTACTGAGTAACTGGTATTTACGCCATTCCACCCTTTTTCCAAACAAGAATAAAAACTATTAAAATCTTCCGGCTCAAATAGTGCCAAACCATTTAAGGTTTTCCTATCGGGAATGAATGCCTTCCGGTCCGGCGTAATATAAATATCGGAAAATACTGTTTCGGTTATATTTGCCATATCTTTTGCCTTTCTATCTTCCTAAACAGCCATGTGTTTCTTTAGCAAAGTGTACATATCTCTTATAAAGGCTTTCTAATGCTTTTTGTACTTCATAATTAACTGTACCTTTGGGATATTTATCATTGCGTCCGAGAACACCGGCTTTCATGCCTGTCAGAATTTCTATACCATCATCTACCGTATCTATTGCGTAGATATGGAATTTTCCTTCATCTACGGCCGCTAAAATATCCTCTCTAAGCATTAAGTCTTTAACATTGGTTCGCGGAATTATTACTCCTTGTGTTCCTGTTAAACCTCTATGATTACATACATCAAAGAAACCTTCTATTTTTTCATTTACGCCACCGATTGGTTGAATTTCGCCAAACTGGTTAATTGAACCGGTTACGGCTATATTTTGCTTAATCGGAATCCCTGTTATTGCCGATATTAAGCAGTAATACTCCGTTGAAGATGCGCTGTCTCCGTCAACACCTCCGTATGATTGCTCAAAAACTATTGATGCACTTAAAGACAAGGGTGATGTTTTAGCGAATCGATTAGCTATCAGACTTTGCAAAATCAAAACACCTTTTGTGTGAATCGGCCCGCTCATCTCTATCTCTCGTTCTATATCGATAAACTCTCCTTTACCTAAACGAACCTGCGTTGTTATGCGCGCCGGTTTTCCAAAACTGGTACGAGAGAAATTATAAACAACTAGACCGTTGATTTGGCCAACTCTTTTGCCTTCAACATCTATTAATATCGTTCCGTTATCTATTTGTTCAAGCATTGCTTGTTTTATGCGGTCACTACGATATATTTGGGCTTCTATGGCCTGTTCTATATGAGTTTTGCCTATTTGGTTGGCTTTTGATTTGCGAGCCCAATAATCTGCCTCGCGAATCAAATCCCCGATTGAGGCGATATGTGCCGTCAATTTTCTTGAGTCTTCCGCCAGTCTTGATGAATATTCTATGACTTTTGCTACGGCTTGTTTATTTAACGAACGTAATTTTTTCTTTTTGGAAAGTGATCCTATCAATTTGGCATATTCAATTTCATTTTCTTCCGTACGATCCATTAAGATACCAAAGTCCGCCTCAACTTTAAAGAAGTCTGAAAAATCAGGATCCCGTTCACTCAAAACATCATATAAATCTTGATCCCCCGTTAAAATAACTTTTATGTTTAACGGTATCGGCTCAGGATCTAGCGATATTGTCGTAAACGTGGTCTCTTCACTGGGAGCCTCAATTTTAACTGTCTTTGAGGCCAGTGCACGTTTTAAGGAATCCCAAGCGTATGGTTGTAACAAAAGTTTGCGAGCGTCAATTAATAAAAATCCGCCATTAGCTCGATGCAATGCACCTGATTTGATTAATGTAAAGTCCGTCAGCAATGCTCCGTATTGTTGTATTCTTTCAACTCTGCCAACCAAATTTCCTTGGGTTGGATGGTCTAGATGGACTATTGGGGCTCCTGCCCCTTTTTCATTTTTGACAATAACATTTACCTTGAATTTGGCGTATTTATCCTCTTCCGGCTGTTTCATTTTCGAGAAAAGAGCGCTCAAAGCGTCTGTTCCGTTCTCTTCCGTATTGTTATTCTCTTGCTCGGGTAAAAATTCATCTATATTACTCGTAATATATTTTTGAATCTTTTTCAGAAAATCATTTGCGCCTTTGTGTCCTTTGTATTTTGCGTGCAGTTCATCTACCGGATTTTTTACGGTTGCTTTTAAGAATTTTTCTCTTAAATTGTTAATTTCTTTACGTTGTTTATCTTCCCACTGCGGCATGTTTTGCGCGGTATTCTCTATTTCTTCTTGCATTTGATTAAGATCACCGAGCAATTGTTTCTTTTCTTCTTCAGGAAGTTCATCAAATGCCTCAGGACTTAAGACTTCTCCGTTTTTGACCGGCGCAACGACCAGACCAACCGGCATATGCAACAATGTCACGCTTTTTCCTTTGGCCTTTTTTTGAAGAACTTTTACATATTCCTCTTTATATTGACGATATTTTTCATGGATAATGTTTAGGCTTGCTTTATATTCCTCGTTCTCAACAATCAATGGAATCGTGCTTGATAATGTCTCTATCAACTTATCTATATCTTTGGCAAAATCTGAGGCTGTTCCTGCCGGAAAACGCATTGCTTGCGGCTTGTATGTTTCCTCAAAATTATAAACATATGCCCAATCATCCGGTGTCGGACGCTTTTTGGCTTCCTCAACCAATACTCTTTTAACGAGACTGGTCTTACCGGTACCTTCAGGACCGAGGCAAAATAGATTATAGCCTTTTGACTGAATATTTATTCCTATCTCCACCGCACTCAGCGCTCTATCCTGTCCTAGTGCAGAAAGACGTTCCTCTAATTCTGCCGTGCTGGAAAAATTAAATTTTTTAGGATCGCATTTTGTATAAAGTTCATCTGAACCGAGTTTGGAGATTGTCATAATAAAAATCCCTATACATTAAGTTTATGATAAGTTATTTTTGATAATATAATGCTAAACACTAACATTGAGTAAATAAATCGGGCGTTGATGAAATATTTTCATTTATTTATCTGCTTATTTTTAACCGGAATATCTCTTTATTTATTCCTCCGCTTTTATTTTAAAATGAGAAAAGATTACTTTTTAAAAAAAATACAGACGGCTGTTTTTAATGAACAGGCAAGTCTTAATCATAGGGTGTTTTTTTCCAGTTGGGTTATTATATCTGCCTTAAAAAAAGCATTCCATTTTTCTAAGCAAGAGCGAGATTTTTTACTATCTTATCTTTTGAAAGGTGAGATTGAAAATGCCGCTTCTCTCTTTGATAAAACCGATGCGGTATGGATTGCCTCGGGCCTGCGCGCTTTCCTTGACCCTAAAAAACAAATTAATCTTTTGGAAAATTTGATTAAAGCGAATCCTGAAAATCAGAATCTTTTACTCCTTTTAACCGAAATTTATTTTACTCTCGGAGAATACCAAAAGTTTAAATTGGCTCTGTCTAGCATATCTCAAAACACACCCTATTCAACAGCTAAAAAATTTTATTGGGAGGCTTATAATTATCTTCAGGAAGGAGATTTGCTTTCTGCTTCCGAGAATTTATCAAAAGCGGTAAAAATTTTTCATAAAAACGCTTATTTTTATGAAGAAGCCGAAGCTCATTTGTTGATGGGGACAATTTATCGAATCTGCGCTGTTGAAGATGTTTCCTTATTCATGTTTAAAACAGCTCAAAAAATTTTTAATGAATTAAACGCTAAAAGAAAAGAGGCTGAGGTTTTGGGAAATTTAGGAATGCTAATGGTGCTGCAGTCCCGTTTTGATGAAGCGTTTGATTTCTTTAAAAAAGCAAAAGACATATATCTCTTTTTTAAACAATCTCTCGGAGAAGCGGAAATTATCAATCAAGAAGCCTTAACTTTACTCATTCAAAAAAATTTTTCTTCCGCTCAAAAATCTGCACAAAAAGCCTTTAACATGCATAAAAAAATAAACAATATTGAAGGGGAGGCGTTTAGTTTGGAATTATTGGGGCACATGAATTGTGAAACAAAAAACTGGAATGCCGTTTTAAATCATTCAAGAAAAGCTCAGTCATTCTATATTAAAACGCAAAATTTTCCAGCCTTATTGGAATCGCTCTTTTTGGAAGCTAAAGCTGATTTTGAATTGGAAAAAAATAACGAATCTGAAAATATATTGCGAAAAATTATTGATTTTTCTCTAAATCATCCCTCCTGTTTTCATGTTGCAAACGCTTATAATCTCTTAGGGTTAATTTATCTAAAGCTCGGAAATTTAAAAAGAGCTAAAGGATTATTTCAGCAATCTTTAGAACAAGAACTGAAAAATGAAAGAGCCAGCGGCGCTGCCATTGATTATACAAATATTGCGATGATTGATTATCGACGCGGTTTAAACGAACAAGCCGAAATTACCCTCAAAAGAGCTCTTGATTATGCTAAAGCTGACGGAGAAACTGAATTAGTTGCTTTTTTGGAAGACTTGATTAATAAAAATTCAATTCACTGATAACGTATGGTTTTGAGGTATTGTCGTTATATCCCGTTTCTATTGAAGATATCCCACTGTTGTCAAAGCCTAAAATATAAAAAACAGGCCGTTCAAGCAGAGAAAACCCACTATTATCACTGATTAAAACAGTTCTATTTTTTACCTGCAAATTTGTTTCATCCAAAAAAGAACGGACTTTTTTATTCCACGCCGGATATCCAAGACGGCCGATTACTATTACCGGATTATCTTGTTTTATAATAAAATCTGCTAATGCTTTGTAGTGATTTTCATTGGGATTTCTTAAATCTGCATTAATTAATGTGACTATTTTGCGGTTCTTTTCAAACGTTATAAAATCTGCATAATTCTCTGACCCAAAGTTAAAATGTCCGGAGTTAAGGATATCCTTATCTTTCTCATCTATTATTAAAGTTTTTGACGGCTCATAATGAACTAAGATTTTTTGACCGGATAATACTTCCATATTGGTAAAAACATTGGCATAAGAAGCTATTTGCGTATAATTAACAAACAATATCATCAAAAAAACAAAAACATAAAAAAATCGTCGTAATATCAGCGCATAAACAAAAATAAAAATGTTAATTATATATATTTGAAACAGATAATCTTTAATCCTTTCCGTGAAAGATTCCGGAACCGAAAATAAAGTCACAATCGTCAGAACGCCCAAAATTATCAGCATAATTTTGAAAAATATATTTTCACGCTCTTTTCGTTTTCTTTGACTAAAGTAACCCATTGTTAATCTATTTAATCTAAAATTTGATTGTCTTTTACCACTATCTTAGTATATAGTGCTTTTAGAGCATTATACTAATGTTATATAAACAAAATGTAAATGGTCTGAAAGAAATTTATGCTAAAACCGATGATAACTATTTTTTCTAATACCGAGATTATATCTAACGTGGCTAACGGTATAGATATGTTCGCTAATCTTGTTGACGGTTATTTATCCGGTATTAACAATTTGAAAATTGCCAGCATTATGCTTATGATGTTGGCTTTTATGATGTTCTTGTTCTTGGTCATCATTATTTATGTTAAATCAATCATATCTTTTTTAAAAAGTGATACGCAAGCAAAAGGAAACGAAGATGATGAGCCTGAAGAAGATGATATATTTAATGAAGAGGATGAAGAAAAACTAAATAAAATCATTGAAGAGCAAGATCGTGAAAAAGAATTAGAAAAAGAACTTCAAAAAGAGCTTGAATTGGCACGAATACAAAAAGAAAGTATTGATAACCAAAAAGCTAAGTCTAAAGAAGAAGAACTACAACCACAAGAAAAAGAAATATTACAAAACGAAGCTGAAGAAAATTTGCAGAACTCTATGCCGGAGCCTGAAAATAATGTTGAACCTCAGCAAAAAAACTCTCAGGAATCTTCCGGAATCGGTTTTGATTGGAAAAAAGGTAAAAAACAAAAATTAGAAAAAGAAAATAATGATTCTCAAAATTTTAGCACCGAAACATTCCGTTATCAGCAAAGTCATAAAGAGCTTTCCGAATTAATGGGGCTCATTATTGACATGATTGGAAGAGGTGTTGATGATTTGAAAATTGCTCAAACAATCATCTTTCGTAATCAAGGAAAAAGTTCTGAAGATGATGTTTTGCAATTAATTGACTCCATAAAAGAATATATTTCTCTTTGTTTGGATAATCATTTTGATAAACTTCCCAATATTAAAAATCTTCCTTCTGAACAAGAAGCCCTTATTCATTTAGCTAAGGGTGACACAACTCTGGCTTTGACTCTTTTAGAAAATCTTATGGATTATAATATAGATAAGTCAACCAGCGGAAATCCCGAAGCAAAAAAAGAATCTCTGTTTAATGAAATATCCAAACAATCTTGTACTTTTGGAACTATTGCCTCCATTCATGATATTCATCTGGCCACGGGGGCTTTTGAACTTGCAGTTGAGCTTAATCCCAATAATGTTATTGCTTGGTCGCGTCTCGGCGATATGTATTCAAAAACCGAAACAAACAGCAAAGCTATTTGGGCTTATCAAAATCTCTTAAAAATGGCTGATGAAGAAATTTATCCGCAATCTGTTGCCAATGCAAATAAAATGATGTCTCAATATCTTTATGCTCAAGGTAATAGTTTACAAGCGGCTAAACTCTATAACAGCAGTAAGCAGTATTATGATTCTCTTGGAATTAATCGTCGATTGGATAAGCAAGAAATTGATATTATTGAAATTATCGAATCGCATCAGCAAAGTGAGCTACAGGCTACTATTGAGCGTATCCTAAGCAAAAAAAATGCTCAGACTTTTGAATTTATGTAGTTCATCTATTCTGCTTTAGGAACTGATACGTCTGGTAGTCTTAAATATAGCGGTTTGGGAAAATCAATTTGTTTATTTTGAAAACGTTTGTTTGCTGCTCTTCCTAAATCCTCAATATCAAGCGCTTCCGGCATTTTTATACAGTGTAGCTGCAATCCGCTCGGACGACTGAGAAAGCGTTCTACACCATCTCCCGTCAAAGATACTTTTTTGTGCCGCAAATAGGGAATAATATCTTCATACATGGCTGCTTGCGGGGGGGTTACTTTATTTAATTTGGCATCAAAAACCTGAAAATAAAAATCATCTCTCTTCGTTTCTATTATAACCGCATTTAAATCTGCAAGCTCTTCCGGCTCAAGCCCTACCGCATATGCATCAAAAGCTGAAATTCCATCAACAACCAGTGATGGACATGCTATTGAAAAAGCTCTTGCCGCAGATATGGACGCCCTTACTCCGGTAAACGACCCCGGCCCTACGCAAACACTTACCAGGCCAAGCTCTTCAAACTTTATCTTGTTTTTCTCAAGCATTGTTTTTATTTGCGGCAATAACTCATCAGCTTGTCCAAAATCCATAAAACGACTATATTTTTCAATCGTTTTTCCATCTTCCATTAAAATCGCTGCGCATTGCGCTCCGGTTGTATCAAAAGCTAAGATATACATTTTTTCCACTTATTCTAAAAATTCAGTTTAATTAATAGGTTTTATATACTAAAATCGGTAAATAAACAATATTTTTTAGGCCTGAAATGGATATTAATCTTTTAATTAACATGTATTATGCGGCTCCCGAATTATGGTATGGAATCGGAGCTTGTATTTTGTTACTGTCCGGAATTGCCTTTTATCAACTTTTTCGTATTTTGAAACTTAAACAAAAAAATTATTTTTTGAATCGAGACAGAGAACGCTATGCTGAAACCTTATATGCTTCTCGAGACGGTTATTTTGCTTTTATTTATCCCGATCAAAAAATCAATGATCCTCGAAAACAAATTGTCGAAAGATGCTCTCGGCGTCTGGCTGTAATGCTAAATCTTTCTGAAGGAACGAAATCTTCTTTTGATGAGGTCTTAAAAAATTTTTACAAAGAAGACGTTAAAAAAATTCAAAAATATATTGCGATGTTAAAAGATGAAGGCGTCTCCTTTGATGATGAATTTGTTTTAAAAAATAATAATAAATTTATGAAACTTTCCGGTTCAAGAATAAATGCTTTTGACGGAAACATTTATTGCGACATGATTTGGTTTCGTGATGTTAGTTACGAAACCAATAAAATTGCCAAACTTGAGCATGAAAAGGAACTTGCCTCTGCACAACTAGTTCAAATGGAAGATTTGCTCAATAATATTCCGTACCCCGTTTGGCTAAGAGATGAGAACCTTAAGCTCAAAATGTTTAATAAGAAATACGCGGAATATTTAAATACTTCCTCAAAGAGCAGAGAGGAAATTATTGAAGAAGGAATCGAGATAAACGGTATTAACGGCGAAAGTTTAACCCAGAATTTGGCTTTTTTGGCTCATTCCACAAATCGACAAAAGAAGAAAAACGTTAGCCTAGTTAAAAATGGTCAGCGTATTGTTATGGAAGCAACAGAGACACCTTTCCATATTGAAAATAGCCTTGATAAAATTTCTACCGTCGGCGCTTTAATTGACATTACAGAACTTGATGACCTTAAACGAAATTTAAAAATTCACGAAAATACACAATTGGAAATTTTCGGAACGCTTGGAACGGCTTTTGCCGTTTTTAATCAACATGAAAAATTAGCTTTTTACAACAAAGCCTTTGCTACAACTTGGAAACTAGATTCCGTTTGGCTTGAACAGCAACCGCTTTATTCGGCTTTTTTAGATGTAATTCGTGAAAAAAGGCTTCTTCCTGAAGTTTCGGATTATACCGCTTTCAAAAAAAACGAACAAGAAAACTTTAGCCGAATTATAGAACCGACGGAAGATCGGCTCTATCTCCCTAATGGAAAAACATTTCGGCGAGTTATTGCTCCTCACCATATGGGAGGGTTGGTTTTTGCTTATGAAGATATAACCGATCGAATAGCTACAACCAGTGCCTATAATGAGCTCTTAAAATTGCAAAAAGAAATGCTTGAAAACTTGTTTGATGCCGTTTTAATTTTTGGAAGTGACGGAGCCTTGGCTTTCTATAATCAATCTTATATAAAATTATGGAAATCCGATCGTATATTTTTGGACAGAAGACCCAATCTTAGTGAAGTTCTCGACTCGCAAAAACGTTTTTTTGCAAAAGAAGGGAATTGGAAAGATATCAAAAAAAATATTATAAATCATATAGTTGATATGACAAATAAGAGACTGACGCTTTATAGTGATGAGTTGGGATCTATTGAAATTCTTTCTTGCACCTTGTCAGACGGCTCAATGATGATTACATATCAAAAAAATGAAAAACCCGTAAATTCAACACTTTAATTTCAACAATTATGATATAATTGACAAAGTTCGGTTTGTATGTAATCTTAAATTATATTGACATATGACCAGAAACGGTAAGTTATGCGGAGAAAGCAATGAATGATGATCCTTCAAGCTCTAATATTGAATGGAAAAACAATAAAGGTTTTGAAGAAAACGGGAGGCTAACCCGTAAAATAAATGTAAAACAAGCTATCCAACAGGATTTAACAGATAAAAAATCCGTGCAAAAGTCTTTGACGCCCACTCCGGCGGATTTGCCCAAAGGACTAAAAAAAATCAGAAAAAAAATTAAAGAAGTTTTTGATGAGGACGAAGACGAAGAAGAATACACTTCCGTGATAGATCCGTCAAACTCGCTTCTTAATGCCCTTTTTGAGGAAGAGAAAAAGCAACTTCAGAATAAAGAAACCTTGCATAACAATAAAATGATGCAAGATGTCGGCAAAATGGAAGCCTTAAATATGGCTAATAAAATGACCAAAAGTCTTGGATTAAAAGACTTAAAAGGTTCTACCGTTCAAAAAAATATGATGGATGTTTCTTTAAACTCTTATACTTTGGATAATGCTTTAAAAGATGATATTCAAAAGAAAACAAACATTAAAACATCTAATCTCTCAAAAGCAAAGACTATTAATTTGATGCGTGGAATCGACAGGGTACAAAAACTTACCGTACAAAACGGGAAAGCTGATGTTAAAGCCCTTGAAGGATGGAAACTGGAAGAGTTGGTTGAAGCCGGTGAAAAACATACAGACGATCAACGTATTGCCGAAATGATTAACGAAAAAACCGGACGTCCTAATGATAAGAAAAAAATCAAGAACAAACAAGGTAAGAAGTCTCAACCCAAATTACCTAACACTAAAAACTCTACGGCTCAAAAACTTATTAGAGAAAAAGAGTCCTTACGGGCTTAAGATAATTTACGCAGAAGCGCTTTATAGGCCGCGCCTAAAAGTTTAAATTTTTCTTCTGCTTCTTTATCATCTTGGTTTAAATCAGGATGATATTTTTTTACCAACTTTTTATATTGTTTCTTTAACAGTTCAAGAGATATTTCCTCTTCTTTAATCTCCATGATTTTAAGATATTTACGTTCTTGCTCGTTAAAATAAAGGTATGAGAAATCTCCTTTATCCGGTTTATAATCATCCATAAATTCAAAATTACCGTTAAAATCAAAACCGAAGTTGTAACGGATATTCGAGCTAAAACGAAAGCGGCGACGACGGTTTTGCTCTTCTTCATGAGGGAATTCTCCTTCATAATAATTCCACCGCGCATTATATTCTTGAACATGCTTTAAGCAAAACCAGTAATATTCTTTCAGCTTACGATCTTTGGGTGCGCGATACTCTCCCGCTTCATTACAACCGGGGTGATCACATTTATGCGGCTCATTTTGATTTTGCGGCTCAAAATATTTGCTTCTTCTTTTCCGTGATGTCTTTTGCATTGCTTTATTTATCTATTCTTTTCATACATTCGGATTATTATAGATTAACTAAATATTTTTAGCAAAGCATAAATTAAAATCAGAAGCGGTATATAATACAAAAATGATGATTTAATGAGGCGCGTATCTTTTTGAAACTTTTCTTTCAAAAGATGTTTTTTAAAAGAATCTTTGCTTTCTCTGCCTTTTATACGAGTTGAGAGACTTAGATTTCTTTCACTGTAGAGATCTAAAGTTTTTTTTTAGCCTCTGCATCCGTTTCTGAAAATGTTTGTTTTTTTAACGGATATTCAGATGATATTTTTTGCAAATAGTCTGCAACATTATAGTCAGGACAAAAATATTCAAGCAACGTCAATAGGCGAGCCAGCTTAAATTCTGTTGTTTTTGTCGGTTCTGCTTGCCCCTCAATATAGGCTTGAAGAAAATCTCTTAAAGAATCGTCAACCGAATAAATACGATCAAAATCATAAAAGTTTATTTTTGATGCAAAATTTACCATAACCGCCCGGAAACAAGATATAAAAACAGAATGCTCAAAGAAAAGTTTGGCGATTGTTTGCAGTAGGTTTTCTTGTGCTTCCGGAGATAGCTCCTGACTTATGGTTAAACTTTCGAGAACATCTATCGTCAACTCCCCCTTGCCGGTTTTATTCCAATTGACGTTAAGCGGAAATGCCGAATCGATTTTTTTCAAAATCTCATTCAAATCTTCTACTTCTGCTCCATATAAGCGCATATCCGATAATTTTTCCATGCGGCGGCAAAAAATAGACAGTTCTTCTTTTAATTTAGGATATTCATCGTGAACAATCTCTGTTGCAAGCTCCGTATAAAAATTTGCATTTTCCTCATCTATTGCCGTTTTATTTAAAAGTTCATCATTAAGAATCGTTTTTTCTTCAAACAAAATGGGAGAGGGCGAAACCTTAAAAATATCTTTCCGTGAAGATATTTCATCATAAACCACCTGCATTGCATCATCTTTATTATTTTTCAAATAGCAGCGGATATTATTTGCGGAATCGGGATATTGTTTGCGATAGAAAAAATGCACCATCCCGTGTATTCCGTTAAAACTGCGTATTCCTTCCAAAATCCCCAAAGAATCATTCTTTGCCAAAAGAATAGCTAAATTTATTTTTTTTATAAATTGTAATAAACCGTTTTTCATTTATAATATTCCCAGTTTTAATTATGGTTCTTTAGGAGTTAATATGCCTGAACTTCCCGAAGTGGAAACTATCAAAACCGCAATCTGCAATTCTATCGGTAATTGTAGTATAAATAATCTAATTGTAAATAATTATAGACTCCGAGTAGCGGTTCCGGAGGATATTTGTTCTAAAGTTTGCGGTGCAAAAATCATTAATTATCGGAGAATCGCAAAATACATCCTTATTGACTTAGATAACGGATTTTCCATCATCTGGCATATGGGAATGAGCGGAAAAATCAAAATCTTTGATGAGACTCCGAAAGTTTTTGAAAAGCATGATCATATTGTTTTAGAAACCGACAACGGCTGTGTTGTTTATAATGATGCACGTCGCTTTGGCTTGTTTACTTGCCTTAAGACTTCGGAATTAAAAAAGCATAAATTCTTTCGCTCGCTCGGACCTGAACCTCTGAGTAAAGACTGCTCCGCCGAGTACCTTTATGCCAAGTTGCAAGAGAAAAAAGTTCCGATAAAGGTCGCCTTATTAGACCAAGAAGTGATTGTGGGAATCGGAAATATATATGCCTCCGAATCCTTGTTTTGCGCAGGTATTTCCCCCTTACGTTCGGCAAACTCTCTTTCCTTTGAAGAAACAAAAAAACTTTTAATCGAAATCAGAAAAGTACTGCAAAAAGCTATTAAAGCCGGAGGTTCCACTTTACGAGATTATCAAAAACCTGACGGAAGTCTGGGGTATTTTCAAAATATGCATTGTGTTTATAATAAAATTGGGCAAAAATGTCCTCATTGTATTTGTGATATAACTAAAACCGGTGGTATTCATAAAATTATTCAGGCGGGACGCTCAAGTTTTTATTGTCCGGTTAAACAAAAGTAGAGGGTCAGATGAAATATTTATGGTTAATTTTGAGTTTTTTCCTGATTACAAACGTTAATGCCGCAACTTTTATCGAGGGGTTGGAAGATGTTCCTATTATGGAGGGAATGAAACAGATTCCTAACGATACATTGTCTTTCGGAAATGAAGAGAGCCGTTTGATAGAGGTTATCTTGGAAGGAAAAAAAGTCGCTTTCGGGAAAGTCGGAAATTTTTATAAAACGACTCTTCCGCAAATGGGATGGATTTATCAGGGCAAAAGAGGGAAAACTTTTGTATTTGAACGCGAAGGAGAAGTTATGGATATTGCAAAAGAATCCGAGAATCCTTTACGGATTAGATTAACGGTTAAAAGCAAAATGTAGGGAAATGATATGGAAGAAGCAACATCTATTTTAACTGAAGTACGCGGAAACATCGGAATTATTACTCTTAACCGACCGGAAGTCCTTAACGCCGTCAATTTAACCATGCTGAATGAACTGGCCTATCAAGTTCAGACTTTTGATTATGATGAAAACATTCGTGTCATTATCATTAGAGGCAATGATAAGGCTTTTGCTGCGGGGATCGATGTTAAAGAGCTATGTGTTGAAGCCGCACAACAAAGTTTTGCCCTTAATCTATGGCGCGAAGAATTTAATAAAATCGCTAGTTGTAGCAAGCCTCTTATTGCCGAAGTTTCAGGTTATGCCCTGGGAATCGGCTGTGAACTAGCATTGGCTTGCGATATCATCATTGCCTCTCAAGATGCGCGTTTCGCTCATCCGGAAGTAAGCCTTGGTGTTATTCCGGCTTTTGGCGGCTGCAGCAGATTGGTTCATAGTATCGGTAAAGCTAAAACAATGGAAATGATTCTTACCGGACGCGCCCTCAGTGCAGAAGAAGCCATGTATAGCGGGCTAATCAGCCGTGTTATTGACAGGAGAGATCTTCATGAAGAGGCGATTAAAATCGCAATGAGAATCGTTGACCAACCATTCCAGGGTGTAATCCAAGCAAAAGAAACCATTAATCAGGTTGCCAACATGAACCTGCAAAACGGAATCGGTATGGAAACGAAGACCTGTAAACTTACGCTCAATACACCCGAATTTAAGCAACAATTAGAAAAATTCGTACAAAAATCATCGTAAAAGCAATGTTTTTGTAAAATTGTTATTGACTTAAGCAATGTTAAGAGTTTATAAAACATTACATTTAAAAATTTGTAATAACTTTTTGAGAATGGAATAAGGAAAATGGCCAATCATAAATCGGCAAAAAGCAGAATCGTAAGAAACAATAAAAGAAACATCATTAATGGTGCTCGCAGAAGTCGTGTTCGTACTTTTATTAAAAAAGTTGAAGCCGCTATCAGCAGCAATGATAAAGAGCAGGCTAAAGCCGCTTTTGCTGTTGCAGAATCTGAAATGATGGTTGCGGTAAGAAAAGGTGTTTTCATGATGAATACCGCCGCTCGGACGATTTCTCGTTTGTCTAAGAAAATTAAAGCTCTCTAATCGAGTTATAATATTAAGAAAAAAAACACAAATCGGATACTCTTTTTTCTTGACAAGAGTTATTTTGATTTGTGTTTTTTTGTGTAAAAAATAAGAGAATCTGCGCGACTCTGCAAAGACTCTGTGTCAAGAAATTTAATTTATATGTTCGCAAAATGTTCTGTTGTATTTCTGTTTTTTTTATTTAATATTCGAATCACTTTTTGAGAATAACAGTGAAAAAAGAATCAATAAAAATTCCTTTATGGGGAATCAGAAAATATAGATTTAAGCAATCCTTCTTTTCTGAATTTAAAGGACTAAAATTGTTGAAACTGAGCTGGAATGATTGAAAGTTATTTTTTAAAGTAATTGTCAGATATTTGTTTATACAGATATGTGTCTTTATTTTGAAATCATACCGTTTCGGTCTCCTTTTTTTGCGGAAAAAGCAACAGTACTGTTATTTATATAAATAGAATATTATTAATGCCCGATACGACTTAGTTTGGGAATTAATTTGGGGTTTAATTTTTAGATTAATTGGGGAGATACAATGGCTGAGGAAGCGTTAAATGAAACATTGTCTGATAGTTCTGTTCAGGATCAATGGGGACAAATTTGCAGTCAGTTGAAAAATGAAGTCGGTGAGACGGCTTTTGACAGTTGGCTGAAACCTCTTACTATCGGCTCTTTTAACGACGGTGTTATGAATATTTGTGTTCCGACAAGATTTATGCGGAATTGGGTATTAACCCACTACAGTGAAAGAATTCATAAAATTTGGGAAAAGAAAAACCCTGCCATTAAAAATGTTAATTTCATTGTTCAGGCTGTTAACGAAGAATCCAGAGCCGGTCTTTATAATCCGACTTGCCGTTCTTTGTTGAAAAAAATATCTTCAACACCTGCACCACAAAATATTTATCAATCTGGATTTAATTCCGTTGTTGCAAACGGG
Source organism: uncultured Alphaproteobacteria bacterium (assembly GCA_944391465.1). Classification (GTDB taxonomy): domain Bacteria; phylum Pseudomonadota; class Alphaproteobacteria; order RF32; family CAG-239; genus CAZU01. Next base: position 29,611 of record CALXTS010000009.1, read on the forward strand.
AATGAAGGCACCTTAAATGATTCTCTCTCCGTACCTTTGAATCCCCAATATACTTTTGATAATTTTGTCGTTGGCAAAACAAACGAGTTTGCTTATGCTGCCGCTCGCAAAGTTGCCGAATCCAGAAATGTTTCTTTCAACCCTTTGTTTTTGTATTCCGGTGTCGGACTTGGCAAAACGCATTTAATGCATGCGATTGCTTGGCATATTAAACAACAAGATCCAAGTCGGAATATTGTTTATCTCTCTGCAGAGAAGTTTATGTATAAATTCGTCAGAGCTTTGCGCTATAAAGACACAACTGCTTTCAAAGAACAATTCCGTTCCGTTGATGTTTTGATGGTTGACGATGTTCAATTTATGGGCGGGAAAGATACAACTCAAGAAGAATTTTTCTATACCTTTAATTCCTTAATTGAAGAAGGTCGGCAGATTATTATTTCTGCAGATAAATCTCCGGCAGATTTGGAAGGTATTGAGGCTCGTTTGAAATCTCGTTTGGGATGCGGTTTGGTTGCCGATATTCACCCGACTGATTTTGATTTGAGAATCGGCATTCTTAATAATAAAGCTAAACAGCTTGGTATTGAGCTTCCGCAAAAAGTTGCTGAGTTTTTAGCTCAGAAAATTACCTCAAACATTCGCGAATTAGAAGGTGCTTTGCGCCGCGTAATCGCTCACTCTCAACTGCTTTCAGATAAAGAAATTACCTTGGATATGACCCAAGACGTTTTAAAAGATATGTTGCGCTCCTATGACAAGAGAACAACTATTGATGAAATCCAGAAAAAAGTTGCCGAGCATTTTAATATTTCAGTTAAAGAGATGCAGTCTTCTCGCAGAGCTCGTACTGTTGCTCGCCCGAGACAGATTGCCATGTATCTTGCAAAGCAATTGACTTCTCGCTCTTTACCGGAAATCGGTCGCAAATTTGATCGTGATCATACAACGGTTATGCATGCCGTTCGTAAGGTTGAAGAGCTTATTTTAGAGGATTCTTCTTTAGCTGAGAATGTTGATACTTTGAGACGCTCTTTAGAGGCTTAAAAACATACGCTTTTTCCCAAAAAGTTGTTGACGACTCATTGTTTTGTCTTCTGATTTTTATCAAATCGTGATAAATTGGCAGAAAATAAGACGATGAGTCGTTTTTTGGTTTTAATTTTGTGGTTATAAAAATATGAAATTTACAATAGAACGTGCTACTTTACTGAAAACTCTCAGCCATGTTCAGAGCATCGTTGAGAAAAGAAACACTATTCCGGTTCTTTCTAATGTTAGAATTGAGGCTTTAGGCGATGGTATCAGCTTTAAGGCTACCGATATGGATACGGAAATTACCGAAGTTGTTGATGCTAAAATTGTTGAAACCGGCGCAACAACAGCTCCTGCTCACATGCTTTACGACATTGTCAGAAAACTTTCTGACGGATCGCAGGTTGAGATTACTTTTCCTGATGAGAAAGGGCAATTGACGATAGCTTCCGGACGTTCAAAATTTTCACTCTCGACTATCGGCGTTGAAGATTTTCCGGTTATTTCCGGTGACAAATTACCGACAAGTTTCGTTATGGCTAAAGATGAGTTGAAAGATGTTATTGATCGGACTCAGTTTGCTATATCTACCGAAGAGACCAGATATTACCTGAATGGTATATATATTCACGCAAAAAAAGAAGGCTCATCTAACGTATTGAGAGTTGTTGCAACGGACGGACACCGTTTGGCTTGCGTAGAATCTCCTTTGCCGCAAGGTGCTGAAAATATTACCGGCGTTATCATTCCAAGAAAAACCGTTACCGAAATCAGAAAACTTATTGATGATAATAATGTTGAAAATGTTACCATTGAAATTTCTGAAAATAAAGTTCGCTTCTCTTTTGCCGATGTTACTTTAACTTCTAAGCTAATTGACGGAACATATCCTGATTATGAAAGAGTTATTCCGACAGATAACGATAAAAATCTTGAACTTAACGTAAAAGAATTGGCTTCTGCCGTTGATCGTGTTTCTGTTGTTGCCGAAAGAACCCGTGCAATTAAAATGATTACGCATGAAAACAAAGTAACCATCACAACGTCTAGCCCTGATTTAGGTAGCGCTGCCGAAGATTTAGATGCTAAATATGAAAATGAGACTTTGGAAATTGGCTACAACTTCCGCTATTTATTAGATATTTTAGCCGAAGTCAAAGGCGATACCGTTAGAATCTCCTTTAGCGATGCTTCTTCGCCTTCAGTCATTCATGACACATCTGATGCCAGTGCTATTTATGTTTTGATGCCGATGAGAGTATAATCAGTTTGAAAAATGGATAATCTTGCGCTTAAATTAGATGCAATTACAGCAGAAAAGTCAGGTGTTTTACGCCTGACTTTAACTGACTTTAGAAATTATCAATTTTTGCGTATAAATGCAGAATTATGCCCGATAATTATTACCGGTGAAAATGGTTGCGGAAAAACAAATATTTTAGAAGCTATTTCTTTTTTAACTCCGGGGAGAGGTTTGCGAAGCGCTAAGTTATCCGATATTCGACGAATAACGCCGGCTTTGGTTAGTGACGAATACAGCCCTACCGAGATTTCCTCTTTAAATTGGGCTGTTTCGGCTCAAGTGCAAAATAATGAAGATGTTATTGAAATCGGAACTGCCGTTGAAAAATCTGCTCGAGAAACCGAAGATGATTCCATTCGCTCTTTTGAACGAAGAATTGTTAAAATAAACGGCGTAAAAATCTCATCTCAGGCTGAATTGGGGAAATATATTTCCGCAAATTGGCTTACCCCGCAAATGGATAGATTGTTTCGAGGCGGAAGCCAACCCAGAAGAAGTTTTTTAGACCGTTTGGTTTATGCTTTTGATCTGGAACATGCTAAGAGAACCGCTAATTTTGAACATTTATACAAAGAATGGTATCAACTTATTAAAAACGGCATTAATGATACAAAATGGTTATCCAGTTTGGAAGAAAATATGGCGACAATCGGTGTGGCTATAGCGGCGGCCAGACGCGAGCAGATTGCAAAATTAAATAGTTTTATTGAGCATGAACCTGACGATATCTTTCCTAATGTCATTTTGGAACTGGATGGTTCAATTGAAAAACTTTTGGATAAAATGCCGGCTGTCGAAGTTGAAGATTTTTATCGAAATTTACTATTTAAACAACGCCGCAATGTTTTGTATAATGACTCTGTTGACGGTATTAATCGGACGGATTTTAAGGTCTATTATAAGAAAAAACGGATGCCGGCAGAACTTTGCTCAACCGGCGAGCAAAAATCTCTACTCATAAGCATTATTTTGGCTCAAACAAAATGCCAAACTCTTTATCAAGGTTTTGCCCCTGTTTTATTGCTTGATGAAGTTGCTGCTCATTTAGATGATATTAAAAGAGAGGCTTTATTGGAAAAAATTCGAGCCCTTAAAGTTCAGGCATGGATTACCGCAACAGATCCTGAATTATTTAGCTCTTTGAAAAATGAGTCTCAATTTATTTGCATTAAAAACGGTAAAATTTTTTAACTTTTTTTGCTCTCATTCATCTTTATAAAGCCGTCTCCCTGCATCTTATACAATTTTGCATAAAGTCCTTTCTTGCGCAAAAGAGCGTCATGCGTTCCCTGTTCTACAATCTCTCCCTTCTCCATTACCAATATTCTATCCATTTCTTTTAATGTTGACAAACGGTGCGCTATGGCGATGACCGTCTTGTTTTTCATGAGTTTTGACATGGATTTTTGAATATGTTTTTCACTCTGAGAATCGAGAGCTGATGTTGCCTCATCAAAAACCAAAATAGGTGCATTCTTTAATATGGCTCGAGCGATTGCTATTCTTTGCTTTTCTCCTCCTGACAAGATGACGCCTCTTTCTCCTACTTTTGTATTATAACCTTTCGGTAAATCTTTAATAAATTCATCTGCCGAGGCTTTTTGAGCGGCTTTTATAACTTCTTCTTCCGTGGCGTTCGTTTTACCGTATTTTATGTTTTCCAGTAAGGTTCGGTTAAACAAGCACACATCTTGCGGAATCGTTGAAATCATCCGATGAAGCGAATCCTGTGTTATTGTACGTATATCCGTACCATTAATGCAAATTGAGCCTTTTTGAATATCAAAATATCGCGAAAGTAACTTAATCAACGTTGATTTTCCTGAGCCGGATAAGCCAACTAATCCTATTTTTTCTCCCGCTTTAATCTCTAAATTAAATGTCTTAAATAAACGATTTTTTCCAGGGTATGCAAAATCAATATTATTAAAATTAATTGTTGCTTTTTTTACCATCAGTGATTTGGCATCCGGCACATCTATAATCTCCGGAGCTACCGACAAAGTACTTAATGCTGAATCTAATTGTCCAAATATCCGTGATGCATTGCTGTATTGCCAACTTATTGCAAAAACAGCCGATGAAATATCCATAAATAAAGTATTTGTATAAATAAACTCTACCGTATCTATTTCTCCATTCTTCAGCATGAATATTGAAATGAATATAAACAGCATGGTTGATGTCAGCGTTATGGTTTGCAGACTTAAATGTATTAAAGCCTTAATTCTCGCCTCTCTGCTTTCTGCCTTTCTGAGAATTCTCAGATATTTCAGCAAATTCAATCTCTCAAATTTGAAATTTGCAAAACTTTTAATTTCACTGTAGTTTGCCAAGCTGTCAACAACTTGCCCGGCTGCCAAACTTTCCGAGCGGCTTCTTTCTTTAGAGATTTCTGCGCGTTTTTTACCTAGAAATTTGCTGATAAAAATTATAAATAATAGCCAAACCGTCATTACTATCAAAAAATATGGGCTGATAACGCTTAAAATCACAAAAGTTATCATAATTCGCAGTAATGTGTGCCCAACGTCAAACAACATCATAAAAAAGCTTTCTATGCCACTACTTAACTGACCGACTTTATTTGAGATGTTTCCTGACATTTCATTGTTAAAATAAGCTATTGAGTGCTTATTTACATAATCAAAGGCATCGCGCACGACCAATGTATGGCATCGCGGCGAAAAATACGAGTGCAGCATTATCGGAATATTATTAAAAATAATATTGGCTATCCCCAACGCCAGAGCCAGAAGTGCCAAATAATAAACCTGCCCCCAAATCTGATTATTATTAAATTGCGAAGAGACTAAATTATATATTTCTGAGAGATAATACGGATAAAAACGACTGCAAACCGTGGCGATAAGCATTGATATTAATCCAGACAAGATAAAATATTTAAATATTTTTACATAGTGCCATAAATAACGCAGCGGTGTTTTTTCCATTAAAAAATCTCTTTTATTAACTCAAAATTGACACATTTTGGTTATTGTTATAGCATATGTTTAAATATTACTCAACCTTATAAGGTAATAATGCTATGGAAACTCAATATTACACGCTGATTGAAAAACAAGACTTTTATGAAATTATTGAAAATAAATACGGCGAATTGGCTATTTTTATTGATGCTCGCGAAGGAACGCCCGAAAATCCGGTACTTGAATTTGACGGAAAGCAAAGTGCTTTGCTTAAACGAGATGCTCGTTTGGCCGTTAAACTTGATAATATTAATGAAGATACTGTTGAACCTTTAGCCGAATCTGAGTTTGTGATGATTGTTGAACTTAAAGGAAAAATGGTTGATCGTGTTTATGCCGTTCCCGTTGATAATGTTGAAGAAATTACCTTTAAAGGTCGGCAGACACGTGCCGATGAGTTGGTTAAAGCTAAAACTAAGGAAGAACTTCTTGCCAGTTTTGGTGCCGTTCGTTCTTGGGTTGGCGGAACATCTGAACACGAATAGGAAAAAAAATGATTGGGTTAGTTTTAGTTACACACGGAAATCTTGCTAATGAATTTATATCTGCAATGCAACATGTTGTCGGCAAGCAAGACCAAGTTGAGCCTGTTTGTATCGGGCCGGAAGATGATATGGAAATCCGCAGAAAAGAAATCTTAGACAAAGTCAGTCGTGTTGACAGCGGTGAAGGCGTCGTTGTCTTGACCGATATGTTTGGCGGAACGCCTTCTAATTTGGCTATCTCAATCATGGATAAGGCTCATGTTGAAATTATTGCCGGTATCAATCTGCCTATGTTAATCAAAATCGCTTCTCTCAGAAAAGAAAAAAATCTGAAAGAAACCGTTATCGGCGCTCAAGAAGCCGGAAAAAAATATATTAATGTCGCATCGCAACTGTTGGGGATGTAAAATGAGTGCTGAGACTTTTAGTGAAGAATTGGAAATAAAAAATAAAAAAGGTTTGCATGCCCGCGCCGCAGCCGCTTTTGTTAAAACACTAGAACCTTTTGACGCCGATGTCGAGGTTGAAAGAATCGGGCAATGCGTCAATGGTTGCTCTATTATGGGATTGATGATGCTCGCCGCCTCCAAGGGTACGACAATCCATGTCAAAACTTCAGGTAAGCAAGCTAAAGAAGCAATGGATGCCCTCAAACAACTCTTGGATAACAAATTTGGCGAAGAATAAAGCTGATGACGAAACAAAAAGCTCCGCGAAATAAAACTCTTGAGCTTTCTAAAGATGAAATAAAATCTTATGCCGAAAAAGCTATTCGCCTTTCTGCCAACGTTCAGATTGATGATGTTAAAAACAAGATTATTCATCAAGATTGTTTAAAAGCGCTTGATTTGCTTCCTGATGCTTTTATTGATTTGATGATTGTCGATCCGCCGTATAATCTGACAAAAAATTTCGGCGCACGCACTTTTAAAGAAATGGATTTTTCCGAATACAAAGAGTGGCTGGACTTGTGGCTTTCTAAAACGGTTCGTTTATTAAAAGAAGATGCCTCCGTTTATATTTGCTCTGACTGGAAAACATCTATTGCTATTCCAGAGATTGCCGGAAAGTATTTTATCTTGCAAAACAGAATTTCTTGGGAGCGTGAAAAAGGACGCGGCGCCTCTAACAATTGGAAAAATTGTTTAGAAGATATTTGGTTTTTTACAAAAAGCAAAAACTACACCTTTAATTTGAATGCCGTTAAAATTCAAAGACGTGTTTTGGCCCCTTATCGCGATAATAACGGGAAACCTAAAGATTGGAAAGAAAACGGCAATGAACGTTTCCGCTTAACGCATCCTTCCAATGTTTGGACGGACATCTCCATTCCTTTCTGGTCCATGAGCGAAAACACGCCTCACCCGACTCAAAAACCTGAAAAACTTATTGCCAAACTTATTCTTGCTTCAAGCAATGAAGGAGATATGGTTTTTGACCCGTTTGCCGGTTCAGGAACAACCGCCGTGACCGCAAAAAAGCTAAAACGAAACTTTTGTGCGATTGAAAGAGAAAAAGAGTATATTGCTTATACGATGAAACGACTTGAATTAGCTGAGTCTTCTTCTGAAATTCAGGGTTTTGAAAATGGTTTTTTCAAAGCCCGTAATGCTTAAAACTATAGTTCTGCATCCCTTGTTTTTGATATTTTACTGATTAATTCTCTTGAGGTACGGGCTAATGCCTGTATTTTGTTTCATTTTAAGGAGATATAATATGTGTAAAGATGTAAGAAATAACGAATCTAAAATGGCAAGCTCAAAAACAAATGAAGAAAAAAGCGCTAATGCTTCTTCCAACAAATCTTCAACTTCGCAAAAAGAAACTTCATCTAAAACATCCGGCGGCTGCGGCTGTTCTCGCAATTACTAGTTTTATTTGTTATTTGTAAAAAAAGCCTCTCGCTCGGTTTATACCAGCGGGAGGCTTTTGCTATTTACTATTTCTATTTATCTATTATATTAGACATCATCAGAAATATTTTAGAGGTTGTTTTATAATGAAAAAGTGGTTGTTTTTTATCTTCGCGGTTTGTTTTTCTCAAAACGCTTTTGCTCAAAGCGCGGAAAACTTAAGAACCATTGAAACATATTTGAACAGCTTAAATTCTTTGGAAGCTACTTTTGTTCAAATGTCCAGTAACGGAGGTACTGCCGAAGGTCGTCTTTTTATAAAAAAACCAAATAAAATTCGTATGGAATACGCCGAACCGACAAATGTATTAATTGTTGGTGACGGAAAAGATATTGTTTATAATGATTTTGAATTAGATCAGGTTACTCATATTGATTATGATGATATTCCGGCCAGCTTAATTTTGGCAAATGATATTAAAATTGATGGCAAGAAATTAAAAGTAAGCGATTTTTATCAGGATTCCGGCTCCACAACAATTACACTTGATTACGCAGACAGAGGCGATATCGGACCGATTACCTTGGTTTTCTCTAATAATCCGATGGAATTATTACAATGGAAAATTGTTGACCCTCAAAGTATTGAAGTTACAGTTTCTTTGTATGATACGCAAAAAGATATTCCTCTTGATGACAAGATATTTAAATTTAAAAACAAAAAGAGCAGTCCTCTAAATTATAAAAAGAAATAAAAATGGCTTTATTAAAATTAGTTACTTGGAATGTAAACTCCATTCGTATTCGTTTGCCTTTGTTACGCAAATTATGTGAAATTGAAAACCCTGATGTCATTTGTTTGCAAGAAGTTAAGGCCAAAGAAGATGATTTTCCGTTTTCTGAAATAAAATCTTGCGGCTTTGAACATATTGCTCTTTATGGTATTCCCGGTTATAACGGCGTTGCCATTTTATCTAAATATCCGTTAGAAAATATTGTTCAGTTAAATTGGGTCGGGAAAAAAGATGCTCGCCATATAAAAGCGACCATCTGCAAAGACATTGAGGTTAATAATATTTATATTCCTGCCGGCGGAGATATTCCTGATCCGATAGAAAACCTTTCTTTTGCTCACAAACTCTGTTTTATGGATGATATCTCTGAATACTACGAAAAGCATAAAGCTGATTTAAGCAACAAAAAAATATTGATTTGCGGTGATTTTAATGTTGCCCCTTCACAAAATGACGTGTGGAATCACAAGCAACTCTTAAAAATTGTTTCGCATACACCGATTGAGGTTGAACGACTGACAAGACTATTTCATTCTCTTGATTTTGTTGATGCCGTCCGCCTGAGCTATCCTGAACCTGAAAAAGTTTATTCTTGGTGGAGTTATCGCAATCCCAATTGGCAAACCAATAATAAAGGGCGGAGATTGGATCATATATGGGTTACACCTTCCTTAAAAAATCAGATTGCAGGTGCAAGAATTTTGAACGAAGCCAGAAGCTGGGAACGCCCTTCAGACCATGTTCCGGTGGTTGTGGAAATTAAAATTTCTTAATTTGTTTTTTAGACTTTTAATTGATATCCGCCGTCAACGGTCAGAATCAGCTGTGCGGAAATATCATCATGTTCAACTTTTTGACGCAAGCGGTAAATATGCGTTTCTATCGTATGTGTGGTTACATCAGGAGAATATCCCCAAACTTCTTGTAATAACTCATTCTTCCCGACAATTCGATTTTGCATCTTATATAAATATTTTAAGATATAAACCTCTTTTTCCGTCAGTTTTATCGTTTCTCCGTTGCGCTCGTTAAATATCTCTTTGCTGACGGGTTTGACAATATAGCGATTAAAGTGCAAATAGCCGCTTTCACTGTTTTCAAACAGGCTTATACTGGCTTGTAGTTTATCTAAAAAATCTTTAAGCGAAAATGGCTTGGAAATTAAATTGCTGATTCCTTTTTGCTCTTTGTAAATATCCGGTTGAGAAGACAACAGAAATATCGGCGCTTTGAGATTTCTGTGATGAAGCTCATCCAGATGCTCAATATCTTCATCAAAAATTATTAAATCAGGAACCGTTTCGGAATCATTTTTATCAATAACATGATATTCTTTGGCATATAAAGAAATTTGCTCACACAAATCATTATAAAAATCATTATTCTCAGAAAAAAACAGAATATCTGGCATTATATCGTCCTCTAAAAATTCAGCCCTACACCGGCAACAATCGCATAACCATTGTTATTATTATCTTTGCTATCATCAGCACCATTATAGTTAACGTGGCTGGCGGCTAAATATATATTAATGTGTTTATCATACTGATATTGATTGGAAAATGTAATAATTTTGTCGCTGTTATCCGAACGCTTTGTTTTTGATTCAAAATAGCTTAGCGCCGTTTTAAATGGTCCTATCTGATAGCCGACACCAATGTTCCAGGCTTGCCCCTCACGATATGCATCAAAATATTCCGGCATCTCTTCCGTATAATTCTTATTTTGTTGTTTATCCTTGCCGTCTATATAAGTATTGCGCCATCCACCACCTATTGTCCAATTGCCTTTCTGCAAACTCAGGCTGGCCGAGAATTCATTATCATTATCGTGAAAACGCGCATATCCTGCACTTGCCGTAAGAGTAAACAGCTCCATGTCCTGATAGCTGTATATTGATGCGATTATACCATCATCATGTTCATATGAAGCATATTTACTGATTAAACCTGAACGATTATAGGCATCGGGAACATATGAAACGCCTAAGTATGTATCATAAAAAGACGGACTGATATAACTTATTTTTGGTGCGACGCCGTCCGTGTTGATGTAGGTCGTCGTTAATGTGGCAAATTTTGTTGTTTTCCCGTTTCTTACCCAATTAGGATTCATTAAAAAATTTACAACATCGCTATTGTTTTTTAATGCACCTACAGATGGGGCTCCTTCATGAAACTGAGCGTCAACGTTTGTGGTCTGTCCAATCATCAGGCGTCCATACGGCGTATCGGAAATGGCGTACGCTTCTTCTCCCCAATCTCCTTGATTGTAATCTTTTAGCTCTTTATCTACAGCTCCCATTAAATCAAGGTGAAAACTGACACTATAATCATCATTAAACTCATATGCGGCGCTTAAATCTATTTCTCCATCGAAATAGTCATGGTTTCTTTTATATAAATCCTGATAACGAGCCGATGTTTCCGCATAACCGTAAAGCCCTGTCCCCTCAAAAGAGTAGTCAAACGTCCACTCCTGAGCAGAGCTCGTTATTGGAAAAAGAAATGCCAGTCCGAATAAAATACCGTATAGTTTCATAAAAAATTATCCTAAAAAACGGCTTTATTTTAAATGATACAACTTGATAGTCAATATAAATTCTGTTTGCAAAATTCCAATATAAAAGTTAGGATTTTTCTAAAAAGATTATTGAGGAGAAAACCCTATGAATCATTATAAGCATGGGCTAACTATCATGAGAGCGCAACCTTTCCATATCGGGCATGAACGCATTATTAAACAAATGCTTACTCAATGCGACAAAGTGACTGTTCTTCTCGGTTCTCTTCAAGAGCAAGGAACTTTCCGTAATCCCTTTAGCTATACTCAAAGAAAAAAGATGATTCTTAATGTTTTTGAGCATGAAACGCCTCGTTTGAAAGTTTTAGGAATTTTTGACATTCATAATCTGCAGGAATGGATGGCTTTTGTTTTGGATTTTCTTAATGAAGCAGCTCCTGACAGAGATGCGCCTGATGTTTATTTTAGCGGAAGCTCAAAAGACGCTCCTTGGGTTTATGATTATTTTGAACATATTGAATGTATTGACAGGACAGATATCTCTTTTCCTTATGTTTCGGGCAGTATGGTTCGAGATATGATTTCTATCGGCGATATTCGTTGGAAAAATTTTGTAAATGAAAAAAATCATCATTTTATTGAAGACTTTATAATATCCGGCAAAGGGGAATTTTAATGGAAAAAATATGGAAAAATTTAACCGAAGGATTAAAACTTTACTGTAAAAACAATAATTTTACAGATATTGTTCTCGGACTATCCGGCGGAATTGATTCTGCCATAACTTCTATCTTGGCGAAAGACGCCTTAGGCGCAGAGCATGTTCATGCTTTAATGATGAAAACCAAGCATACTTCTGATTTAAGTCTTAAAATTGCCGCTGAAATCGCAAAAATAAATCAATTTGATTATCAAGAATTAAATATTGAACCTCTTATTGAGCAACAAAGCTCGTTTCTGAAAAAAGTTTTTAATGAAAATCCTAAAAATATTGTACTTGAAAATCTTCAGGCCAGAGAACGCGGTAAAATATTAATGGCTTTTTCAAATCAATATCATTATTTGCTTTTGGCCTGTGGAAATAAATCTGAAATTGCTATGGGGTATTGCACTCTATATGGCGATACTTGCGGTGGGTTGGCACCTATCGGGAATCTCTACAAATCTGAGATTTTTGATTTGGCAAATTGGCGTAATTCGCTTTCTAAAGTATTGCCGATTGAGGTTATAAACAGAGCCCCCAGCGCTGAATTATCTCCTAACCAGAAAGATGAGGATACTTTGCCTCCTTATAAAATTTTAGATAAAATTCTTAAACGTTTTATTGATGATAAACAAACTCAAGCTCAAATTATTGCTGACGGATTTGATGCCGTTACGGTTGATTGGATAATAAAGCGTTATCAATCTCAATCTTTTAAACGTCAACAATTACCGTCCGCACTTAAATTCTAGTATTGTGTCTGATAAAAAACACCCCTGAATTTGTTATTTCAGGGGTGTCTTTTTATGCATTAAATATCAAGATTTACAACATTCAGGGCATTATCCTGAATAAATTCTTTACGAGGCTCAACAACGTCACCCATTAAAGTTGAGAATGTTTCATTGGCCTGTTCCATATCCTCAATTTTAACTTGGAGTAGCGAACGAGCTTCCGGATCCAACGTTGTTTCCCATAATTGTTCCGGGTTCATCTCTCCCAGTCCTTTATAGCGTTGGATACTTATGCCTTTTTTGCCGGCGGCCGTAATGGCATCTACAAAACTGACCGGACCTGAGATTTTCTTTTCTAATCCTTGTTTAGATGTCAGAACGCTCATTGTTGCAAAGTTTGATTTTAACAAATCTTGCATTTCATGAAGCATTTGCGCTTCCGTACTGTCTAAAATAACCGAACCGACGACGTGCTTTTCAGTTACGCCACGCAAAGTACGACTAAACAGCAAAGAGCCGTCTTCTTGAACTTCTGCCAGCCAGCCGCGATCATATTCCGCTTCATGTGCGTTTAGTCTGTCGGCAACGGTTTTCAGACCTTCTTTCAGACGTGTTCCATCGTTAATTACTTCTTTATCAAATAATCCGGCTATTGCCATTTGTTCTATAATTTTTTCAGGAACATTCTTACTCAAAGCGCCTATCAAGCTACGCGCCTTGCGATTTTTTTCAACCAAATCTATTAAATCCTGAGCAATGATTTGTTCGCCTGAGGAAAGTGTCAAAACGGCATCATCGCATCCGCCGCGAATCAAATAATCCTCCATATCTCGCTCATTTTTAATATATAAAATTGAGTTGCCTTTTTTGACTTTATACAGAGGCGGCTGTGCAATATAAACATATCCGCGCTCTATTAATTCCGGCATTTGGCGATAAAAGAAGGTTAAGAGCAAAGTACGAATGTGGCTACCATCAACATCGGCATCGGCCATGATAATAATTTTATGATAACGACATTTGTCTGCATTAAAATCATCTCGCCCGATACCGGTACCCAAAGCGGTGATAATTGTTCCGATTTCGGCAGAATTTAACATTTTATCAAAGCGCGCACGCTCAACGTTCAAAATCTTACCTCTTAGCGGCATTATCGCCTGATTGCGGCGATGTCTGCCTTGTTTAGCCGAACCGCCGGCGGAATCTCCCTCTACGATGAAAACTTCTGACAGCGCAGGGTCTTTTTCTTGGCAATCTGCCAGTTTTCCGGGAAGAGAAGCAACATCAAGAACACCTTTACGACGTGTCAATTCTCTGGCTTTTCTTGCGGCTTCTCGAGCTGTAGCGGCTTCTAAAATTTTACCAACTATGATTTTTGCCTCGTTCGGATGCTCATCCAGCCATTCTTTCAATTTATCGCCGACAACATTTTCTACAACGGGGCGAACTTCTGATGATACGAGCTTATCCTTTGTTTGAGATGAAAATTTCGGATCCGGAACTTTAACTGACAAAACGCAGCTTAGTCCCTCTCTCATGTCATCTCCGGAAAGAACAACTTTTTCTTTTTTCAATAAACCATTTTCAGAAACATAGTTATTGATTGTACGCGTTAAAGCTCCTCTAAAACCGGCTAAGTGTGTTCCGCCGTCTTTTTGCGGAATGTTATTGGTAAAGCAAAGCATGCTTTCATTGTAAGCGTTTGTCCATTGAAGCGCACACTCTACGGTGATATCGTTAGCCTCTCCGTTTATGAAAATAACTTCATCATGAAGCGGAGCTTTTGATTTATTGATATGGCTGACAAAAGCCTTTAAGCCGCCTTCATAGTGAAAATCAACTTCGCGAGGTTCGGCACCGCGATTATCAATGAGTTTCAGGTAAACACCTGAATTTAAAAATGCTTTTTCTCTGATGGCGCGTTCCAATGTCTCAAAATTAAACTCTGTTTGAGTGAATGTTTCAGGAGACGGCAAAAAAGTAACTTCCGTTCCGTGACGTCCCGGAGCCTCTCCAATAACCGTCAAATGCTTGGTAACATTACCATGGGCAAATTCAGCCAAGTGTTCATGGCCTTCTCGCCATATTCTCAACTTTAGCCATGTTGACAATGCGTTGACCACAGAAACACCCACGCCATGCAACCCTCCGGATACTTTATATGAGTTATTATCAAACTTACCTCCGGAGTGTAGTTCTGTCATAATGACTTCGGCTGCCGAAACGCCCTCTTCTTTGTGCATACCAACGGGAATTCCACGGCCGTTATCGCGTATTGTTGCCGAGCCGTCAGGGTTTAAAATAACCTCTGTTTTATCGCAATAACCCGCCAATGCCTCATCAATTGCGTTATCCAAGACTTCATAAATCATGTGATGCAATCCGGAACCATCATCCGTATCGCCGATATACATTCCGGGACGTTTGCGAACAGCATCAAGCCCCTTTAAAACCTTTATGGAATCTGCTCCGTATTCTTTTTCTTCTTTATCAATTTCTTCTTGGGTCATTTCTGAACTCATTTCTTTTATTTCCCCTTATTTTTCCTATATTTTTATTGTTTCAAACATACAACATTTTCTCTGATTTACCAAGAATTAAATCATTTTTTCATTGCGATTTGGGGATAAAAAGTTTTTATATTTTTGCAAGAGTCGGAAACAAAAAAAACAGAGTCTCGTTTAAATTTTTACCTCTTTAAAACGAATCGAAAAAATTTTTTATAGGACTCAAAACGAATCTGAGTCTGGGTTTGCTGAGAATCGCCGGTTTTATTTGATTTATTGGTAATAAATCTTTAACTTCTTTAACGATAGAATCTTGTCAAATATCAGTTCTGCAGGCTGATATCGCAAAGCTTTGTTTATTAGATTGGGATTATTGGGGTTATAGATTTTAAGAAAGAATTTTTTGAATAGGTTCGGTGTCACCTTTTCAAATTTGAGGGATTTATGTGGGGTTTATGGAAGAACTCCGTGTGTTCAGCACCGCCAAGTACTGGCTTAACCACATTCCGTTACTATTATGTCGTTTTTATATAAAAAATAGAAATTATTTTATGCTTTTATCTTCCGCCACTGTGACCACCGCTCATTCCGCCGGAAAATCCTCCTGAATTTTGAGCGCCGGTATTGGTATTGGAATTACTATGCTCTGCTCCTGAAGATTGCTTTGCACTTTCTTCTGCTTCTTTCACACCGCGGAGTTCTTGTATTTTTTCAATTTCTTTCTGATGTTCTTGTTCTTTTTGACGGTCGTCTTTTTCTTGTTCTTTTTTTTGATTTTCGGTTTCCCTTTCTTTTTCTTCGTTTCTTTGCTGTTCTTGTTTGCTACGTTCTTCTTGTTCTCTTTCATGTTTGTTTTGCGCAGCCTTTGCATAAGCCTTTTTCTTTTCAGATGCCGGCGCCTCTTTTTGTTTCTCATTTGCTTTTTGATAAAGGTTAATCCGACTTTCTCGCATGATTTCGTCAAAAGCTCTGCTTTGTGCTTCTGCCGTTAATTTCTCTTTATGACGAGTTTCTTCCTCTATTATCTTATCTATTTTGGCTTTTTTTAGGGCTTGTTGCTCCATATCTAACTGCGCCAACAAATCATGAACCTCTGGTGGCTTGCCAAGACCTATGTCTGCAAAAGATGTATCTATGGTTAGTGTTGAAATAGCATCATCCGTTTTTTTACGAGCTTCACTTTCTATTTCTTTTATTATTTGTTCCTGACGCCGTTTTATCTTTTTATGTAAATGGTAAAGAGCCATAAACACGCAAAAAGCAAATACTATTAATCCAAAACCTATAAATGCTCTCATCTCATCCATTTAACTTTAATGCGCCTCCGCCCAATTGTCTCCAAAACCGACTTCGGCAATAAACGGAACTTTCAAGTTAACAATATTTTCCATCTCCGTCTTTATTAGCTTGCTAACTTCTTCAACCTCATTATCAGGGGCTTCAAAAATAAGTTCATCATGAACCTGAAGCAACATTCTGGTTTTGAATCTTTGCTCCTTTAGTTTTTTCTCTATTTTATTCATTGCCAACTTTATAATATCGGCAGCTCCTCCTTGTATAGGAGCATTAATAGCGGCTCGCTCGGCATTGGCCACCAATCGTTTATTTTTATCATTAATTCCCATAACGGAACACTTACGCCCAAACGGCGTTAATACAAAACCATTTTTATGGGCAAAGGCTATCGTGTCTTCCATATATTTTTTTATTTCGGGCATTTGCGCAAAATAAGCATCAATATATTGCTTTGCCTCTTCTGCCGAAACACCGATTTGTTTAGCCAATCCGTAAGGCGATATTCCATAGACAATACCAAAATTAATGGCTTTGGCGTGGCGACGCAAATTTGCATCAACTTGCTCCGGAGCCACTCCAAAAACATGTGATGCTGTTGCCGTATGAATATCTATACCTGCCTCAAATGCTTTGCAAAGATTTTTGACATCGGCGACACTGGCCAAAAGCCGAAGTTCAACTTGAGAATAATCGGAAGATATTATCTTATAACCCGGTTTAGCTATAAAGCACGCTCTGATTTTCTTGCCTTCTTCGCTCCGTATCGGAATATTTTGCAGATTAGGCGAGTTAGACGCTAAACGTCCCGTATTGGCAACAATTTGCGTAAAAGTTGTGTGGACGCGCCCTTCTTTATCCAACAAATCCAGCAAGGCATCACTGTATGTTGATTTTAGTTTGCTAAACTCTCTCCATTTGAGAATTTTCTCGGAAAGTTCATTACCCCCTTCAGCCAGCTCCTCCAAAATATCTGCTCCGGTTTGCCATGCTCCCGTCGGTGTTTTCTTTCCTTTAAATCCTAATTTTTCAAACAATATTGTGCCGATTTGTTTGGGAGAGCCAATGTTAAATTCTTCCCCGGCTAAAACATATATTTCTTGCTCAAGATTACGCAAACTTTGATTAAAATAATCACTCAGTTCATATAATGATTGGGCGTTTGCCATAATCCCTCTTTTTTCCATTGCAAACAATGTTGCAACCAAAGGTCTATCAAAATTCTCATAAACCGCTGCTTTGTGTTCCGATATCAGTCGCGGTTTTAATACATCATAAATCCGTAAAATATAATCGGCTTGCTGGCATAAATATTTTTGTTGCAGGTTGGTATCCAACATATCAAAGGAGATTTTATTTTTTCCGCTTCCCAAAAGCTCGTTCAAATCAAGTATCTTTGTATCTAAAAATAGTTCCGATAATTCATTCAAGCCATGTCCGTGTTCTGAACTGTCTAAGTCATAAGAAATAACCGAGATGTCATCATATGGTGTAATCAACATCGGTTTCCCTGCCATATCGCTTAATCGATGCATAATCGTTTTAATCCCGGCACCGATTTTCAAAACATATGGGGCTGTCAGTATCGGATTAAGATTGCGCATTAAAACATCATAAGAAATTCCTTTGGCTGACGTTTGGCTATTTGAAAATAAATCAAGTGTATTTATCTGGTTTTGCGGTTTTAACGGAATATAAGCGGCATTACCTATTGATGTGGCTATTGATATTCCGAACACATCTTTTTCCGAACTTGCCACACTCAGAGAAAGTCGCCTGCTTTTATTTGCAATATCAAGCCACTTTTTTAAATTCTCCTCATCTTCTATAATACCATACTTCACATCTTCAGATTTAAATACATTGTTCACCCCCTTCTGTTCTTCAATCGCAGAACAGCGTTCAGCAAACCATTTTTCTATGCGCGGACGCAAAGAATTAAACCCATACGCTGCAATGAATTTATCTAAATCTTCATGTTTGGGCGGCTGACAAATATATTCTTTTAAGCTATGCTCGACAGGAACATCTTGTTTTAAGGTTACCAATTGTAAAGATATTCTGGCATTTTCTATATTATCTAAAATAGTTTCTCGGCGCTTGTTTTGTTTGATTTCATGAGCATGACTTAAGACGCCTTCCAAAGAACCGTATTCTTCAACCAATTGTGCCGCCGTTTTAGGACCAATTCCAGGTATGCCCGGAATATTATCTATCGTGTCTCCGGAAAGTGCCTGAACATCAACAACTTTATCAGGATAAACGCCGAATTTTTCTTTAACATCTTCCGGTGTAAAAAATTTATCTTTCATGGGGTCATAGAACTCTACGCCGGGGCGGATAAGCTGCATTAAATCCTTATCTCCCGAAACAACAACAACTTCCAAACCCATTGAAAGTGCCTGTTCTGCATAAGTAGCTATTAGATCATCAGCCTCATAACCTTCCATTTCTAAATGATTAAGATTGAGCGCTTCGACGGCTTCGCGGATAATCGGGAATTGCGGGATTAGATCTTCCGGTATTTCTTTTCTTGTTCCTTTATATTCTGCAAAAATTTCATTACGAAAATTTTGGCGTTTTGCATCAAAAAGAACCAAACAATACTCGCATGGTATCTTGGTGGTTAGTTTTAAAAACATATTAGTAAAGCCGTAAACGGCATTAACCGGCGTTCCCTCAGGGGAGGTTAACGGCGGAAGTCCGTAAAAAGCTCTGAAGATATATCCTGAACCATCTATAAGACAAACTTTTTGCGGCATCTTAAAACTCCCTAAAGAACAATATTGGGCTTATGCCTGCTAATATAAACAAGAAAAAGCTACTCGCCAATAGATAAAAAGAAAGAACGCTCTAAATTATCAACTGCGCACAAATCCGTTTTATAAACATCTTCATAATTTTCAATATAGTCGCGAAGAGCAAGAGCGATGCACTCATCAACACTGCGGCCACTTTTGGCTGCAATTGTGGAAATTTTTTGTTTTAAATCTTCCGTAAGTGAAACTGAAATATTGCTCATAAAAACTTCCTTAAACTTTTTGTGCTAGATATTTAATGCTTATGTTTTAAAATATTTTAAGAATCGTGACAAGAACTTATTGGAGCCGAATCGTGGCAAAAGCTAAAAAAACAAGAAAAAAGTCTAGAAAAAGAGAGTCAAAACAACGGGTTACGAATCGGCAACGAATCGTAAAATTTTTTCTTTTTCTGGGCATAACTTTATTAATCTATCTGACTTATTGTTTTTTAACCTTACCGAATATCAATGAGGCAGTTTCCAGAACGCGTCAGCCTTCGACTACCATCATTGCCGAAAACGGAAATGAAATACGTTCTTTCGGAACAGTGTATTCCGAGGTTATTCATGCCGACGAACTCCCTAAATACGTTGTCGATGCCATTATTTCGACCGAGGATCGACGCTTCTTTTCACATTTCGGATTTGATGCCATATCTTTTACTCGGGCAATGATTGCAAATATTTTTGCCGGAAGATATGTACAAGGCGGAAGCACCATTACTCAGCAAGTGGCAAAAAATCTGTTTTTGACCTCAAAGAAAAATATCAAAAGAAAAACTCAAGAACTTTTGCTGGCTTTTTGGCTAGAGTATAAGTTTACAAAAGAGCAGATTTTAACGCTTTATCTTAATCGTGTTTACTTAGGAACAGGAACTTACGGTATTGAAGCGGCCAGCCAAAAATACTTTGGAAAATCTTCTCGCGATATGAATGTCATGGAGGCCGCCATTATTGCCGGAATGCTTAAAGCTCCGTCTCGTTATAATCCTGCGGCATCCCAAGAGCGTGCCATTAATCGCGCCAAAGTTGTTTTGCAGAATATGGTTAATAATCGCGTTTTAAGTAAAGATGATGCTCAAAAAGCTCTTGATATGCCTATCGGTCCTGAAAAAAGCTATAAAGTGGAAGATGCAAATTATTTTGCAGACTGGGTTTATAACGACGTTAATGACTACATTGGGGAAAGAGACAGTGATGTTTATGTTTCAACCACCTTGGATCAAGATTTACAAGAAACAGCCTCCAAAGTTTTGCGTGAAACAATTAAAAACAACGCCTCTCGTAACGTAACTCAAGGGGCTATCGTTGTTCTTGGATTAGATGGTGCCGTTAAAGCCATGGTTGGTGGCGCCAACTATAATAAAAGTCAATTCAACCGTGCAACTCAGGCTCTTCGCCAGCCCGGTTCTGCTTTTAAGCCTTTTATTTATTTAACTGCTCTGCAAGATGGTTGGAAACCCGATGAAATCATTTATGATACGCCTTTATCCGTTGGAAAATGGAGACCTTCCAATGCCGATAAAAAGTATTACGGGGCTGTTTCTTTAACCTTTGCTTTGTCGCGTTCACTTAATTTGGCTACCGTTAATCTTGCGGAAAGCCTCAAAAAAAATAAAATTATAAAAAATGCTAAAAGAATGGGGATTACGACACCTATCCAAAATACACCTTCTTTAGCCTTGGGAACATTTGAAGTTAAAGTTTTAGATATGGCGACCGCTTATACAACCATAGCAAACGGAGGATTTGCCGTTTGGCCTTATGCAATCAAAGAAGTTTACAGTAATGACGGTTATCAACTTTATCAACGTAATGCCAGCGACCCTAAACGAATTTTGAATAAAAATGATGTTAAAGATTTAACCGCAATGTTAGAAGAAGTTGTTAAAAGCGGAACCGGAAAACGAGCAAAACTTTCAGGTTTTTCTGCCGGAAAAACCGGAACCTCTCAAGATAACAGAGATGCTTGGTTTGTCGGTTTTAACGATAAATATGTTACGGCAGTTTGGCTCGGAAATGATGATAGTTCACCGATGAAAGGAGTCAGCGGTTCAAACTTACCGGCGGATATATGGAAAAAAGTCATGTCCAACGCTAAATAAACAGGGTAAAGATTTTAAGAAATTAGTGCTTTTATAATAAGTTTTATTATATATAATATGAAAAAGTTTTTAGCTGATAAATCAAGATTTCGGAATTTGCCGAAGTTATATAAATGATAGGATAGATAATAATGACACAAAAACCTGTAATGTTACTCATTCTTGATGGATGGGGATATCGAGAGAAAATCACTCCTGATAACGCCATTGAACAAGGACACACACCGAATTGGCACAGAATGTTGGAAGAAAATCCGCATTGCTTTATTGAAACATCCGGATTAGCTGTCGGACTTCCTGAAGGACAGATGGGTAATTCCGAGGTCGGACATATGAATCTTGGTGCCGGACGCGTTGTTATGCAAGATTTACCCAAAATCGACCAAGCCATTAAAGATGGTTCTTTTAATAAAAACCCCGTTCTTTCAGAGCTTATTGATACTTTAAAAAACAATAAAAAAGCATGCCATGTCATGGGGTTGATGAGCCCCGGCGGTGTACATTCTTCGCAAGAGCACATTGTTGCCGCATGTAAAGCATTGAATGATAACGGAATAAAAACTTGGGTTCATGCTTTTCTAGATGGTCGCGATACTCCGCCGCAGTCTGCTGTTGATTTTTTAGCTGATTTTGAAAAATCAATTGCCGATATGCCTTATGTCAAGATTGCCACAATAGAAGGGCGTTTCTATGCCATGGATAGAGATAAACGCTGGGATCGTGTCGAATTGGCCTATAATAACATGGCTTTTGCCGAAGGAAAACGTTTTGTTTCTTCCGAAGAGGCAATCAAAGCCTCTTACGCCGATGGTGTAAATGACGAATTTGTTATTCCTTGTGTTATCGGTGATTATGACGGCATGCAGGATGGCGATGCTATTTTAATGATGAACTTCCGCGCCGACAGAGCCAGAGAAATTTTGTATGCCATTGCCGATAAGGAATTTAACGGATTTTCCAGAAAGAAAATCATTGATACTTCTTATAACGCCGGATTAACGGAATATTCTGTTGATCATAATCGTTTTATGAAAACATTATTTGGCCCCGAAGCCTTAAAAAATATTTTCGGCGAGGTTATCGCAGAGCATGGATTAACACAGCTACGCATTGCCGAAACTGAAAAATATGCGCATGTTACCTTTTTCTTTAACGGCGGAGAAGAACGCGAGTTTAAAGGAGAAAATCGTATTTTAATTCCTTCTCCTAAAGTTGCTACTTATGACTTAAAGCCGGAAATGAGCGTTTATGAAGTTACGGAAAAATTAGTTGATGCCATTGAAAATAAACGTTTTGACGTTATCATTTGTAACTTTGCAAACGGAGACATGGTCGGGCACACCGGTATCATGGAGGCCGCACTCAAAGCCGTTGCCGCTGTTGATGAGTGTTTAGGCAAAGTTGAAAAAGCCATCAAAAATGTTGGAGGTGTTCTGTTCGTTACGGCTGATCACGGAAACGCCGAAAAAATGGTTGATGAAAAAACCGGAGCTCCTTATACCGCTCATACCGTTGGAAAAGTCAGAGGTGTCTTGGTTAATAATCAAACGCCGATTAAAGGTCTGCATGACGGAAAATTAGCCGATATTGCTCCGACTTTACTGGAACTTCTTAATATTCAAAAACCAACAGAAATGAATGGTAATTCATTGATAAATAAGTAGGATTGACTAATGGTAAAACCCCTCGCTTTCGTTACCGTTTCTTGCTTGGTGCTTTTTTTGGCTTTCCAAGCAAAGACTGCAACGCCGGCAGGGGTTTCCCAATCCGAATTGGAAAAAATGGAAAAAAAGGTTCAAGAACAAAGTCTTGAACATAAAAAACTTCAAGCTCAGGCAACTCAGATTAGTTTAGAACTATCAAGCATCAGTAAAGAAATGATTCGAGCTGCAAAACTCATCCAAAATAATGAAGAAAAACTCTCAAAAATGGAGGCTCAGCTTGAACGTTTAAAACAAGATTTGAAAGCTGCCGAAGAGGGTTTTACCGAGGAGGACGATAATCTTATCAAAATTTTATCAGCTTTGCAGAACCTTGCGTTAAAACCCACAGAAGCCTTACTTGTTCAACCTTTAACTCCCGTTGAAATTATTCGGAGCGCAATGCTGTTGCGCGAAACTGTTCCTTTTTTGGAAGAAAATGCAGAAAGAATCCGTCAGGAATTAGAAAAAATTGCTCATAAAAAAGAGCTGGTTGAAATACAGTATGACCAGATATCAAAGCAAAAGTTAATTCTAGAGCAAGAACATAGTCGGATGAATGCACTCGTACAAAGAAAATCAAAAATTCGCAGCGCTGTCGAAATTGAGAGCAAAAAAGCTAAAAAAAATATGGAAAAGCTGGCTTCTCAGGCACAGGACTTAAGAGATTTGCTTGCAAAACTTGAAAAGCAACGCCTGGAAAAGCAGAAAAAAGCTGAAGAGGAACGACGCAAAAAACTTGCTGAAGAACAGGCAAAAGCACAAAAACAAAAAAATCTTGCCGAAAAACAAACTGTTGACTTGATTAAATCCGGCTCGACGTTTATAACTGATTCAGGAGAGAATTTTGCTAAAGCTAAAGGAAAACTTCCTTTGCCGGCAAGAGGGACTATTGTTACCGCTTATGGAGAACAAAAAGTTAAGGGGGTTTCCTCTAAAGGAATCCTTATAAAAACCAGAAGTGAGGCGCAGGTTATTGCTCCGTTTGATGGAACTGTTGTTTTCTCGGGACCGTTCAGAGGATACGGAAATTTGATTATTATTGAACACGGTGGCGGATATTTGTCCTTATTGGCCGGATTAAGTAATCCTGATGTTGAGGTTGGACAAATGCTTTTGGCGGGAGAACCCGTCGGACAAATGCCTGATGACGATGATGCAAAATTGTATGTTGAAATAAGAAAAAATAATCACCCCGTAGATCCGATGGCTTGGATGCATTTATAAATTTATAGATAATATGAGAGGTAAAGAAATGTCTAAAAAATTATCAATTTTAGTTATTGCTTTTATAAGCATGATTTTAGCGATGCCTGATGCTTTTGCTAAAAAACAAGATAAAAATGAAGAAAATTTCGATACCTATGAAATGTTAAACCTGTTTGGCGAGGTTATGGAACGTGCCAAAATGTCTTATGTTGAAGAAATTGAAGACAAAAAACTTATCGAATCTGCCATAAACGGAATGTTAGTTTCTTTGGACCCTCACTCAAGCTATTTAGATGCTCAAAGTTTTAAGTATATGAATGAACAAACAAAAGGTAAATTCGGTGGCTTGGGAATTGAAGTTACAATGGAGCAAGGCGTTGTTAAAGTCGTTTCTCCGATTGATGATACCCCTGCTGCAAGAGCCGGTTTAAAGCCAGGCGATTATATCACAAATATTGATGGTGAACAGGTTATGGGGATGTCCTTAAATGATGCCGTTGATAAAATGCGTGGGAAAGTCGGAACTAAAGTTAAATTAACAATTCGCAGAATTAATGAGAAACCTTTTGATGTTACCTTAAAACGTGAAGAAGTTAAAATTCAATCCGTTAAAAGCGATATAAAAGATGATGTTGCTTATATCAGAATTACAACTTTTAGTGAAGATACCGATAAAATGGTCGAAAAAGCTCTTAAAAAAGCACAAAAAGAACTTAAAGATGATTTGAAAGGTATTGTTATTGACGTTCGCAACAATCCCGGGGGTTTACTTGATCAGGCTGTAAATATTTCAGATTTATTCCTTAATCAAGGAGAAATTGTTTCTACACGCTCTCGCAATGAGGAAGATACCGTAAAATATACGGCAACGACCGGTGATATTGCTGAAAATTTACCAATCGTTGTCATGATTAATGATGGCTCTGCCTCTGCATCCGAAATTGTAGCAGGAGCTCTGCAGGACCATAAAAGAGCCGTCATACTCGGAGAAAAATCTTTTGGAAAAGGCTCGGTTCAAACAGTTATTCCTCTCGGTAAATACGGCGCCATGCGTTTAACAACAGCGAGATATTACACGCCTTCCGGACGTTCAATTCAGGCAACCGGTATTGTTCCTGATGTTGAAGTTCATCCGGCAAAAGTGGAAGAGTTTGTCAATGAATACGGTTTTAGTGAAGCAGAATATCGCAATGCTTTGAAAAATGAAGACGCAGAAAAAAATAAAAAGAAAAAAGATCGAAAGGTTTCTGATGAAAAAGAAGACTGGAGAAAAGATTATCAACTTTCAAGAGCTGTCGATCTCGTTAAGGCTTTGAGAATTTATACATCTCAAAAATAGGAGTTTGTTTTGCTTAATACAATTTTAGAATATAAAAAACTCATTTTAGCGGTTTGCTTATCTCTTTTGTTGCTTTTGGGTGTCGGCTACTTCTTTGCCGGACAAAAAAGCGAGCCTGTTTATGTTTCTAAAATTGATAAATTAATGTTTGATACCAATAATAAAGCTCCTAAATACGTTATTACTTTACCTGAAAAGAAAGAAAAAGCATCAGACGAACAAAAAATCGTTGATACACCTTCTTTACAATCAGACAAATCTTCAGGATTACCTAAAATTGATAGTGTTGAAGATTTATTGGCAAATGTCCCTAATATTTTGACACTTAAAAGTCAAAAACAAACTCAGCAGCTTCGTTATTTAAATACTGAAGATTACTTATCTGAAACTAAAGGTTCTTTAGTATTACCTAAAATCGGAACAAATGGCAGAAAACCTTGGGATGCTTATGGAAAAAGAGTCAGAGTTATTCCGACTTTTAAAAAGGTTTCTGTTTTATTTAAAGGTTTAGGACTAAATCGTGAGGAACTTGATAAACTCAATACGGGATTGCGTTCGGAAGTCAGCTTTTCTTTCAGCCCTTATATGGTTCAGAAAAAAGAAGGTATTTTATCTTCACGGCAAAATGGTCATGAGACTTATGTCGATTTATTGCTTCCGTCAAAAGATGTT
The DNA here is from genome assembly GCA_944391465.1 of uncultured Alphaproteobacteria bacterium. Classification (GTDB taxonomy): domain Bacteria; phylum Pseudomonadota; class Alphaproteobacteria; order RF32; family CAG-239; genus CAZU01. Next base: position 55,656 of record CALXTS010000009.1, read on the forward strand.
TTAAAATCAGACAACGGACCTATGGCTTTAAATTTAACCATCAGTCAAGAAGACGCACTAAACCTTTTTGAGCAACTCTTAAACACAGGCGCTCCAATTGGCGGAATTGTTATTAATGACGGGATTGCCGACGACAGTAATCTTGAACTTTTAAAAAATATTATTTCAGAAGCCGGAAAGCGTGGTCTTCTCATTGTTGACGCAACGCAAGGAACGGTCATAAATAATATTGAAAGATCAGGAATTGCTTTTGCAAAAGCCGATTTTGTAATTGAAAATATTTATGATAGAGAAAAGATAAACGATATTATAAATAAAGCTGAGAACTTAGCTATGGATAAAGGCAATGTTTTGATTGTTGCTGAGGCAAAACCTGTTGTTGTGATTGAGCTTTTGAAATGGATGGATAGTTTTTCTCCGCAATTGGATTATGAACAAATGAAAAATACAACAATTGATAAACCTTTAGCGGTGGTTCCGGTTTCTAATTTGGTGGTGGAACAATGACGGAAAAGTTTAGAAAAAATGTAGGGGTCGTTGTTTTCAACCGTCAGAAAAAGGTTTTGCTTTGCGCGCGCAATGATACTCCGGGATTTGAGTGGCAATTTCCGCAGGGCGGAATAAATGATGATGAAGACTTTATTACTGCAGCTTATAGAGAGCTCAAAGAAGAAACTGCTCTATCCTCCGTAAAATTAGTCGGAAAAATTGAAAAAGGGATAAAGTATCGTTTTCCGCCTGAGGTTTTATTTAGATTTCGAAAAGCCGGAAATATGAACGTCGGACAAGAACAATTTTGGGTTTTATTTTATTTTTACGGTGAGGATAGTGAGATAAACTTTTGTTCTTTTCCTGAGGAAATTGAATTTAAGGCTTATGAATGGGCTGATATTCATGAAGCACCTAAAAGAATTGTTTCTTTCAAAAAAGAAGTTTATAAAATTGTTGCTGATACTTTTGCGCCAATAATCGCCTCTTATCAGGAATAAGAAAATGTCTATGGAAGAAAAATTTGCCGCTGAACGTTCAGAAGTTCTAAAAGCTGCGCATAAAGGAATTGACAGCAATATTCCTTTGGCTGCCGTTCAAAAAAAATATCTGAAAAATTTATTGTTTTATGCAATGATGTCGGCATCTTCAAATGAAACGGTTACAAATCGTAATTTCATTAAATTAGTCAATCGTTTATTTAAGAAATATTTGAAGCAGATTATTCTAAAAAACGGAGATGACGACGATGATGATGTTGAAGAAGGTTTGCTTGTTGATTTAAATAAAATTCTGGCTGATGAAAATTTACTGGATTTGCAAGAATTATCCGATATTTTAACACCCGGAAATATTATTGCACAAATAAAAGCAAATACAAATGGTCTGACGCAAAGACAAATTCTTAATAAATTGCTGGCTTTACGAGATATGAAAACAAATCATCGGGAAACGCCCGAAGAAGCAAGAGAAAGAGAACAACGGCAAAAAGAATATGAATTACAAAAGAAACGTCAAAGAATGATGGAAATGGTCAATACTCGCGGTGATTATAGCCGATAAAATTTATTCTATGTTCTGGAATCCGTCGGAATATAAATCCGACGGATTTTTTATGTAATATATAAAAATTTTTGTCCTCGGTGTAAAATTATTTATTGACTCTGTGTTTTTGATGGGATATACTGAAAGAGTAATATGCGGGCGGATATTTTTAATGTTTAAGGATATTCGCATACTATGAACATATAAATAACTCTGATAATATAAATATATTTTG
>CALXTS010000010.1 GCA_944391465.1 uncultured Alphaproteobacteria bacterium
AACTTAATTCACAGTAGCGGCACGCAAGTAGATGCCGATACCTTAAAGGTTCGTTTTAATGAATATATGGGAGAAGGCGTCAGCACCTCAATAGAAGTAAAAGGTGTCAACTTGGTATCAGGATCCAGCACAGGTGGTACAATAGATTACGGTTTGGGAATGAATGAAGTTGATGTTGATGATGTCAGTGGAGCTTCTGCTTGGGGATCCGATTCTAATGCTAAAGCTCCGGAAGGCGGAAAATTTGTTGCAGCGCCTACAGGTGAGACGGCAGCAGCGGACGGAGCCGTTCAGGGTGGTACAACTTACTACACTAAAGAAACAGATGATAAAGGCAATATTACCTATAAAGCTGTTTCCGGACAAAGTATTTTAGATGCTGATGCCGACGCTGAATTTGATGGCGGTATGTATAATGGTGTTGAATACTTCACTTTAACCAAAGGGGCAGATATAACTGATGTATCAACGGTTACAACAGCCAGCTATGTTGAAGATGCCAATGGAAATCTGACCCAAGTAACCGCAGAAACATTGAGTTCAATGAAAGTAAACGGCGGAAGCGCATCAATAGATGCTTCATTACAAGAAGTAGAAAATGCGGTAGCCAAACTTCGTGAAGTAGCCTCAGACTTCGGTAGTGCATATAGTATTATTGAAACACGTCAAGATTTCACAGAAAACTTGATAAATGTGTTGACCGAAGGTGCCGACAGCTTGACCTTGGCCGATATGAACGAAGAATCAGCCAATATGTTGGCATTGCAGACCAGACAGCAGCTTGCAATTAATGCATTGTCATTATCATCACAAGCAAACCAGGCTGTATTGAGCTTGTTCTAATAATAGCTGCAGATAAATATATAATAAGGGCGGGAGTCTTCTTTCGCCCTTATTGTTTGTTAAGTCTATAAAAATATTGCAAAATGGATTTAAGAATATAATATGTAAAAAACTGAGTTTATTTATTTAAGAGGTAAAAATGTCTCGTCTTTTTATTTGGGCTGTTCTGGGGGTAATAATAAATTTCAAGTTGGCTTTAGCTGCCGATGATACCCCATATATATCATTATTTGATGGTACATCTCAAGAGGTAAAGAAAACAGCAACATCAAAGAAAGAAGAGGAAAGTATTTTTTCATTTTTAAATTTTGGTTTTAATTCAGATAAAAAAGCAGAGCTTACAGCACATGATAAAGAAAAACTTAGCCAGATAGAACAGTTGAATAAGCTGGCCGATAACGGAGATACCAATGCGTTGTTAACACTTGGTTATTCATATCTTTATGGAGACAATGGTGTAAAAATCAACTATGACAAGGCTTTTGAATATTATGCAAGAGCGGCAATGCTGAATGATAATGTCGGTCTTAATAATTTAGGGAGTCTTTATTATAGCGGAATAGGTATTGAACGGAGTATCCCCAAGGCGGCAATTTTATTTGAAAAATCAGCCAAACTTGGAAATGCCGAAGCCGCAGTAAACTTAGGTTTTATTTTAATAACCGGCAATGGAGTTGCCGTAAATGCCGAACGAGCCATGGATTTGTTTGAGCAGGCCGCTAAAAATGGTAATCCGACAGCTAGCTTTATGATTGGATATGCCTATTATACGGGAAAACTCCGTCCTAAAGATTATGCCAAAGCCGCCTCCTTTATAAGGGTTGCCGCGCAAAACAACTATGACGATGCGCAATATATTCTTTCAAAAATGTATATAAACGGATGGGGAATGCCGCAAAACTATGGAAATGCCGTCAAATATCTGAGGAATGCCGTTTCTCAAGGTAATGTTCCAGCCATGGTGGAGTTAGGAGATATCTTTGCTCTGGGCGAAAAATATACAAAAGATATAAAGATGGCACATGTTTTGTTTAACCTTGCGGCAGTTAGAGGAGCCAATGGTGCGGTTGAAAAAAGAGATTTACTTGAAAGTAAATTGAAAATAAATGAAATTTTACAAGCACAAGCAGAGGCGGAAAGTTTTAAGGAAAAGCCATCTGAGCTGACATCATATATAAGAAAGACCTTCGGAAAAAACATTAAGAGTTATATTGATACGGCTTTGTAAATACGCAAATTACTGCATAAATAGAGAGACTCTTTAGAATTAATAGACTGAACAGTGTTTTGTATAGTAAAAATCAGAAAAATCAGTGTTACATAAAGAATGAATTAGACCCTTGGTTAAGATATTGAAAAACAATAAAATATTTTTCATTGAGGCAAAAAATTAATAAAATTTTAACAAAAATGTAACAAAAGTGTTTAAATAGTCTTAAAATTATGATATATTATACCTTGTAACGTCAGAAAGACGTTCACAGAATATGTGTTAACGTTTGTTCACAGAATATGTGTCCAACAGAATTTGGGAGAAAGATCATGGCAGATATCACATTGACCGCAAGTATGCGTTCTAACTTGCTTTCCTTAAAAAATACAACAGATTTAATGGGAACAACGCAAGAGAGACTTTCCACAGGCTTGAAAGTAAACTCAGCGATAGATAACCCGTCTTCATATTATACGGCCCAATCATTGAATAACCGTGCGAATGACTTAAGCTCATTAATGGATAGTATGACACAAGGAATTCAAACGGTAAAAGCCGCAAACGAAGGTATAGAAGCCATCACGTCATTGGTAGAGCAGGCCAAATCAGTAGCAAACTCAGCTCGCGATGTAACAGATGCAGAAGAGAGAGATAAATATGCGGCCCGTTTTAATGAAATTCGTAAACAAATAGACGCATTGGCAAAAGACTCCAGCTACAAAGGAATTAACTTAATTCACAGTAGCGGCACGCAAGTAGATGCCGATACCTTAAAGGTTCGTTTTAATGAATATATGGGAGAAGGTGTCAGCACCTCAATAGAAGTAAAAGGTGTCAACTTGGTATCAGGATCCAGCACAGGTGGCACAATAGATTACGGTTTGGGTGTAAATGAAATTGATGTTGATGCCGGTGGAGCTTCTTCTTGGGGAGCCAAAGCCGACGCCGTAGCCAAAGAGGGAGCCAGCTTTATGAACGGAACCACCTTCCAAGCAGCAACGGATGGAACAATAGTAGCCGGTACGACATATTACAAATCAGATGGAAACGGCGGTTATACGGCTATCAAAGGTTCAGAAATCGGTACGGGAAGTTTTGCCAACGGAGGAAAATTTGAGGGAGTAGATTACTTTACGATTAATGCGGCAGGAAATGCCGTTGACGGCGCGACCGTAAAAGAAAATGACTTTGTCAAAGATGCCGCAGGAAACTATACAAAAGTAACCGCAGAAACATTGAGTTCAATGAAAGTAAACGGCGGAAGCGCATCAATAGATGCTTCATTGCAAGAAGTAGAAAATGCGGTAGCCAAACTTCGTGAAGTAGCCTCAGACTTCGGTAGTGCATATAGTATTATTGAAACACGTCAAGATTTCACAGAAAACTTGATAAACGTATTGACCGAAGGTGCCGACAGCTTGACCTTGGCAGATATGAACGAAGAGTCAGCCAACATGTTGGCATTGCAGACCAGACAGCAGCTTGCAATTAATGCGTTGTCATTATCATCACAAGCAAACCAGGCAGTATTGAGCTTGTTCTAATAATAGCTGTATATAATATTGTAAGGGCGGAAGATTTCTTCCGCCCGAACAAAAAATAAGTTAATGCTTTATTAGGAATTATATGTCATACTAACAAACAGCTATTATTATAAGTTTGTTTTAACAATCCAACAGAATTTGGGAGAAAGATCATGGCAGATATCACATTGACCGCAAGTATGCGATCTAACTTGCTATCATTAAAAAATACAACAGATTTAATGGGTACGACGCAAGAGAGACTTTCCACAGGTTTGAAAGTAAACTCAGCGATAGATAACCCGTCTTCATATTATACGGCCCAATCATTGAATAACCGTGCGAATGACTTAAGCTCATTAATGGATAGTATGACACAAGGAATTCAAACGGTAAAAGCCGCAAACGAAGGTATAGAAGCCATCACGTCATTGGTAGAGCAGGCCAAATCAGTAGCAAACTCAGCTCGCGATGTAACAGATGCAGAAGAGAGAGATAAATATGCGGCCCGTTTTAATGAAATTCGTAAACAAATAGACGCATTGGCAAAAGACTCCAGCTACAAAGGAATTAACTTAATTCACAGTAGCGGCACGCAAGTAGATGCCGATACCTTAAAGGTTCGTTTTAATGAATATATGGGAGAAGGTGTCAGCACCTCAATAGAAGTAAAAGGTGTCAACTTGGTATCAGGATCCAGCACAGGTGGCACAATAGATTACGGTTTGGGAATGAATGAAGTTGATGTTGATAATGTCAGTGGAGCTTCTTCTTGGGGATCCGATATAACTATAAAAACAGAGGACGCAACATCATACTTTACATTTACAGCCGGAACAGCAGCCACACAAGGAGCAATTACAGATGGTACAACATACTACTATGTTGATAAAAACGGGGCTGTCCAATCGGCAAGAGGATCTGAAATTAAAGCAGCAACTTCTGAAACTAATTTTGGTGCAGAAGGTAAAATAGGTGATGTTCAATACTATACAACAACTCCGTCATATACAGCAGTTGCTAAGGGGACAGACATTGTTACAGATGGTACAATGTACACAAAAACGGCAGATGGTGGCTATACTAAAGTAACCGAACAAACCATCTCATCAGAAAGAGTTGCTCAAGGTAATATTGCAATAGATGCTTCATTACAAGAAGTAGAAAATGCGGTAGCCAAACTTCGTGAAGTAGCCTCAGACTTTGGTAGTGCCTATAGTATTATTGAAACACGTCAAGATTTCACAGAGAACTTGATAAACGTGTTGACCGAAGGTGCCGACAGCTTGACTTTGGCAGATATGAACGAAGAGTCAGCCAACATGTTGGCATTGCAGACCAGACAGCAGCTTGCAATTAATGCATTGTCATTATCATCACAAGCAAACCAGGCTGTATTGAGCTTGTTCTAATAAATACGAACAAAACAAAAATAAAGCGGAAGAAAACTTCCGCTTTATTTTTATAAAAAAGTCTGAGGAAAATTTCCCCAGACTCTTTTTCTTCAGTAAATTTGTTTACCGCCCATATAAGCCAAATATTTGGAGTTAGTAATGCTTAAAAGTATAGGCAATTTACTGAAAAAAACTTTTCAGTACGACTCCATATTTGCCGATATTTTGGAATATTATGGCTAATATGTCAATAAAAAATAAAGCCATTTTTTGACTTTTAAAATGGCTTTATAAGTAAAATCAATATATTAGGGTGTTGTAATAAGAGCTAGCCTTTGTGTTGTAGAGTATGTTGGATATCATCAATAAAATCCCCAATTTCTTGCTCATGTTCAAGTTCTTCTTTAAGAATTTTTTCTGATATTCTGAAAGTTTCATAATCTTTTCCGAAAGTCATTTCGCAAATTTTTTGATAACGAGCGACTGCACAACGTTCAGCTGTCAAATTTTGTTCTAAAAGTTTCATAACATAAGGGTCTTTAGGTTCGTCATATTTACAAGATGCCGCATGAGACCATTCATCAGGATTCAAAACAGGGGTTCCGCCGAGTTGAATGATTCGATTACATAGCATTTGAGCATGTTTTAACTCTTCGTTTGCGTGTTCAATAAATTCATCGGCAACGGAAGGACGCATAGGACCGACAGCCAATTGAGCCCCGAGCCAATATTGATAATAGGCCAACCATTCTTCAGCAAAAGCCATATTTAAGATATTTAAAAGTTCGATTGTATCATTTTTTGCAATTTTTTGAGCCATTTCACCCATTTTTATCTCCTTTTTATTAAATTCAGACTGAAAAAGAAATAATCATGAATCACAAAAAAACAAGGCGGGAAATATTTTGCTGGCTTTTAAAAGAAGCATGAGGTATTTTAAAAAAATAAGAAGGAGAAAAGATATGGTTTTAATAGCACCCAGCATATTATCAGCAGATTTTGCCGATTTAAAAAATGAGATTCTCAGATTAGAAGAAGCCGGTGCTGATATGATACATATAGACGTGATGGATGGAAACTTTGTCCCAAATTTGACCTTTGGCCCCATGCTGATAAAGGCTCTTCGTCCATATACCAAACTTCCGTTTGATGTTCATTTAATGATTACGGAACCTTCAAAAAAAATAGATTGGTTTGTAGAGGCTGGAGCAGATATCATAACCATACACGCCGAAGCGGAGCAACATCTTGATAAAACACTGGAAAATATAAGGAACGCCGGATGTAAGGTGGGTGTTTCTTTGAATCCTTCAACTTCGGAAGACACAATAAGATATGTAATAGATAAAGTAGATGAAATTTTAGTTATGACGGTTAATCCGGGCTTTGGCGGACAAACATTTATAGCATCACAGCTTGAAAAGATTTCAAGAATTAAACAGATGATTGGGAATAGAAAAATACTGATAGAGGTTGACGGAGGGATTAATCCTTTGACGGGAGCGGAAGCCGTTGCCGCCGGAGCAGATATTTTGGTTGCCGGTACATCAATATTTTCCGGCGGAGATTATGCGCGCAATATAGCCGCTTTAAGATAAAATTAACAGAGGTTGTATATTTTTATATATCATTAAATATCAAGGGAGAGTCGAACAATGCAGCATCGGATAATGGTTATTGAGGATGAAGAGGCTTTGGCATTGCTTCTCAAATATAATCTTGAAAAAGAAGGTTATGAAGTTATTGTAGAAAGCCGAGGCAGTAAAGCTCTTGGAGAAATTGAAAAAAATCATCCCTCGGTTATTTTGTTGGATTGGATGCTTCCGGAAATGTCAGGGGTGGATATTTGCAAATTGATTCGTTCTAAACCGGATATAAAAAGTATTCCGATAATTATGCTGACAGCCAAAGGCGAAGAGGAAGATAAAATTAAGGGTCTGACTTCCGGAGCAGATGACTATGTTACCAAACCTTTTTCGGTGCCGGAATTAATGGCTCGAGTAAAAACGCAGCTTCGTCGCGCACCTGAACCTCAAGGGATATCAGAAATCGTTTTTGAAGATATTAGAATGGATTTGGTAGAGAAGAAAGTATTCAGAGGAGAAACTTACATCCATTTAGGGCCAACAGAATTTCGCCTGCTAAAAATGTTAATGGAAACCCCAGGGAAAGTTTTTTCAAGAGAATATCTTCTTAAAAACGTATGGGGAGAAAACATATATGTAGAATCTCGTACGGTAGATGTTCATATTCGCCGTTTACGAAAATCCCTAAATGAATATGGTCCGGATTATATAAGAACAGTACGCGCAACCGGTTATGCCATAGATATCAATCCTTTGGGCGATGATAAGGAATAAAAATAAAAAAAATTTTCATGCTTAAGCGTTTCTTAAGGTCATAATGTTGATATCATATTGTAAGTTAGTTAATTCACTCAAACAACAAGGAGAAATATGATGAAAAAAATTATGACAGTCAGCGCTTTGGTATTAATGCTCGGATTAAGCGGTAATGCAATGGCTCAAATGCCTGCAAAGGGAGGTTTTCAAGGCCCTTCAGCCATAAGTGGTCCGTCTAAAGTTTCAGATGTAAAAAATATGAAAGATGATACGCAAGTCATCATGGTTGGTAAAATTGAGAAGAGTCTCGGAGATGAAAAATATCTTTTTACCGATGCCTCCGGAAGCATTACCATAGAGATTGATGATGATGATTGGAACGGATTGACGGTAACCCCGCAAAATACAATAGAAGTTACCGGAGAGGTTGATAAAGATATGTTTGAGCCTGTAAGAGTAGATGTTGAAAGAGTAAGTATAAAAAAATAGGATAATAACATGCGCATACTCCTTATTGAGGATGACAGCCTGATTGGTGATGGATTAAAAATAGGGCTTGAAAAGTTAGGCTTTACCGTTGATTGGTTTGATGACGGATTAGATGGTAAAGAGGCTCTTATGCAAGCACCATACGATGCTGTTGTCCTCGATTTGGGGCTTCCCGGAGAAGATGGACTGGACATATTGCAAGATTGGCGTCGTCAGGGGCATAAAGAACCGGTTCTGGTTTTAACGGCACGCGGAGATGTGGATCAACGGATAGTCGGATTAAACTCCGGAGCCGATGATTATTTAGGAAAACCGTTTGCGTTAAAAGAAGTCCAAGCCAGACTTAATGCTTTAATCAGAAGAAATCACGGCAATATTAATCCATTGATAACATATAAAGACATAACGTTTAATCCTCAAACCCGAGAGATAACCAAAGATGGAAAAACTGTTGTTATGTCACCAAGAGAAATAGCCCTGCTAGAGTTGTTTCTGCTTAATAAAAATAAAGTATTATCAAAAGAAGTAATAGAAAACAAAATCTATTCATGGTCAGATGAGGTTCAAAGCAACGCCGTAGAAGTGCATGTTCATCATTTGCGAAAAAAATTAGGAAAAGATATCATTAAGACCATAAATAAAATAGGTTATATATTGGGTGAAGCATGAAAAATTTAAGCCTTCAAATACGATTAATAATATTTTTTGTTATCATCGCCGGCTTTACATGGGGAGCGGCGGCAATAGTGTCTTTGAAGGAATATCGAGAAGAAATCGACGAGTTTTTTGATACATATCAATTAATGCTGGGCAGACAGCTCGCTTCGGCGGATTGGCGGCATATCACCCCGCAGACACAATTAACAGCCGATAAAATTATTGATGATATAGAAGATGCAGATATGGAAGATGAGGCAATTGCCTTTGCAATCTTTGAACAAAACGGCAAAATGGTTTTTAATGACAATGAGGAAGGCAAAAAATTTTCATTTCGACCTGGGCAAGAGCTGGGAACATTCCAAAAGGTAAAAGTAAAAGATGAGGATTGGCGGATTTTATGGCTGCCGAGTGTTGACGGACGTTATGTCATAGCTGTTGGTCAGGAGTTGGAATACAGGGAAGATATGGCTCTTGAGGTTATAGAAGAGCTTCTGACTCCATGGCTTTTAGGCTTGGGCGTTCTTTTGTTGGCAACAATCTTTATGGTATCTTGGGAGCTTCGCCCTTTAAAAAGAATAGCATCAGAAATAAGTTCCCGCAGTTCGGAAGATTTGTCTCCTTTGCAGGCAAAAAATTTGCCTTCGGAAATAACGCCGTTAATGGAAGCATTAAATCGGCTTTTAGAGCGTATAGCACAGATGCTCAAAAAGGAGCGTAGTTTTATTTCCGATTCGGCACATGAGCTCAGATCTCCGTTGACAGCCTTAAAAATACAGCTTGAAGTAGCCCAACTTTCGAAAGACGGAAGCTCAGAGCGCATGGAAGCATTACAAAAACTTGAACAGGGAATTGACAGGTCAATTCATCTGGTTGAGCAACTTTTATCATTATCAAGACTTGAGCAGTCAGAAATAATGCAACAAGAAAATTTATCAGAATTGGATTGGAAACAGATAATCGCCTCTGTTGCAGATGGATATAAGGAAAAGATTTCAGAAAAATCACTTAAACTTGAAACAGAAGAAAAAGAAACTCCCTTTTCTTACGGTAATCCGGTTTTATGTTCTCTTTTGCTGAGAAATTTGCTGGATAATGCCGTAAAATATAGTCCGGAAAAAGGAGAAATCAGAATAATTATGGAACAAGGGAGCTTGGAGGTAATTAATACATCTGCCGAAATTAAGCCTGAGGTACTGAATAGAATAAAAGAAAGATTTTATCGTCCGGCAGGGCAAAAAGAAAGTGGTAGCGGGCTGGGTTTGGCTATTGCGGAAAAGATAGCATCGCTTCATGGGTGTCAATTAGTATTAAAAAGTATCGCCGAAGGATTTTCAGCAAAAGTAATAAAAACGACAGACGCCGAAGCATAAAGGCTCTTGCTTTATCAAATGATTTAGTGCAATATCCTAAGTCAGAGAAAGGATAAAATATGGCACTGAAATTTGAAATATTAAAAACTTCCGGAAAATCCCGCTTGGGAAAACTCCATACAAAACATGGAACAGTCGATACACCGGCATTTATGCCCGTTGGAACTTGTGCAACCGTTAAAGCAATGATGCCGGAATCTGTAGCGGCAACCGGTGCGCAGATATTATTAGGCAACACCTATCATCTGATGTTGCGCCCCGGAGCGGATTTGGTTGAAAAAATGGGCGGATTACATAAGTTTATGAATTGGAATAAACCAATTCTTACGGATTCGGGAGGTTTTCAGGTTATGAGCCTTTCCGGACTAAGAAAACTTACGGAAGAGGGCGTAGCATTCAGTTCTCATGTTGATGGAAAAAAATTTTTCTTGAGCCCTGAAGAATCAATAAAAATTCAGCATAAATTAGATTCCAACATAACCATGTGCATGGATGAATGTGTAAAGTTGCCGGCTTCACATGAAGTTGTCAAAAAATCAACCGAGATGTCTATGCGCTGGGCCAAAAGAAGCAAAGACGCTTTTACGGATAGAGACGGGTATGGGATATTTGGAATTCAACAAGGCGGAGATTACAAAGATTTACGCCAATATTCAGCAGACAAATTAAAAGAAATCGGTTTTGACGGTTATGCGATAGGCGGTCTTGCAGTAGGAGAAGGGCAAGAAAAAATGTTTGAGGTTTTGGATTATGCGCCTGAGATGTTGCCCTCAGACAAACCCCGATACCTCATGGGCGTAGGCAGACCGGATGATATTGTCGGAGCAGTTTTAAGAGGCGTTGATATGTTTGACTGTGTTATGCCGACACGTTCCGGCAGAACCTCTCAAGCCTTTACGGCACGTGGAACAATCAATATCAGAAACGCCCGCCATAGAGAAGATCCTCGCCCGTTAGAAGCGGAATGTGATTGCCCTCTTTGTAAAAATTATTCGCGAGCATATATTCATCATCTGCAAAAGTGTAATGAGGTTCTTGCCGTAATGCTTTTGACCTGGCACAATATCAGATATTATCAAAGGCTGATGCAAGGAATAAGGCAAGCCCTTGCAGAAGATAGACTTTCGGAGTTTGCGGCAGAGTTTTATGCCAAACAAGCACTGGGAGATATTGAGGAGATATAAAAATGGAAAAATGCGAAAATCAAACCGTAGAGCAAGTTGTTGACAGCTTTGCCAAAGAAAATAAGCAAGAAGGATTACGAGTTTTTGTTGCCGGAGGTTCACGCTCGGGAAATGATTCTGTTTATATAGAAGAGGCCTACAATCTCGGAAAACAAATTGCCAAAATGGATTTTCGCTTAGATTTCGGTCTTTCCAGTTCAGGTATTATGGGTGCAGTAGCACGAGGCGTTCTGGATAGATGGAATAAGAAAAAATGTGCGGAAACACCAATTCAGGGGATAACAACCAAAGAATATTACAGCTTGTATCAAACCAACGAGATTTTAACGCAAGTTGAAGATATTATTGTTGCGCAAACTTTGGAAGAGCGTAAACAAAAATTATTAAATGCCGATTTTGTTGTTTTTGCCCCCGGAGGCGTTGGAACCTTAGATGAATTAGCGTATGACTGTGTTGCCATGCAAGATGGTTTTTTAGATATAAAGCCGTTTATTTTATACAATATTGAAGGGTATTTTCATCATATGGTTGAATATTTGAAAGAAATGTCCTCAAAAGGTTTTTCAGATCCGATGCCTTTTATTGTTGTAGATAACAGTCATGAGCTGGGAATAGTTTTCAGATTGCTGAAACTTCGCTATAAAAAAGCGGATAATACAAAGGAGGCATATGCCAGTGCGCGTCAATTGATTTATGAACTCCCGTATTTCATTAAGAAAAAGCCGGATAACACAGTTTTCATAGAGGATATTATCGCCGAAATGAATAATATCAGTCTTCATGGAACAGCAGAGCAAAGGCAAGCTCTGGCCGATGAGATAGAAAAAGCGTATCTGGAAAAAGAGATAGAAAGAATGTATGACCGCTTAGCAAAAACAGGACGAGATACGGCCATCGTCAGCGAAAAACTAACAAAACTCAAAAATCGGATAAAAAATAATCCAATGGCATAAAAAGGCAATAAAAATCAAGTTTAATATCCCTGATTTGAAAAAGAAATTAGGGATATTTTTATTTTTTTACGATTAGATTAAACAAAAGAAGCAACGGAGATTACGCCATGTTGAATATTTTGTGGGGTTCATTTTTTATAATCGCATTTTTAATTGCCATATACCAAAGTTTTATAGAGGGAAATTATGGAATATGGAATAAACTGGTAAACTCAGCTTTTAGTTCTTCACAAAATGCATTTAATATTGCCTTGAGTTTGACGGGATTATTGTGTTTCTGGCTAGGGCTTTTAAAAATAGCTGAGAAGTCAGGCATAATAAATGTTGTAGCTAAGATTTTGCGTCCGTTGTTTCAAAAAATCATGCCGGAAGTCCCCTCCGATTCTCCTGCACTGGGATCGGTAATTATGAACATTTCAGCAAACGTTTTGGGATTGGATAATGCTGCAACGCCCATGGGGCTTAAAGCAATGGAGCAGCTTCAAGAACTTAATCCAAATAAAACAAAAGCCTCTCCGGCACAGATTTTATTTATGGTTATTAATGCATCTTCCGTTACTTTGATACCGATAACGATTTTGATGTATCGTATGCAATTTGGCTCAGTCAATCCGAGTGCCGTTTTTATTCCGATTTTACTGGCAACTTCAGTTTCTACTTTAGTAGGATTTTTCAGTGTGGCTTGGGCTCTGCGATTAAATATATTTAATCGTATTGTTATGGGGTATTTATTATTATTTTGTGCGTTTATTGCAGGGTGCGCAATATATTTTAACGAATTGCCCGCGGAGAAACGATTAGAGATATCTTCTGCTGTAGGAAACGGCATATTATTCAGCATAATCGCCGTATTTATTATATCGGGATTTTATAAAAGACTAAATGTGTATGAAACATTTGTCAGCGGAGCCAAAGAAGGTTTTGATGTTGCTGTTCGGATAATTCCGTATCTGGTAGCAATGTTGGTTGCCATTGCGGTATTCAGAGCATCGGGAGCGTTGGATTTGATTGTAAATGGTTGTGCTGCACTTTTTGAAAAAATCGGGTGGAATACGGACTTTGTCGCGGCGTTGCCGACGGCAGTTATTAAACCTTTATCGGGAAGCGGTGCGCGAGCCATGATGTTAGAAACATTTTCACACTATGGGGTTGATAGCTTTCCTGCATTTGTCGCATCTGTTATACAAGGCTCCACGGAAACTACTTTTTATGTTTTAGCCGTTTATTTCGGTGCCGTAAAAATTACCAAAGTCGGTGCAGCACTTCCTTGTGCTTTATTGGCAGATTTTGCAGGAATCTGTACGGCAATTTGGTTGTCATATTTGTTTTATTAAGATGTTAATTTATCTTAAAGATAATTGAAGTATAATAAGCATGGTTTTGTTAAAGGAAGTTATCTATGCGAGCATTGGTTCAAAGAGTAAAAGAATGTAGCGTGACGGTAGCCGGAGAATTGATTTCAGAAATCGGTTGCGGAATGCTGGTTCTTTTGGGTGTCCAAAAGGGAGATGATAAATCCCAAGCGGAATATTTGGCAAAGAAGATAAGTAATTTGCGAATTTTTGAAGACAGCCAAGGTAAAATGAATTTATCAGTTATGGATATTAAGGGAGAGATCATGGCTGTTTCGCAATTCACACTCGCAGGAGATACCAGCCGAGGAAATCGCCCCGGATTTGATAATGCCGAAAAACCGGAACAAGCAAAGGCGTTATATGAATATTTTGTGGAATGTTTAAAAGAACATAATGTGCCGACATCGACAGGAATTTTTCAGGCAGATATGCAGGTATCACTGATTAATGACGGACCGGTAACCTTTATGATTGAAAAATAATAGGAGACGGATATGGATAATCAAAATACATCAGCAGAAGATTTATGGGGAGATATTTTAGAAGCGTTGTTCGCCTTGGATTATAGCCAAGTAAATGAAATTAATGAGATAGAACAGCAAATTTATCAAAATCTCCAACAAAATCCCCAGTCTGTTGAAGGGCTGATAACCTTAATGTTTGCAGAATTGATGCTTGGTAATCATACGAGAGCCGTAGATATCGGAAATAAGATATGGGGAATAGGCGGCTCAATTTCAAGTTTCTTTGAGTTGGTGTATTTGGAAAATCTAATGAATTGCGGCTTGCTGGATATGGCATCGATTTTGTTAAAACCGCGCTTTGAAAGATTAGCAGACAATGTTGAATATTTTTATCCGGCGATGATTAAATTTGCCTTGATGACGGGAAGTATCGGAATTATTGATAAGTTAAGCCATGCCACGCTTGAAGCGGAAGAAGATGAAATCTTGTTTGATTTGGCAGAAGTTTATAATAAAGGCAAATTTTCCGAACAATTCAAAAATATGCACAAAATCATTATAGAAAATATCTCTCAAGAGCTTTGCGCTTATGAATATGTTTTAGGCGATGATAATGGTTTTCCTGAGCTTGAAATCATGCTATATGTCAATGGGCAAGACAGTACGCTTCGAACCTTAGAAAATAATATAGAAAACAAAATTACGGCATATTGGAATTCTTGTGGCTTAGAAAGACTTAACAATATAGGGGTATCAGTTCATAACATCAAAGAACACACATCATGGAATGAGGATGGTGAGCTCTACGGAGATGAAGAAGAAAACGAGTCATAAACTAGTGTTTTGTACCGTATTTTGAACTGCTCGGCGTAATAATTGCAGAAGAGCTTTCTTTGTGCAAATGGCCTCTGCGATGATGAACAATGTTATTTATCATATTTTCACCGGCTTTTTTCAGCATTTTTTTCATAAGAGAAGCCGCCACATTTTGTTCATTTTCAGAGCTTTCAAAAAGCATAAAACGATTTTGATGTTCAGTGATTGTGTCGTCGGCAACAATATCTTTAAGTTCCAAAGACACAATCAAATGCAATCGATTTGTTTGGCTGTTAATCGGATCAACTTTGGCTTTAAGAACTTTAGATTTCAACAGATAATCAGCCTCATTAGGATCTGTCGATATTTTAATATCATTTCTTACGGATAAAATATTTTTCAACAAATCGTAATAATCAGCAGATGTTGTATTATTAAAAAATTCGGTATCCGAGATATAAACATAAATATTTTTATCATTTTCATCAGGGAGATTATAACTTCTGTCAACCTCACCCCCATTATGAGAGACCGCAAAATTTTTATCATTATTAATAACAATATTGACAGAAGAAATTTCTTCTGCAGGTTCGCTATCCGATGTTTCTGTCAGGTCTTCAGTCATTTCGGGTATAAAAGTTGGCTGAGGCTTAGGCGGCAAACCGTTTACGGCAATATTTTGAACTCCTTCCTCTTGAATAAGAACAAGTTCATGATCATCAGTTTCTTGTTTAATAATGCGGTCTTCCATCTGATTACTGACGGCAGAACCGAATTTGTCAAAGGTTTCATTAAAAGCACTTAAAATACTTTCCCTACTGAGAAAGGCGCTGGATTCAACACAAATTTTTTCATCATCTTGCGCTATGGTTTTAATGGTTAAATCTTCAAGATAATTATCTATGATATAATAAACCAATACATTAAAATCGTGCGCAGAAAACGTTTGTTTATAATCCGTAAGCTCGCTTATATTTTTAAGAGCATTAAAATTTGCTTTATCGCTGGCTTTTATTCGAGCAGAAGAACGAGATTCACCTTTTTCATAAGGTTCACAAGCTGTTCCCAAAATTGAAATTATCCCATCATCAGTATCATCAGAAACATAATCAATCTGAGCAGATACGTCTAAAGGTAATCCAAGAAATAAAAAAGTGAGAAAAATCCTGAAATAAAAAGATTTCATCTACCACCAGCTTCTGTCATCGTTTTTAACTCTTTTAAGAGTTTCAACCCATTCATCAATTTGTTTATTGTTTTTATCAAATAAAATGAGTTTATAAGAGATAATCGGGTCAAATTCGGTTCCTATATTTTCCACCAAAGCCTGAAGATAATAATCAGCTTCATTCAAATCTCCTGTAACCTTAAAGTTTTTTGAGCCGGATATAATTTCACGTGTAACTTTCCGAGCAGCGTGTAATCCATCAGGCAAT
Source organism: uncultured Alphaproteobacteria bacterium (assembly GCA_944391465.1). GTDB lineage: Bacteria > Pseudomonadota > Alphaproteobacteria > RF32 > CAG-239 > CAZU01. The sequence goes on from CALXTS010000010.1 coordinate 16,043, forward strand.
CTGTCATCAAGTTTTTTAGGATCCATGATATAAATAAAAACATCTTCAGGTTTTTGGTAAACATAACCGGAATTATCAAGCATTTTATTAGTAACGCGGGTTGCCGCAATGGCATAGACATCAGGCGTAATTTGTTGCTCAATTTCATAATATGGGTCATCAACCACAATTTCCTGAACATCAACATCGTTAAAAACATGGCATGCGGTTGTGAGAGTCAAAAGCAACAAAGCAGCAGATTTTTTCATAAGAGTATCCTGTCAAAAATTCTAAATTTACACTGATTATAAAATAAAATTAAAAAATCGCATTATATTTTTCCACTTATTCACTACTTGCGATTTATTTTTAATATTTGTTGTAAAAAAACTTGCCAAAGCCAATCTTTTCGTTATTTTTAAGGAGTAAAAATTGGAAGGAAAATCTGATGGTCATAACATTTAGTGCGGTGTTGTTAGGAATGATTGCTTTGTTTCGACCTTTGCAGCGCAATCCTTTTTTTATGCTGAATTGCGCTTTAATTATCGGAACGGCATGGTATGCGGAGCACCATTGGTTTACGGCACCGGCTTTTGTCCCGAAAACATTTTTGTTATTGGTAATTTTTCATGCTTTATTTATTAATATCAGTACCTTTATAGCCTATGGTGTTGATAAAAGGGCTGCAGTCAGAAAGAGTTGGCGTGTTCCTGAAAATTCGCTTCACACATTGGAATTTTTGGGTGGCTGGATAGGCGCGTGGTTCGGACAAAAGATTCTTAAACACAAAACCAAGAAAAAAAGTTTTCAAAACACATATAAACTGATGATTGTACTAGAAATTGTCGCTGTTTATATCATTTTAAAATACTTACGCATTATCTGACTTGCATCTTGGTAAATATTGTTTATGATAGCAGAAGTTAATAATTTATAGGATAAAAGATGGTTAAACTTACCCGAGGGCAAGAGGCTCAAAAACTTGAATTTATAGAACATTATCGCATTATGTGGCCGTTTGTTAAACCCTATCTTTTTAGGGCAATTTTTGCGGTGGCTCTGTGTATTCCGATAGGGGCGTTAGACGCGGTAATTGCGCTGGCCCTAAAACCGTATATGGATATCGTTCTCGTAGATAAAAGCAGTAGCTCTCCGGTTTATATTCCGTTGCTTATTGTCGGTTTTACGATAGTACAAGGTATATTAAATTATTTAGCGACCTATATGAATTCATGGGTTGGTGCCAAAATTAATATGGATGTAAAAAGAGCGTTATTTAGAAAACTCTTGTTTTTATCACCGTCTTTTTATGATCAAAATGATTCCGGATACATAATTCAAAGATTCTCAAGCGATGCAGATGCTTCATGTGCCGGCTTGATAGAAAATGTCAGATTATTTACTTCAAGAGTTTTTTCGTCTCTGGCATTAATCGGTGTACTCATTTATAACTCTTGGCAGCTTTCAATAATCGCTATTATTATTCTGGTTTGTGGTCTGATGCCTTTGGCGCAAGTCAGAAGAATGATAAAAGGGATTATTCAAAAAACGGTAGATGAAGCCTCAACAATTTTAACAAACTATAATGAGACTTATGCCGGCAATAAAACCATAGCGTCATATAATCTCCAAGAGCATGCGTATGAAAAATACAGTACGACGATGCAAAAGTTATTTAAACTCGGGATTAAAATGATCCAAAGAACCGCATGGATGACTCCGATGCTCCATGTTGTTGCCTCTGTCGGTGTCGGTGCCGTCATTGGTTATGGAAGCTATTTAATTGTAAACGGCACCATAACCAGCGGTAATTTTGTTTCTTTTATTACGGCGTTGATTATGCTTTACAACCCGATAAAAAATATCGGAAAGAACTTTAGTGCGGTTCAGGTGTCTTTCTTAGCGATTGAAAGAATTGCCGAGATATTGGCGATTGAACCGGAAATTAAAGATAAAGAGAATGCTCAAGTTTTGACGAGTGTTAAGAAATCAATCCGCTTTAAGGATGTTGATTTTTCTTATAATGAACATGCTCAGATTCTCAAAAATATAAATTTTGAGGTAAAATCAGGAAAGACAATAGCCATAGTCGGAAACTCCGGCGGTGGAAAATCAACAATGGTCAGTTTGATTCCACGGTTTTATGATGTTAGCAAAGGTTCCATAGAAATAGACGGCGTAGATATTCGCAACTATACTCTACGCTCTTTAAGGGATAATATTGCTGTTGTTTTCCAAGATAATTTTCTTTTTTCGGGAACAATTCGTGACAATATTCTTTTGGGTAAAGCAGATGCTACGGAAGAGGAAATTAATCGAGCTTTGGAAATGGCGTGCTTGTCAGATTTTGTAAAGGAGCAGGAGCAAGGTGTTGACACCTATATCGGTGAAAGAGGAGCTCTGCTTTCCGGCGGTCAACGCCAACGTTTGGCGATAGCAAGAGCTTTTGTAAAAAATGCTCCGGTTGTTATTTTAGATGAGGCAACGTCGGCTCTAGATAATAAATCAGAGGCGGTTGTTCAAAAGGCAATAGACAACCTGATGAAAGATCGTACGGTCTTTGTGATTGCGCATCGTTTGTCAACCATTCAAAATGCAGACGAAATCATTGTTGTTAATGATGGTGAAATAGTCGAGCGCGGCTCTCATGAAAAATTGTTGCAGATAGAAGATGGAGCGTATCGTTCACTCTATAACGCACAGTTTAAAAAGAAAGCTGCTTAGATTTTGTCGGTTTCTTTCTGAGCAAAACATATAACGCGCCCTCTCCGCCATCTTTGGGGAGGGCGTAAGTTATAGCTAAAATTAAAGGTCTTAATTCCGGAGTGTTAAGCCATTGAGGAACTCTCTCCTTGAGGATACCTTTATTTTCAAAAATATCATCAGTTTCGCGTCTAATACCTTTTCCTGTAATAATCAAAACGTTACGGCATCCGGCGATATAAGCATTTTTAATAAATGAAGAAACTTCTTCATAAGCGTCTTTTTCAATAAATCCATGCAAATCTAAACGGCGCTCAATTAACATTTCCCCACGTTTAAATTTATCGGCAGTCCGTCTGTCAATATTCGGAAATTCTCCGATTTTTAATAAAGGAAGAGCATTTCCGCAATAAGCGGAAGCATAATCAATATGAGGAGCAATCTCATCTATGATTAAGGGTGCTTGAGGTTTTACTTCCGGTTGAGGAAGTTTTTTTACATTTTTAATTTCCTCAAACCAAGTATCCGTATCATTCGGCTGAACATCATTTTTTATTTGTTTCATCAGAGGTATCTTTCTGAGAATCTGAAACGTTTTCCTGCGGTGATGATTTAGGTGTTTCAATCATCAAATCAGAAAAATTTGTAACGACAAATTCTTTCCAATCACCTTCGGGAGCTACACAGCCGAGCTTTTTGTTCTCAACATTAACTAAAACCAAACCGCCGAAATCCCATAAATCATAAAAATTTGAATAATCGGAAACAATAAAATCCTTGGTTCGAGAGATTAATTTTTGGTGCAAACGTTTTTTTACAACATTATCATAAATCAAAACCATTCCGATAATGAAGAGTAATCCGAATAAAACACCGGCAAAGACAATTAAAATCAAGCCTAACATAACCGGGATTAAAATGGGCAATAAACATTCCCACGGATTATAAACCGGAGAATTCGGACGATTAATTTTTCCGTAATCTAAGTAAATGCGCAATTTATCCAGCTCAATGGCTTTTTTCAAAGCATTATAAATTAATCTGTCAGCTTTATTAAGAGTATGTTGCTTATTTGCCATGGATACCTTCTTTCATTTTTAGTGGAAGCAAAATATAATACCTTCCGACGGAATTCATTTTACCGGCTTTTTCTAAAACAGTATCATCTCCACTCCCATAAAAATAGTCTCCGCGAACAGCACCTTTAATAGCACCGCCGATATCTTGAGCTGCAACCATTTTCCTGATTTTCTCGTGTTGAGGTCCGGTTGTTTCAAGCCATAATAAGGAGCCGAGAGGAATATAATCTCGGTCAACGGCAAGACTTCGACCGGCAGTTAGCGGAACCCCAAGCGCTCCGATGGGACCTTCATTATGATTGATACGATGAAAGACATATCGCTGATTTTTATTCATTTGTTCTGAAGCAATATCAGGATTTTCCTTAAGCCATTTTTTTATGCTACCCATAGAGGCTTGACCGGGTTTCAACAGTCCATTTTCCAGAAGAATAGAGCCGATACCCTTAAACGGTCGGCCGTTTGTATCAGCATAACCGATACGAACCTCTGAGCCATCATCAAGTTTAGCTACGGCCGAGCCTTGGATTTGCATAATATACAAATCCACATAACTATCCGCCCATAAAATAACCGGAGCATGAAACGGAGCCGTTACAATTTCTTCTCGAGTAAAGTAGGGGACAAGTTTTTGATTTTGAACTCTGCCGACAAAACGTTTAGAAGGCATGGATTCATCAAAATCACGAGGATTAAATTCAATCAAATCATCGGGTTTTCCATAGACAGGAAAGCGATACTTGTCACTTTTTTGATACGATGCATGGAGCATGGATTCGTAATAAGCCGTAAATTTTCCCTCAGGGCTTTCTTTATACAAGACGGCATAAGGTATAAAATTCTCTTTAATAAAAGATTTAAAATCTTGCGGCTGCAAGAGCATCGCCTGTACACAAAGAGGTTTGTAAATTTTGGTAGGGATTTGAATTTTTCCTTTACCGATAAAGTCGCTTTGTGAAGTTAAAATACGGCTGCAACTCAACTGGAAGGCATGTAGAATATCTTTACTGTCATCTTGCTCAAACCCCTCTAATTGATTATATGAAACCTCTTTTAGAACAAAGTCTTCAGCCGTTTCAGGCTCAACGGAAGGTGTCTGCTCTGATTTACGTTCACAACCGACAAGGCAGATAAATAAAACGGCACTGATAAGTAACTTTTTAATCATGAGTTTTTTTGGTCGAGATTAAAATCCAGTTAGGCGATGTTGAGTTAATAGCTCGTTCAAAAGTCCAGATATCCTCAATATTTTGGATATAATTTTCATCTCCTTCAATAACATTTCCATCAGCATTTCGAAGGACATTGACTTGCTCGGATACATATTTTACCGTGATTTTTGCAATTTTATCATCATTAATTTCAGCATTTAGAATATCAATACTGTCAAAGCAAATAAAATCTGTCTCAGCGGAAATATTATCATTCCGTCTTTGCTCAATAACATCTTGAAATTTTTTGAAAATATTTTTATCAACCAACATTTCCAAAGTTTCGGTATCACCATTATTAAAGGCCTCAGTAATGATTTGAAAAGCATTTTGAGCAGCACTCAAAAACTGGCTTTTATTAAAGTTGGGAATTTCAGCCAAAACTTTATCAACTCCGCTCAATTCCTCATCAACGGGAGTAAGCTCTTCTGACTCGGTTTCTTTAAGGTTCTCTGCGTTTTGAGCTTTTTGAGTCTCTTTCATTAAAATATCATAAAGTTTTTCCGCACTCTCTTTGCTGAGTTTGACGCGGTGCTCCTGCTCCGGACGCGTTCCAAGTATAGATTTCAGGCGTTGAAAGATTACAACAACCAATACCAATAAAAATATAATATCCAAATGTGTCATCATTTACAATAAACCCCTCTTATAATGACGATAATATAACGTATTTATAACTATTATCAACTGTTATTATCAATTTGACCTTAACAAATTTAAAGTGTAAAACTTTTAATAAAGATAAGGATTTATTTAAGGAGAATAGTTATGGCAGAAAAATCAAAAACGGAAAATCAAAATAATCAAAATCCGCTTCCGCCGCTGATGATACATACACAATACATTAAGGATTTGTCGGTTGAAATACCGCACGCTCCGGAAATTTTTAAGGATATGAAACAGCAACCGAGTGTTAAAGTTGATGTTGATATTAATGCCCGCCACTTAGAAGAAAATGTTTTTGATGTGAGTTTAAATTTCCGTATAGACGGGGATATTGAGCAACAGAAATTTTTTATAGTAGAAATGACATATGCAGGTGTTGTAAGCCTAAACGTACCGGAAGAACATCTGGAAGCCTTTTTGATGATTGAGGCTCCGCATATGCTATTCCCTTATGCGCGGCAAGCAATCAGCAATGTTATGGGTAACGCGGGATTAAATCCGATAATGCTTAACCCGTTAGATTTTGCAGCAATGTATAAAGCTCGTTTAGCAGCACGCCAACAACAAAAGCCGGCTAATGAGCAATAAGAAAATTATTCGGGAATAAATTCTATTATCGGATAAGTTTCACTTATACCGTTAGGCAAATCATAATGCCACCATTCATTTGAAATTGCCACCAGCCCGATACTTTCCATCAAATTTTTGAGTTCGCGGCGGTTGGCAATTTCTTTTGGTATGGAAGCGTCTTCGTAATCATGTCGGGCTTTTTTCAAATATTCAAAAAAGTCCTTAAAATTACCGCTTTGAACCTCTTTGGCAAAATCGGGGCGATAAGCATCAACTTTTGTCGGATAGCAAAGCTCATTTCCGTTTTCATCGGTTAAGATAACATCAACGGCCGTTCCGTGACAATGCTGCGAACGCTCGGGAGCAGATGCAAAAAAGCCCGGTTGCGGAATAATTTCTTTAAGTTTTTTGTGAGCCAAAGGCGGACGATAAGCATCGCAAATTTTCATTTTAAGTTTATGTTCTTTTAGCCAAGGGATTAGCTTTTGCAAGCAAGCCCACATGTCTTTATGGATGTAAGCCTTGTTTCCGAAACCGATTTGTTGGTAAACATCTTGCCCGACCATATTTTCTTTACGAGCATACATCATTTCAATAATGAACGGGTCGCCGGAAATTTCTATCAAATTTTTATCTATCATGCTTACACTCCTTAATCAGAGCCTTAAAAATATTTAAACTGTCAGCATCTCCGAGTTTAACCAACCGTTCGGGGTGCCACTGAACGCCTAACACAAAAGGATGCCAGGGATGGTAAGGTTCAATTGCTTCTATAATACCATCATCGGCTGTTGCGACAATTTTAAAATCTCTCAGATTTTCACGGGTAACTTCTTCATTATGGGCAGTATTAACGATTAGTTTTTCTTTATTAAGAATTTTGAAAAGAAGACTATCTCTGACAATATTAACGGAGTGCGCCAAAATATAACCGCCACGACGATGACTTTGCTCTTCTGTTAAACCATTATTGATACCGCAACGTAGTTTTCCGTTAAAAAATCCCGCTAAAATTTGGTGGCCCGCACAGATTCCCAAGGTTGGAAGATGATGTTCTCGGGCATAAGTACAAATTTCTAAATATGCTTGAGCTCGTTTGCTTGTCTGATTAACCGGAGGGGCTTGATACCACTCGGGTGGAAACGCAAAATCACCGCCAATAAGTAAGATTCCGTCCGGATTAAGATTCTCCAATTGTTCTTTTACTTTATCATAAGCAACAAAAACAGGATACCCGCCGGCTTTAAGAACGGCATCAACATAATCCGGATGTATGGAATAATCGGACTCTTGACGTTCTGGGTGCTTTTCTAATGCTAAAATTAATGCAATTTTGGGAAGGGAAGGAGAAATTTCATCAATTAATATTTCAGGAATTTCTCCTTGCTTATAAACCTCGGCAACTTCATCAGCCGTCAAATACCAACTCTCAAAATTATCATTGGGATAGGTAATTTTATGTAAATAAATTTTTCTGAATTTATTTATAGAGTTTGGGCAGGATTTCGCCGTCATCTTTACTCCTCGGCTTTTGAGCATAAATTTTTTCAAAGATTTTAATAAAACTCTTTTCATTCCAATCAATGCTACCTTTGGAGTATAAAGATTCGGTTAATTTCTCCAATTCACACTCAAATTTAGGGTTCTGAACAGCATCTTCCACATCTTTAAGCGTAGAGATATTATCATTATGAAAATGCTTTTTAGCCCATTCAATAATCCCGTCTCTCAGAGCCCGCAGGTCTTTTTCCTGAGCTTTTGCAATGATATATTTTTTATAATTACGGATATGCTTTTCAGAATTTTTTGAAGAAAAGCCTCTCATCAAAAACCAACAAAAAGCGATTCCCAAAATAAAAGCAATCAGCAACAGGAGATAAATTTCTTTAGAGTTAAGTTGCTCTGTTGCACTGACATCTGTCTGTTCCTGAGGCGGAAAAACAGTGTGAGCGCCTCCGGTTTCAGAAATTTCCGTAACGGCAGCAGGCTGCGTCTCAGGAACAGAGGCGCCTTCCATGACGTTTAATGTAACCGGCGGAAGAGAGGCTGTCTCCATTTTTCCGGTATTAACATTAAACCAATTTACAGTGATTTCAGGTAAAGTTATTTTTCCGGATTTTAAGGGGATATAAACGTTAGATATTTTTTCAACGGAAACCACTTGTCCTTTTTGAACTTTTGTGACGCTCTGAGGCTTTTCCGGATACTGTTTTACATTTTCGGCTTTTCCGAAATTAATTTCCGGTAATTGCGTATCAATAACGCCATTAGCGGTTAAATAAATGGTTCGGTTAATTGCTTCCCCTGTGCGATATTCCTGATTCGCCGGATTAAATTCTGCATATAATTTAACTTTAGAAGCCGGAAGCCACCAATTCCCGTTATTCTCGGGAGCGGCAGGTTTCACATTAACTTTTATTGCCTCGGTAGTCAAAACAACGGGATTTCTGGTGGCAAAAACATCAGCCATACCAAATCCGGCAATAAACATATCGTCATTAAACAATCTTCCGAAGGGATCGTTTCTTTTCTCTCGCGTTAAATAATAACCGTTAAATCTGACGGCAGGGATTTCCAATAAACCGCTTTTTTGCGGAAAAAGAGCATATTTGAAAACAATTTCACGAATGTTTTTACCGTTGATAATTTGAGTAGAAATTTCAGGCGCTCCGAGATTTTTAATAATCCAGTCAGAACCGTTATCTCCGATAAACTGAGGTTCTTCGCCTTGTAATCCGCCGGTATCACGCAAAGTCAACGTGTAATTTATTTGTTGTTGAACATAAGGATTTTTGTTGTCAACAACGCCGCTAATTTTGAACCGCGGTTGATTTTGTTGAGCATCTTGCGGAGAAATATTTTCCCCGTTTTTTGCGACTTTTATGGTAAGAGGAGAACTGGTTAAATCATCTAAAGAAACGGCAGGAATAGTGAGATTACCTGACTTTTTAGGCATCATAACCAGATTCCATTGTTGAGACTTTTTAACATCACCGTTAATAATATTTGTCTGATAAGCATTTGAAATCGAATAAACAATAAAATCTTTATCAAGAGCAGAAAAATCAGGATTTGATTTTGCATTTGCCCCTTCAAGCTCAAAAGTCAGCAAAAAAGTTTCACCTTCAGGTACAACATCTCGATTGACTTTTGCATTAAAGCTCTGAGCCTGAGCATTCAGACTAAATAGAAATGCCAAAACTAAACATAAGCAAAATTTTTTCATCTTAATTTTTCCTCTTACTGTTCGTTATAACGATTTCGTTGATATTCTTTAAGAATAAAGGCTTTTAATAATCCGCCTGGATCTTCGGGAATTTCCCGATATTGTTGAGCCTTAGCTTGTATTTCTTCATCATATTTGGGAGCATCTTCTTCTTTTTGCAAAGAGCCTCTTTGAGAACGAGGCTGATTTTTGGGTTCCTTCTTATCTTCCGCTTCCGATTGTTCCATATTTGAATTTTGCGGCTGTTGCTGTTTTGGCTCATTATTAGGTTCGGGAGTTTCTTGAGGACTGTTTTTTTGTTGGTTGTCCTGAGAATTGTTTTGCGATGCGTTTTGTTGCTTATTCTCTTGTTCTGATTGCTGATTTTGTTGTTGAGAATTCTGCTGATTATCTTGCTCATCAGATTGAGATTGATTCTGCTGAGAGGAATTATTTTGGTTATCCTGATTCTGATTTTCATCTTGATTATTTTTATTACTTTGAGGCTGTTGATTTTGCTGTTGTTGTTTTTTTAAATACTCAAGATTAAAGCGAGCATCTTCATGGTTTGCATCAAGTTTTAAAACTTCCTCATACTTTGCGATAGCTTCCTCAATTTTTCCGCTCTTAGCAAGAGCATTACCTTGATTATAAAGAGAGGTCTTGTCATTATTTTTAGAAAACTCCTGAAAAGCCGCTTCAAAATTTCCGTTTCTATACAGAGAAGAGCCCTTCCATGCGTTATCTTCAAATTGTTGTGCCGCTTGCTGATAATTTCCGTTATTAAAAAGTTTAAGTGCTTCTTGATTTTCATTTAAGAAAAAGCCGGCATAAGAAGGTGAAGTATAGAGAAATAAAACGATAACTAAAATTCCGCGTCTAAAGAAATACAAACAGCAAAGCAAAGGGAGTAACAAAAGATAATATCCGTAGTCCAACCACACGGATTGCAGATTTTTGCCTTCTTTTAACTTTTGATTTGGTTGGTTTATTTTGGTGACCAAATTTTTAATTTCGGCATCTGAATTACTTAGAGCAGAGTAAATTCCGCCGCCTTTTTGAGCAATTAATTGCAAACGTTCGGATGGATTTTTTGCAGTTGCAATGATATTTACTTTAAAATTTTCTTTCTGAGCTTTTTGCGCGGCATTCAAAGCCAAATCAAAACGTTCTCCGGCATCAGGCGCAAAAACGATAATTTCGCCTTGCATAAATCCGGCATTCTTAAATTTTTCAATTGCTAACTCAATAGCTCTGTCCAGACGATCACCGTTGCTGGGCATAATATCAAAATTAATAGCTGGTAGCAAATTTATAAGGATTTGCGCATCTTCTGTCAGCGGAGAAATCATAAATGGTTCTCGGCTGTAAATTTCCAAGCCGACTTGCCCCCCTTTAAGGGCTTCTAATAAATCTTTTATTTTAAATTTAGCACGACTTAAACGGTTTGGTGTTAAATCAGTTTCTTTCATATCAGAAGATACGTTTAAGAGAATCATTAGAGGATTCTCAGGTGCAAGACTGGGCAGCTCAACCTTCTCCCAACTTGGTCCGGCCGCGGCAACAATTGCGGAAACCAATCCGAGCAGAGCCAGCCAAGACATTATCTTTCTTTGTGCGGAAGACCCTTTAATCAGCAAGTATTCAAGTAAACGCTTGTCGCAGACTTTTTCCCAAGAAGATTTGTTGCTTTTTCCTTTAAGATTTTTAATATAAAAGAATAAAGGCAAAAGGAGAAGTAAAAGCCACCACGGACGCAAGAAATGAAACTTTATAAAAAATTCTTCCATCAGTTAATTCTCCTTAAAACCAAGGCTAAACCCATACTGAGAAAAATTGCGCCAATCAGAGGAATATAGAATAATTCTTTAATTTCTCGGACATATCGCTCATCATGTTCGGTCGGTTCCATTTTATCAATGGTATTATAAATTTTCTGAAGTGCGTTGGTATCATCAGCACGAAAATAAGTTCCTTTAGTAGCTTGAGCTAATTCTTGCAACCCTTTTTCATCTAATTCATTTTGATTTCCTAAACGGATTCCAAAGAAAGAAGAAACCATATTTTCAGGACTCCCAACGCCGATGGTATAAGTCTTGATACCTTCATCTTGAGCCAGTTTTGTGACTTGCGCAAGGGATAAGCTACCATCATTATTTTCACCGTCCGTCAGAAGAATAATAATTTTATTCTCAGGATTCGGGGCATCTTTAAGAGTTTTTAAGGCCAGTCCCATAGCATCGCCGATTGCGGTTGAATTTCCCGCCATTCCGGCATCCATGGACCATAAAATTTCACCGACGGACTTTTTATCAAATGTTAAAGGAGCTTGCAAATAAGCGCGCGTTCCAAATAAAATCAAACCGATTCTATCCTCACTGCGTTTTTTTAAAAATTCTCCGGCTGCTTTTTTTAATGCGGTTAAACGGTCGATTTGATAACCATTTAAAGAAAAGTCCGGCGTCAACATGGAGTTAGAAATATCTAAAACCAACAAAATATCGCGGCTTTCATTTTTAAGACGTACGGGCTCCCCGAGCCATTGCGGACGAGCGGCTGCAAAAACCAATAAGAACCAAATTAAATACAAAAGCCAAAAGAATTTAGAAAAGATTTTTTCATTATTGGCACTTCCGATATTCCAAAGGCTTCCCGATTTAATGGAGATTCTCTCTAAATCAGAAATAAAAGGGACTTTTAACGCATCTCCATGCAAGCCTTTAACTGCGGGAAAAATAAAACGGATGATAAACGGAAGAAACAATAAAGCAAAGGCGTAAGGATAAGCAAATTGACTCATAGATTTTCTCCTATCCAAGCCTGACAAAACAGTTTCAATTTAACAACATCGGCAGAATTTATCTTATTTTTTTCAGCTTTCATATAAGGTGCATTAAGTAGTAAATCGGCGGCATTTCCGTCAAGTTGTATCTTACAATGTGCATTAAGGAAATTGAGCCAATCTGCGCCCATCAAAACGGTAGCTTCTTTATATTTAAAAACACAGATTCGCCGCAAAATAGCAGACATTTCGACTACGGAATTTAAGGAGTTGTTGCAGTGAATGTTGCGTAAAAGGCGTAAAGCATAAACTTTCTTAGATTTTTTTTGTAAAAACATAAACAAGTAAATAGCCAGCAAAACGCCCAAAATAGAGGCAAGAATAATCCACCATCCGTAAGCAAGAGGCCATACGGATACCCCGTCAGGAATATGAATATCTCGTAGTTCTGGTAAATTTTCTTCCATATTTTTATAATCCGAACGATAATACAATTATCAGCATTAACTAAATTTAAGGTATCAAAATATAAATATCAAGTATGAAACAAAATAAAAAAGGTTGGTTTTGCGATAACCAACCTTTTTTATATACCTTACAACCCTCTATACGGCGGCGACGGCTTCTTGTTTTTTAGTCAGGAAAGCCTGATAATTAACAATTTGCCGTACACTGCAATATTGCCCGAACAGGTTTTGCGAACGTAATGTTTTTGAGTAAAACATTTTCGAAGCAAAAGCCAAACTGTCAAAACTGCCCAACTCCTTATACATCTCCATATCCTGTTCAATCAGGTGTACAAGCGACAAGGCATATCTTAACGTTTCATCATTTTGGCTTCTATCCGAAAATTGAGCCGCATCTTGGAGTGAAAAATCGGAACTTTTTTGTTCCTGTTCAGCCAAAAACAAACTTTGAGCCAGTTCGTTTGCTCGCGTTTCCCTAAGCCAATTTTCAAGGGATACCGTCGGAAATGAAATTCTGAACATAGCCAAACGATGTTGCAAGATTGGTAGTAAACCGGCATTTGCTTTGGCAATTTCACTTTTCATTTCTGATGCTTTTTCTTGATAAATTTCTTTTTCAAGTTGCTTTCCTAAAAGATTAATTTCAGTCAAAAGATGTTCCCGAGTTAATTGGAATATTAATTTTCCGTCTAACTCTATCCCGCAAAGAATATCCAAATAGAAGGATAAAGTAATTACTTGCCCTTTCTGAGGAGAGGTTATTAACTTGCTCTTATCAATCCAATAGGTTTTGCAACCTTCCAAATGCAACTCAAATTGTTTTGCGCTTTCTTTAACACCCTCAATTCTTGAGGAAATTTTACTAAGTCTCATGATTATATGTATTTAATTTAATAATGAATATATTAGTAATTCGGATACTAGCAAAACATAAAGAAATAAACAATAAAAAAAGCCGAGAATTCTCAGCTTTTTTTATCAAATAAAATTTAAGCAACTTTTATTAAACCATGTTTCTTTTTACCCTGTGATAGTTTAATTTGTCCGTCTTTGATATCAAGAGCCGAAAGAATATAATTTTCATCGGTTATCGTGCTGTCATTAAGTTTTAAGCCGCCTTGCTTAATCAATCTGCGAGCTTCACCTTTGCTTTGAACAAATCCGATTTGCAAGAAAGCGTCTAACACGCCGAGCCCGTTGACGGAATTTAATTCAATAGAGGGAAGCTCACCACCGGCAATACCTTGTTCAAAAGTTTTGACTGCAGTTTCCTGAGCGGCTTTTGCTTCAGCTTCTCCGCGGCAGATTTTAGTCGCTTCAAAAGCCAATATTTTCTTGGCCTCATTAATTTCCTGATCTTTAAGGCTTTCCAAGCGTTCAATCTCATCTATCGGTAAATCGGTATAAATGCGCAGACATTTTCCGACTTCCGTATCGCCGATATTGCGGAAATATTGGTAGTAATCATAAGAAGAGAGTTTCTCATCATTAATCCAAACGGCATTACCTTCTGACTTGCCCATTTTCTTTCCTGAAGCGTCTGTAATAATCGGGCTGGTAAAGCCAAATAATTCAACATCATATTTACGGCGCCCCAATTCCGTTCCGGAGGTAATGTTTCCCCATTGGTCAGAACCGGCAATTTGAGCCCGACAACCATATTTTTGGAAAAGTTCGCAAAAATCATATCCTTGCAATAACATATAGTTAAATTCCAAAAAAGACATTGGTTGCTCGCGGTCAAGTCTGGACTTTACACTATCCATGGTCAGCATTCTGTTGACGGAATAATAAGTGCCGATATCCCGAAGAAACGCGAGGTAATTTATATCCTTAAACCAGTCCCAGTTATCAACCATAACAGCGTCATTTTTGCCGTCGCCGAACTTTAAGAATTTGCTGAATGATTTTTTCAAACCTTTAATATTTTCAGCAAGTGTTTCGTCACTCAAAAAAGGGCGCAATTTATCTTTGCCGGAAGGGTCTCCGATGCGAGCGGTAGCTCCGCCGACCAAAGTCAAAGGTTTATGTCCGCATTTTTGAAACCAACGCATCATCATTAAAGGGACAATATGTCCGACATGAAGACTGTCGCCTGTAGGGTCAGAGCCCAGATAACCCACAGCCGGTTTTCCGCTTTTTTCGCATTCATACAAATAAGCGTCAAAACCGTTTTCGTTTGTGCATTGATTGTAGAAGCCGCGTTCAACCATGATATTTAAAAACTGTGATTTAAAATTGCTCATTTTCCCTTTCCTTAATTAATTTATAACCAAATCTTAACGCATATTATCATAATATTAAAACAATGCAACAAGGGAGTAAAGTTTTTTAGAATGGAAATGCTCAAGACAAAGCGTTCATTGGGAGTTATCAGTAATTCATCATTAGAAAGTATAGAACTTGCGGTAATAACAACCGACGGAGTGGATGTTTTTGACTTCGGCCCATCACAAGTTATTCCGTACGATGATACCATCAGACGGAAGATTTTAAATATATCGGGACGGAAGAAAGAAGAAATTGATAATGAATATTTGTCAGATTTGGAGCAGCAATTAACAAAATATTTTCATGAAATCATTACGGATTTTATAGATTTATATTCAGAAAAAATAGATATCATCGGTTTTTCCGGGCCGATAATTCATCAAAATCCATCACAGTGTTACTGTCATCAAATCGGAGATTGTAAAAAGCTATCATCTTTGTTGGGAATCCAAGTTGTCAGCAATTTTCGAAAATCGGATATTATAGCCGGAGGTCAAGGTTCTCCGCTCAGTGCGGCATACCATATGTGTTTGTGTTGTGATAAAGAAAAACCGATAGTTATTGTCAATATAGACGGTATTTCATCAATTATTTGGATAGGTCAAAACGGTGAGGTAATGGGTTTTGATGCCGGAGCCGGATGCGCGGCAATCAATGATTGGGTGGATAAACACGGGGCCCAACATGCAGATTACAACGGAAGACTTGCAATAACGGGAACAATAAATCATTCGATTCTCGCCAGTATGATGCGCCATAAGTATTTAGCTAAATATCCGCCCAAATCGGCAGACTGTAGTCTTTTTTATGATAAATTGGAACATTTGGAAGGATTGTCTTTGGCAGACGGATGTGCGACGGCTACGGCATATATTGCAGAAACGATAGCCTATTCACTTTCATTATATATACCGTTGATGCCAAAAGAAGTTATAATATGTGGTTGCGGAGCGGAAAATCCTACATTAATGCGGTTTCTAAGGCAAAGACTTGACGGGATAGAAGTTAAAAGTGCCCGTGAAATGGGGTGGAAGTCAGAGGTTATGGAAGCACAAGCGGCCGCTTATATAGCCGTCCGCCGTTTTTATCAAATGCCGGTTGGTATTCCGACGGTAACCGGTGTTCCGGAGCCGATTATTTGCGGAGAAATATTTTTACCGCAATCATAAAAGTTCTTGACAAAATTTTCAGAAGTGCTAATTGGAAAGCAATCATAAAGAATTTTTAGCACATAATTGTAAAATATCGTTTTTTTACTATTCCTCCGTTGTATGGACTGAACTGTAAAAAAATTGCTTTTTTAATTATAAGTAGTGACGAGCGAAAGTAATTAGAGAAAGACAAACAAAACAAACAAGACTTAAAACAGGGAATTTGCGTTGATATGTAATACGCTTTACCTAATCATTCCATTTAGGGATTCCCGAGGAATAGCTCTTCTGTTGTATGGAAAGACCTATTCCTTTAATGGAGACAACTTCTTTAGTGATATATAAATAAGGACAGGACCATAATATGGTAGACTCTAACCCTGTCCACGGGGATATCTGCTTGTGAAAGCCGATATCCTTCCGGTATTTGAATTTGACATTGCAAAAAGCTCCTCTTTGAGAAAAGAGGGGCTTTCCCGTTTTAAAAACATTATTTTATAATTGCACTTTATATTTGACTCCGCAAAATTAGTGTATTAAATTCATTGCAGAATTTAACAAGGTCAAAGATAGATGCTTTATTTGTACATACATTCCGTTTCATCCATTATTATCCCTTAGGGGATAGCATCTTTCTATACATAAAAAATAAAAAACTTTTCAAAACAATCATTGTCAATTTAAATTAGGGTATTTTTACATGACTAAATACTATGCAGAGGTTAAGGCCAAACCTGACTTTGTCGAAGTCGAAAAACAAGTTCTCAAATTTTGGGAAGAAGATAAAACGTTTGAAAAATCCGTACATAACAGAGACGGCGCAGCAGAATTTGTTTTTTATGATGGTCCGCCGTTTGCCAACGGAACACCGCACTATGGTCACATAATGGTCTCATATGTTAAAGATGTTGTTGCCCGTTTCCAAACAATGAACGGAAAAAAAGTAGAGCGTCGCTTGGGCTGGGACTGTCACGGACTTCCGGCGGAGATGTCGGCAGAAAAGCAACTGGGTGTTTCCGGACGTAAGCAAATTGAAGAATATGGCGTTGAAAAGTTTAATGATTTTTGTCGTTCTGATGTTTTGAAATATTCAGGTATTTGGGTTGAAATGTTCAAGCGGATAGGTCGTTGGGTGGATTTCAACCATGATTATAAGACCATGGACTTGCCTTTTATGGAAAGTGTTATAAACAATTTCAAACAGTTATGGGAAAAAGGTCTGGTTTACGAAGATTATCGGGTTTTGCCGTACTCTTGGGCAGCAGAAACGCCATTGTCTAACTTTGAAGTAAATCAAGGCTATCAGGATAAAACAGACAATGCAATAACCGTAATGTTTAAATTGGAAAACGGTATGAACATTCTTGTCTGGACAACCACACCGTGGACATTGCCATCAAATCTGATGTTAGCGGTAGGTTTGGATATTGATTATGCCGTTATGGAAGAGAACGGGCAAAAATATATTTTGGCAGAGGCTTTGCTTGGACGTTATAAAAAACAACTGGAACAAGCCACCAAAGTCGGCAGCATGAAGGGAAAAGAATTAGTCGGAATGAGTTATGAACCGATGTTCCCATATTTTAAACATCTTAAAGAAAATGGCGCATTCAAAGTTTTAAGCGGAGAATTTGTCTCAACGGAAGATGGCACCGGAATTGTTCATATCGCGCCGGGTTTTGGACAAGACGACTTTGATGCCTGCCGTGCATATGACGAGAACTTCCCTGTGGTTTGCCCGGTTGATGAAGCCGGAAAATTCACTTCAGAAGTTCCTGATTATGAAGGTAAACAAGTTTTTGAAACCAATGAGCCGATTATGCAGTTATTAAAAGAACGTGGCATTTTGGTCAAAAAAGAACAATACACACACTCGTATCCGTTCTGTTGGAGAACCGATACGCCGTTAATTTACAAAGCAATGTCAAGCTGGTTTGTAAAGGTTACGGATTTCAGAGAAGATATGGTTAAAAACAATCAACAAATCAACTGGGTGCCGGAACATATTAAAGACGGAAGATTCGGTAAATGGCTTGAAGGAGCCAGAGATTGGTCAATTTCCCGAAATCGTTTTTGGGGTACTCCGATTCCGGTATGGAAATCAGATAATCCGAAGTTTCCGAGAGTAGATGTTTTTGGTTCTGTAGCAGAAATAAAAGAAAAAACCGGAATTGAGGTAAAAAATTTACACAAACCGTATATTGATGAAGTCGTATATCCCAATCCGGATGATCCGTCAGGCCAAACAATGATGCGCCGCGTTGGTGATGTCTTTGACTGCTGGTTTGAATCCGGATCAATGCCATATGCGCAAGTTCATTATCCATTTGAGAATAAAGACTGGTTTGAAAATCATTTTCCGGCAGATTTTATCGTTGAGGCGATGGATCAAACGCGCGGATGGTTTTATACATTAACGGTATTATCAACGGCATTGCATAATCGTCCGGCCTTTAAGAACTGTATCTGTACGGGATTATTGATGGCTGAAGGTGGTCAAAAACTGTCCAAACGCTTGAAAAATTATCCAGACCCGAATGAAATTTTGGAAACAATCGGCTCAGATGCATTGCGTTGGTTTTTAGTTTCATCACCGGTTTTGAAAGGCGGAAATTTAGCCGTAGATAAGGAGGGAAAAGAAATAGCCAAAGCCTCCAGAGTGGCCTTAATTCCGTTGTGGAATGCGTTATACTTCTTTACATTATATGCCAATGCGGAAAACTATCAGGCAAAAGAAGTTTACGCATCAACAGAAAATTTGGATAATTACATTTTATCTAAATTAAAACGGTTAAGCAAAATCGTAAAACAAGGCCTTGAAACATATGACGTTTCGCTTTCTTGTAATGAGGCAGCTTCATTTATGGAGGTTTTGAATAACTGGTATATTCGCCGCACGCGTGAGCGTTTTTGGGAAGGCGATAAACAGGCGTTTGACGTACTTTATACGGTTTTGGTAAATTTGAGCAAAATTTTAGCGCCGTTAATGCCCTTCATGGCGGAATACACTTTCAAAACACTGACCGGAGAAGAATCCGTCCATTTAACGGACTATCCGCAGCTCTCAGAAATAAAAGAAGATGAAAAACTGATGACGGAAATGGATTTTATTCAGGATTTGTGTTCAGCAGGAAAATTCATCCGAGAAGAAAAAAATCTGCGTAACCGTCTGCCATTGAACAGATTGACAATAGTTGCCGATAATCTTGATTTTGTTAATGAGCAATATCAGAACATCATTAAAGAAGAACTAAATGTTAAAAACATATCTTTTGATAATGATATCGGCAGATATGCGGAAACCAAACTTTACCTTTACACACCGTTATTAGGTAAAAAACTCGGAGCAGATATGGGAAAAGTCATGGCCGCATACAAGAAAGGCGAATGGTGTGACGGAACCGGCAACACGGTACTGATTGCGGGTTGTGTTTTAACAAACGACTTGTTTGAAAAACGTCATGAACTTTTACCTGGAATAGCTGGTCGATCTTTTGCCGATAATAAAGCTCTGGTAACATTGGATACAAATGTGACAGACGAGCTCAAAAGAGAAGGAATGGCAAGAGACTTCGTTCGTTTAATCCAGACCATGCGTAAAGATAAGGACTTCAATATTTCGGATCGTATAGAGTTGAGCTATGCAACGGATAATGAAGAATTATTAAAAGCATTGGAAGAAAACAGAGATTATATTGCCGAGCAAGTATTGGCCGTAAAAGTTTCTAAAGATTGTGTATCCGGAACACAAGCGGATATAGAAGGAGCCAAAATCTGCTTTGATGCAAAGGTTAGCTCCGGAAAAGCAGCTTAGTCTCTGAAGGAGCAAATAATCTAGACAGCCTTGTGAAAAGCAAGGCTGTTTTTTTGTAAAAAGAAATAAAAAAAGTTTAATGAAACTGTAACAATAAAAAACTGACGAAATTTTAACTTTTTAGCGATAGAATCGAAGATATGATTGGT
Source organism: uncultured Alphaproteobacteria bacterium (assembly GCA_944391465.1). Classification (GTDB taxonomy): domain Bacteria; phylum Pseudomonadota; class Alphaproteobacteria; order RF32; family CAG-239; genus CAZU01. The sequence continues at coordinate 36,090 of CALXTS010000010.1, forward strand.
ATTTGAAAGGTTTTAGATAAAATCGCCTAATTTGACAAAAAACATATTGAAAACACTAAAAAAATAGTGTATAGTGTAAACAATTAAGCGATTTTTCATAGACTAAGGAGTTTTTTATAATGGCTGAACAACAAAAACAATTAAGCTTACCCGAGGCATTAGAGATTTTAAAAGGAAATCTTGATTTATTAACGGCTTCGGAAATTAAACAAGCTAAAGAAGTAATTAATCGGGAAGGAACCCCGGCAGATAAAGCCTATGTTAACAAATTAGATACTCATTTTGTCAATCGTGTATTGAGCAATAAAAAGGAGGATAATGCTTTAACTATAGAACAGTTAAACTTGATTCCGGACATGATAGGCTCAGTAAGTTTGAGTAATGAAGAAAAAATTGAGGCTCTGAATAAATGGCGCGAATTGTCTCATGAAACATTAAAAGATATTGTTTCGGACAAAGGAGAAACAATTGAGCCGACAGTCTATGAAGATATTTTGGAACTAGCAGATAAAGTCTATGTAAATAATGCAGATGCCAAATCAAAAGTTGTTTTAACCATAGAAAGAGCCAAAAAACTTTATGATGATGAAAATGGATTATCTAATCCTAAGTTGAACGAACAGGTCTTGGAAGCAAATTTAGATGCGTTCGAGACAATCTATTCAGAATTAAAATCATCGGAAGAAAAAGCTCCTGAATTGGTAGAAATGGAGAAAATGTTCTCCAATATGAATTCTTTTGACGAGCAAGGCAAGCCGATAGATATTACCGAAGATATGATGGACGCCACATGGCAGGAAATCCGCCAAGAAATTATGGTTAATCCGGAATTTGCCCAAGCTCCGAAAGAAAAGCAAAAACAAATCATATTAGACAAATTCAAATCAGCGGCACGCGCTTCTGCATTTAATTTAATTCTTTCATCTGAACATGAAGGGAACGCTGCCGAATTTGCCAAAGAAATACAAGCGCAAATAAAAAGCGGTAAGACAAATGCTGAAGTTAAAAATTATATTCAAGGGCTGAGTAAAAATGCTTTAAGCTCAAAACTAAAAGCAACCTTTGCAAAATTTGAAAAAGTAACGTCAGGTATTGAATTACCAAAATCTGAAAAAATCCAAGTCAGTCAGCATTCATTCTTGTCTAATTTGGCTGCTTTATCCGTTAAGATAGATGGGTTTAGTGCTCGTCTTGGTCAAAAGTTTGGAAATATACCGGTTGTAAAGAAGCTCAATGAAAAAACAACGGCATGGGCAGATAGAGTACAAGCCAAACATCCGAGTTTCAAATGGTTTCGAGTAGCCGGAAAGGTTGCTACAAAAATAGCTCCGAGTATAGCAATGACGGGAGCCGTATTGCTTACGGCCGGAAGCGGAATTGCTCTGCCTGTAGCAGCCGTTGCAGCCGCATATCGTTTCCGTCGCGGAACCAAGAGATTTTTGAGTGATTTTCATGAAAAGAGTAAAGAAGCGGAAGAACGTGGAGAAAAACTGAGTTTCCGAGAATATTGGAAAAATTCAAGTCTGCAAGATAAGTTAAAAATCGGTAGTGCCGCTTTAGCAACCGTAGGTTTGGGAAGTTTTGCGCTCCTGCATGTCAATGATATAGCCGATGCTGTTTCAAATGTGGCAGATGCATCGGATGCTGTAAATAATACAACAGAAACAGCCGCCCATATTACCGAAACCAGTGCTCCGTTAATTGACAACAGCAGTATTTATCAAGATGCCGGAATGGTTGGTCGTAAAGTCCAGATGGCCGGTGGAGGTGTGATGGGCGCTCTTGCTGCCGGAATGGGAATTAGGCAATTTAGAACCTGGTATAACGGCTTATCTGCAGATGAAAAGAAAAAGTTTAATAAAAAAGTAGGAATTACTGGAGGTGTTGCCGCTCTTGGAGTTTTAGCTGTTTATACGGCTTACAAAATCTATGACAACAAAGAGACATCAAACATCAATGAATTAATTGATAATATGATGAGTAAAAATCCTAAAACGCCGGAGAATATTGATTTTGATCGTGCAGTGCGTGCAACAGCCGGTATGGCAATGAGCAATCCCGAGTTGATGGAAGGCGTTCCTCTGCCGGAAGGCGTCAGCTTGCCGGAGGGTAAAACATTTGCGGATTTAACGGCAGAAGAAAGGCTTGGGATTATTAATAAATTGGATAAAGAAGGCAGAAAGGCACTGCTCTTTAATATCATGAAAGAAAATGATGCCGATAAACCGGATGAATTGCTTGACTTGGTATTGGATAATGAGATTGCCCAAAATCAGGAAAAAGTTAATGATTTATTTAACCGCTTAAATTCTTTAGGACAGGTTTCAGTTGCAGAAGGCAAAGAAATCACACAAGAAGTTAAGAATAATTTGATAAAACAATTCATTATTGATCAAGACAAACCGAAATTAACATACAATGGTGTTGATGCATCAATAACACTACCGCATGTTAATAATCTGAGTGACGTTGAAGAGGTGGTCAATACACTTGAAACGATGAAGGTTGTTGCTAATAATCGCGATGCATTTAACGATTATATAAGTAATTGGAAAAGTATCACCGGAGATGAGTTGGATGACCAAACAATCGTTCAAAAGATGATTAATTTTGGCTATAAAACGTTAGATGAGTTAAAAGCAAAAATTTTAGATGAAAAAATTGAAAACTTAGATAAAGGTTTATACCATAGTTACAAAGAGAAACTCGGATTATCTGATGAAGCATTTGAGAAAGCCTTTGTTGAACATAAGCTCAGCAGTTTGGATTCTATTAGAGATTTTACGGTAAATCAGTCTGTCAGTGGATTGAGCACGGAAGAGCTTCAGTCTGTATTGAACAGTGCTCATGAAAATGGCTTGGTAACGGATGATATGCTTCCGGAAGTTGATGGAGAAAAAGTAGCTTTTGAATCCTTGACCGAAGAACAGCAAAGAGAAGTTCTGAAACAGGTTATAAATGCAGACAATGATAAAGTAGATCGTATCAAGGATGTTGCAGATTTACAAGCACACATCAAAGATCTTGAGTTAGAAAAAGCAATTGAAAATCTGGAAGGAAAAGAAGATATTGCTAAAGAACTCGGTATAGAAGGAAGCGGAGAGAACGGAGCCGTTACGGATGAAGATATCAAAGACTACATGAAAATCAATGATATTGAATCTGTAGAGAATTTACAAGCCGAGGCTAATATTCACAAAGAAATAACCGCTATTCCGGAAGCCGAAAAAGATGCTTTGGCCGAGCATTTGGGAATTGACAAAGAAAATCTTGATGAAGGAACATCTTTGGATGATGAAATTCGCAACCAAATGAAAGAGAAAGGGTTTGATTCGGTTGAAGCACTAAAGGCTGACAAAGCGTTAAGTGATGAGTTAACACAAATCAATGGTGAAAATAATGGTTTGGATACGGCATACAAAGCAAACCTTATCAAATTAGGATATGGCGATGCGGAAGACGGCTTAACGGTTGATGAAGTTAAAGAATTCATGAAAGAACATGAGCTTAACAGTAAAGCCGAGCTTGATGCATATATTGCAGAACAGACAGCTCCTATTACGTTGAGTGATGAGCAAGTAAATATGCTCGGAGCTGCGGAAAATGGCGTAAAAATAGAGTTGCCGCAAGTAGATAATGAAGGCAATCCGGTTCTGGGAGAAGACGGAAAACCGCTTATGCAAGATAAGACGGCAGATGTAAAAGCAGCTCTGGAAAGCCTTAAAGAAAATGGCAAATATGAAGATATAACGCGCCATGATCTTGAGGCCGCTTTGGAAGAAAAAGGGTTCAGTAAAGAAGAAATACAACAAGTAACTACACAATTAAATGATGGTAAAGTTTTAGATGCCCCTGTTGCAGAAACGGATTTAAGTCAAATCAACGGAGAATGGAAACTTAACTTCAAAACTCCGGAAGGATATAATGAAACAAGATTTGAAAACCTGAATCATTTCAAAGGAAACAGTGAACAAGCAGCCTTCTTCCGTAGATATCTTTATGAAGAATGCTTCAAAGATGGCGAAGGTAAGGGAATGAGCCCGGAAGCTGTTATTGAGAAAGTAAAATTACTTGATCAAGCCGGAGAATTAGAAGGAAAACCGGCAGAGATGAATGCTCAGGAATATTTGTATTCTCGTAATATGCTTAGATCATATGTCGGAGGAATTACAAGCAAGAATATTGGTAATTATTTGGCGGAAGCTAAGATAAGCAAAGAAGATTGGGAGAGTGTTCTTAACGGAACTGCCGGCAAAGAAACTATTGATGCCATATTTAAAACAAACTTAGGCCCATATGCCGCCCGTTTGTTAATGGATAAAGACATTAATTGTGATGGCGCTTTGACAGTAAGCCAACAGGCGATTATTCATCGCGGAATAGCAACACTAAACTGGGATGCAAAAGATGAATTTTCAGCTCATAAAATAGGCTACTACAAAGGACCGGGTTCATTAAGTTTTGAAGACAATCCTTATAAAGTTTATAATAAAAACTTAAGCCATGCGGAAATGTCAATAGACTGTGAGGGAACAGAGGATGTTCATGGAAAAGGAGCCTTTGGTTCTGGAAATGTATCATCTTCAAAAGTAAATGATATACCTACAGATGTTCCGAATAATGATGCGATAGACTTGCCGAAGGTAAAAGAATTGGCCGCATTAAACTTTAGTGAAAACAATTTCACAGAGTTCCAAAATGCAAAAGGAACAGTTGATATTATTGAATATCGAGAAGCATTTTCCAATACGCCGATGGCAATAAATACACATACTCAATTCTACAATGTTGAGGAGGTTCAAGCCAATGGTACAAAACTTCCGGAAAACGGTTTAGCATATGATAAAAACGGAAATGTTTATCGTATTGTAAACGGAAAAATATCCAATGGTGAGGCAGACTTAGGCAAATACAAAATTGGTAAAGTTTATCCGAAGTTGGATGATAACGGAAACTTGATGAAAGATGAACACGGACGAACAATTTTTGATCGTGATAAGCACGGAGCTATTAAAGTTCAAAAAGGATTTTTGGGCGGTTCCGGAGCTCTGGAGACAAGTGTTCAAGAAAAAGAAGTTACGGGTGAGGTTTACAAAGCCGATGCTGAAGTTATAAATAAAGAAATGAAAACAATAGCTAAGGAAACTACTTTTGATCAAAAGACCGGACTGTATTATTACACGGTTGGTGATAGATCAAAGTATTTCTTACCGACACAACATGGATTGGTTGAAATGGCTGTTGATGAGAAAACCGGAAACGTTCAATCTGTAATCAGAACATACGAAGAACATGGACGTGCACCGAACTTGTCAACAGATACACAAAAGGCATTATATGCCAGAGCTCAAGAAAAATTAGCGGCATTGCGTGAAACCCAAAGTGGTTCGCTCAGCAATGCAGAATATCAGCAAACCGTTCTTGAGAGGGTTGGCGCACAAAAATGGGCAACCTATGAGCTTCATCCGGTTCAAGGAGAGGAAGATACGCTGGTTATGAAAGCAGAACATGGTGTCATGATTGTAAAAGGCGGAAATATAGAATATCTGCATGAAGGAAATATAAATCAAGAAACTCATAACGCAGATATGGAAAAAGCCAGAAAGGCACTTGAAGTCCATAATAAAGCCGCAACAATGGGACAATCGGATACGCATAAACGCTTTGGACAATTCCCGCACGCAGATATGGAAAAAGCCAGAAACGCGCTTGAAATCCATAACAGAGCCGCAACGATGGGACAAACCGAGTATAGAGACTTTGAACAATTTCTGCTCAATATGGGGATGGGTAGATCCGGAGGAAGATAATAATAAAAAAACCGAGAGAAAATTCTCTCGGTTTTTTTTAATCTATATAACGTCTGATATAACGAGTATTTTTCCCAACGCGAGACATTATCTCATAAGAGATTGTCCCGGCATCTCGTCCCATATCATCAAGCGTATAGAAATCATCACTTAAAAAGGCCATGTCGCCGACCTTAAGGTTTTCAATACCGGTAACATCGCAAATGATATTATCCATAGAAATCCGGCCGATAATCCGAGCTTCACTCAAAGAGGCACAATTTTTGAAAAATACTTTTCCGACATTAGAGAGTGAACGAGGTATACCGTCTCCATAACCAATGGAAATAATCGCTATTTTTCGATTCGTATTAGCCCGATAAGTTGCTGAGTAACCAACAAAATCACCTTTAGGTAAGTCTTCAATCTGTAAGACCGGAGCCATAATCCGAACCACGTTTTTCATTTGGTTTTCTCTATAAGGAGCGGTATTGATACCATACATAGCCGCACCGAGACGAACCAAATTTTGTTGAAAATCATGTCCTAAAAAGACACCGTCTGAAGCCGAAAGAGAAGCCGGAAGTTTTGGGAAGAAAGTTTCTCTAATCTCATTAAAATTGCGGAGTTGATGTTCATTCATAAAATGATCTTTTTCATCAGCACAAGCCAAATGAGACATAACCATTCCAAACTCAGCCTTATCCGTTTCTGTAAGTTTTTCAAGCTCTTTTCTTCTGAAACCGAGACGATTAAGTCCCGTTTCAACATGAATAACCGGCTTTACACCTTCAATTTTATTATCTTTCCAAAAAGCAAACATTTCAGGGCTCGAAATAACAGGAATAATTTGATGATTTTTCTTAAAAATCTCTAAACTGTCTTCACCGATTCCCTGCAAAACAAAAATCCTTGCATTTTTAAGATTGGGAGCTATCTTTTCAGCTTCCACGGCATGAGCAGTAAAAAAGTTTCGGCAGTTTGCTTTTTCATAAAGAGTCTTTGCAACAATTTCTGCATTTAAACCGTAAGCATCATCTTTAACAACGGCAGCCGGTGTTGATTTATCTGCCAATTTTTCCAACATCTTGTAATTTTCGAGCAAATTTGCAAGATTGATTTCCAAAATTGGTCTTGTCAAAATAGTCATAATTCCTTACAATCCTCATAATTTTACAATAAAGGCATCATCTATGCAATTTATCGACACCCATATCCATTTGCAAGACTATAAATCAAAGAATGCACCGCAAATCATGGCGCAAGCTGTAGAATGCGGGGCGGATAAGTTTATATGTGCCGCAACTTCTGAAAATGATTGGGCTGAAGTTGAAAAACTTACGGAAGAAAATCCCGAACGAATAATTCCGGCATTTGGAATTCATCCATGGCATATGGGAACCATAACATCTGATTGGGAGGTCAGATTAGAAGGTATTTTAAAAAAATACCCTCAGGCATTGGTGGGAGAAAGTGGGCTGGATAGAATTAAAAATCCGGAAATCGAACCGCAAAATTCGATTTTTCGAATACAAATTGAATTAGCAAAATGTCTGAATCGTTCGCTAATAATACATGCGGTAAAAGTACAAGACTGGCTGGAGAATTATTGGAAAGAATTTCCCGAGAGCTTTGTCTTTCATTCATACAATGGTAAAGTAGAACTTCTGAAGAAAGTAGTAAAAGCAAATGGTTATGTGTCATTTTCACACTCAATACTAAGAAATTCGGCAAGAGAAGAAATTTTAAAAACAGTTCCTCTTGAAAAATTATTAATTGAAACAGATGGTCCGTATCAGAGCAAAAATGACGAAGAAAGCCAACCTGAACAAATTCCGTTTTTGCTTAAAGAAATTGCATCAATTCGCGGAGAAGAGTATCAAAAATTGAGTGAGATTGTTTATCAAAATTCAAAGAGGTTTATTAATGGAAAAAGCTAATCCCCGACTATTAAGAACACAAATGCTTTTAGGAGAAAAAGGTTTGGAGCGCTTGCAAAATTCCACGGTAATGATAATCGGACTTGGAGCTGTAGGCGGCTATACTTTGGAGGCACTGGCAAGGGCTGGCATCGGTAAGCTGATTTTGGTTGATTTTGATACTTTTGATGAAACAAACATCAACCGCCAGATATTAGCGTTAACCTCAACTATAGGAGAAAAAAAGACGGAAGTCGCCCGCCGACGAGTGCAAGAAATTAATCCAAATTGCCAAATAAAAACCTATGATGTTTTTGTTAATTCGGAAACAATAAAAGCATTATTGAAAGAACCGGTTGACTTTGTGGTTGATGCTATAGATGCGTTGAATCCCAAATGTTGTCTGATAGAAGAATTATACAATGAAAAAATACCATTTATTTCCTCAATGGGAGCGGCATTAAAAACGAATATTTCATGTATAAAATACGGAAAACTAAGCTCCAGCAAAAATTGCTCTTTGGCAAAATTTATTCGCAAGCGTTTAAGAAAAAGAGGTATAGATATAAGCCAAATCAATTGCGTTTATTCCGATGAACAGATAATTCTTCCGGAAACGGCATTGGCAGAAGAAGAAAATGGTGAAAATAAGAGCAGAGCACGCCATATTTTAGGTTCATTACCAACAGTTACGGCGGTTTTTGGTCTGACCATAGCCAATCAAGTTATTTTAAGTCTGTCGGAATACGGAAAGTAGAGGGAAAACATGCAAAATACGCCAAAATCTTTAAGACTTCATATTGCGCTGATGGGAAGGGTAAATTCAGGAAAATCAAGTTTTTTGAATCTGATAAGTGGGCAAGATGTTTCCATCACTTCAGCCAAAGAGGGAACAACAACAGATGTTGTTGAAAAAAATCAAGAGCTCTTGCCTCTCGGTCCGATAACTTGGCTTGATACGGCAGGTTTCGGCGATAAAACAGAACTCGCAGAAGAACGTTTGAAAAAGACGCAAGAAGTCTATAATCGCAGTGATATAATTTTGTTGGTATGTGAAGGCAACAAAATCGGTGATTATGAGAAAGAAGTTATAGCAGAGGCTGAAACTCGAAAAATTCCGTTGATTAAAATTTTTAACAAAGCAGATATTTTTCCTTGTGAAGGAGACGGAATTGCCGTTGTCTCGACAGATAAAACGGCAAGAGATAAAGTTTTGAATATCCTTAAAAGAGAGTTGATAAAAGTATGTCCGGAAGATTTTATCAATAATCCGGCTCTTTGCGGAGATTTAGTGCCTCAAAAGAGCGGCGTTATGATGATTATTCCGATAGATTTTGAGGCTCCGAAAGGCCGCCTGATTTTACCGCAAGTTCAAGCAATCAGAGATGCCTTAGATTATAATCAGATAGTAACGGTTGTAAAAGAAAGTGAATATAAAGAGGCTTTGGGCAATTTAAAAACGCCGCCTTCATTGGTTATCTGCGATTCTCAGGTTGTTGATTTTATGGTAAACAACACGCCGTCGCATATCAAATGCACAACATTTTCAATTTTGTTTGCCCGCCTGAAAGGGGATATTGTAAAACTGGTAGAAGGTGCCGCAACAATAGATAATTTGAAAGACGGAGATAAAGTTTTAATTTCGGAATCCTGTACGCACCATGCAGTAGAAGATGATATCGGGCGAGTTAAAATTCCGCGATGGTTGAAAAATAAAACAGGAAAAGATTTAGAGATTTCGCATGTGAGTGGGCATGACTTTCCGATTGATTTAGATAAATATCAATTGGTCATTCAGTGCGGAGGGTGCATGAATAATCGCCGAGAAGTTTTATCAAGAATTAATCGCTGTGAGCAAGCTGGCGTTCCGATAACAAATTACGGAGTGTGTATCTCTGAACTGAAAGGAGTATTAGAAAGGGTTTTAGAGCCATTTCCTGCGGCAAGGATAAGATATATGGAAATAAAAGGAAAAAAATAACAACAAAATATAAAACGGTATTTGCAGAGTCGAATGCCGTTTTTTCATGTGTTTATCATAAAAAATTATTTGTATTTAATTGTAAAATCTTATACTATTTGACAAAAGTTTTCTCAAACGATTGTTTTTGGGTTTCTGAACGATGAAAATGATAAAGCCAATAGTCAATATTTCTAAAATAGCCGATAATTACGATACTTTCGTGTTGGGGTTTAACGGTGTTTTCACAGAGGGAGAAAGTCTTTTCCCCGAAGCGGTGAAAACTGTTCAAGGGTTGTATAAATACGGGAAAAAGGTTTTGCTCTTAAGCAATACTTCTCGTAGAGTAGCCTCAATCGCCAGACAGTTGCAAACAGGGGGAGTTTCTCCGCTTTTTTTCCAATGTATTATGACGGCTGGAGAGGTTCTCCATTATAAACTTAAAAATCGTACGGGAGATTATTCAGCGATAGGGACAGACTACTATCATCTTGGCGGAACAGAAGACAACAGTGTTTTTTACGGACTTGATTATAAGCAGGTTGATAATATAGAAAACGCACATTTTATCTATATGAATGAGGCCGCCACACAGTCAGACACGATAGAAAAATACCTTCCGACTTTAGAACATGCCGCCGGTTTGGGGCTACCTTTAATTTGCTCAGGGAATGATACATCAACATTTAAAGATGGTAAAATATGTTTAGCCCCCGGAGCCGTGGCGGAGCAATATGCCGTTATGGGAGGGCGCATAATTACGGTAGGCAAACCCGATGGACAGCTTTTCAATTACTGTTTAGATGCCGTTGAAGATAAAGGACGCGTATTGGTCATTGGCGATAACGTTTCAACGGATATTAAAGGTGCATGTCTTTTAGGTTTTGATGCAGCACTGATATCTAAAGGCGTCCATGTTAATTTTTTAGGCGAGGGATACATTCCGGATGTTGCCAAAGCCAGAGAATTATGTAATAATTACGATGTTTCACCCAGTTATGTTATATCTAACCTCAGGTGGTAGAATTGATGACACAACGAAAACTTGTTATTCTCATTTTCACATTAATAGCACTTTGGGCTGTTTTAAGCACGCCCTTGCAAAGAATGGGAAAATTTAACAATTATGATGAACCGCCGCGCAAAGGTGAGCTGCTGACTTTTGATGAGATAGATGAGTTTTTAAGATTGTGGTCAATTTATTTCCATAAAGATTTTACGGCAGGGAATATCAAACAAATTTCCATGACGGAACAAGCAAAAGCCTCGGAGACGGCATCTCCGAAACTTAAACGTTGGCTCTGGACGCAAGGTTGGAATGTTGATAGATTTTTTTATGTTGAGGATCGTTTGCGTTCTGTTGTAAAGACCGCATATTATCGAGCTAATATTAATGCCAATAAAGAGATATTAAAACAAAAGATGTCGGCGGGAAGTTATTTTGGTGATGCTGCTAACCTTAAAAAAATTATAAAAAGACAAGAAGAAACCCAAACAAATAATGAAAAAATAACGGATGAAGAAGTTGCCATTGTTGAAGGCAATTTAGATAAAATCATCAATATATTACAAGGGACGGCTGTTTACAGACCATAAGAAAATGTCTCAGGAAAAATCAATAAAGAACCATATATTAGAAAATTTAGCAGAAGGTTTTTCGGTTAAACCTGCGCGTATAAAATATGTGGAAGAAGTCTTATCTCCATTGAGTGAAGAAGCCTGCAAAAATTGGATATTTGATTTTTCAAAAGAGGGTTATAAAACAAAATATCTTAGTATAGAAAAAGGAACCATTAGACGTGCCGGAGGTTTAAGTTGTGATGCAATTTCATTTACGGCAGAAGTCGGTAATGAACAAGAGGCATTTAAAATAGCAAGAACCGTTTATATGGATGATGAACAAGTCTTTATTCATTTAGATAATATTCATCGGACCAGAGGAAACGGCAAAACAAATTTTGCATGGAAATCCGTAAAGAAACTCAAAACCTTTATTAATGCCCAAGACAAAAAGCGTCCGGATAAAAATTTTCTGCCGTCTGAAATAATATTGGAGGCTACTTCAAATAATGACAAAAGCGGCATAGCGAGCGTCGGAGGCTACGTCTGGGCTGTAAATGGATTTGATTTTGCTTCGGCGGAGGAGTTGATGTATGTCCGTAAACATTTCCAATGTTTTGCCAGAAGCAATGGTGTAGAAATTGAAAATGAAGATTTAAAATATTTTACCAAGCCGGCGCATTTTGCTTCATTTCATTGCGGAAAATTGATAAAAGATAAGTTTGGTCGCTCAGTCCACTTAGGAAAGGCCTTTTTGTTAATACACGAGGAGTGGAAAGGCAAAATGATTTCTTATTCAGGCAAGAATGAGGAGCAACGTTTTGCAGAAACCTATAATCAGCAACCACGCTCGCAAAGTTATCGATTTAATGCGTTTAAGGTTCTTAATTCTAAATATAAGAGCATGGTAAAAAAATACTACGACCGTTATCAAGCTACTCGAATTTTAGGTTCATCAATGTCGGTAGTTGAAAAATATTATCAACTTTTACGGAATAAACTTACCTCATTGGGAAATTTCTAATTTTTCTTTTTCAATCTGAATTTCCAGCCACTGATTTTCTTTATCTTCTTTAGACTTTTGTTTGTCGAGTAATAGTGTGCTGAGACGATTAAATTCATCGGGGTTACGGCTATACAAATCAGCGTCAGCTAAAGAGGTTTCAATATCAACGATTTCTTGTTGAAGTTTTTCAATTTCTGCAGGGAGAACTTCAAGTAATCGCTGTTGATTGTAACTAAGTTTGCGAGAAGATGAGGTTCTTGGTGTTATTTTTTTATCATTTTTTTCTGCTCGTTTATTTTCATCTTTGGAAGATGGGGTATTTTTGAGTTTTTCAAGAAGTTCGGAATAACTTCCGGCATGCTCATAAAGAGTCCCGTCTCCTTTCATATAGATAACGGAAGTTACCACTCTGTCTAAAAAATCACGATCATGGCTGACGATTAAGATAGTTCCTTCGTAATCATCTAAGACTTCTTGCAATAAATCAAGAGTATCCATATCCAAGTCGTTTGTAGGTTCATCAAGCACCAAAAAATTAGAGGGTTGAGCGAGAGCAACGGCAAGCATTAAACGATTTTTTTCACCACCGGAAAGAGCTCCGACCGGACAATTAGCCTGCTCGGGTTTAAATAGAAAATCTTTCAGATAAGCCACCACATGCCGATATTTTCCCTGAACATAGATATGGTCGCCTTTGTCACAAAGTGTTTGCCATAAAGTTTTTTTCAAATTAAGAGAAATTCTGTTTTGGTCAAAATAGGCTTCTTGAAGGTTTTTGCCGATTCTTACAAAACCGCTGTCAGGTTCCAAACGTTTTGTAAGGAGTTTAATAAGAGTTGTTTTTCCGGCTCCGTTAGGTCCGACGATTCCGATTTTATTTCCGCGAATAACCCTGGTTGAAAAATCTTTAATAATTTCGCGTTCGCCAAAAGCCTTAGATATATGTTTGGCTTCAATAACCAATTTTGAACGGAAATCGCCTTCTTCAATATTCAGGTTAATATTTCCGATTTGTTTAATTTGCTCACGTCTTTCGATTCGGAGTTGTTGAAGTTTGCGCAAGCGTCCCATATTGCGCTTTCTGCGTGCCGTGACACCTTTATGAAGCCATTCGGTTTCTTCTTCAATTTTTTTATTAAGATTGTGCTGTTCAATAATTTCTTGATTAATAATTTGTTCCTGCCATTCTTCAAAGAACTTAAAACCTTTATTATTGCGATGCATTTTGCCTCTATCAAGCCAAAAGGTGGCAGAGGATGTATTATTGAGAAACATTCGGTCGTGAGAAATCAAAATTACGGCACCATTAAATCCTGCAATAATTTTTTCAAGTGTTTCGATTGTGGCGATATCAAGATGGTTTGTAGGTTCGTCAAGCAACAGAATGTCAGGCTCATTAATCAAGGCCTGAGCCAAAGAAGCCTTTCTTCGTTCTCCGCCGGAAGCAGATTTTGTAGGCTGTTTATCAAGAATATGTAATTGCTCAATAAGCATATCGGCACGATATTCTTGAGAAGATTCGTTTTTGGGGAGGCCGGCAAGAATAACATCACGCAAAGTCGGAAAAGCATCAAGATCTGGTTCTTGAGGCATGTAGGAAATTTTGATACCTGGCTGAATAAAAATTTCACCGTTATCAGGTTCAATAATTCCGGCAATAACTTTAAGAAGGGTTGATTTTCCGGAGCCGTTACGTCCGACTAAGGAGATTTTGTCACCTTTATTAATGTATAATTCAACATCCTTGAACAATTGGTTGGTTCCAAAGGCAAGACTAATGTTTTTAAGAGCATAAATCGGAGGTTCGGCCATATCTTTAACTTCAATGATTAAATGTCTTTTTCAACTAATTTTATTCCTTCCAATTGCCATTCAATACCATGAGCGGCCCACAGAAAGAAATCATTAATTTTCTCTTGTTTAATTCCGATATTCATACCCATATCATAAATAAGGGCAATTTGTTCATCAGAAATTTCATAATCGGTAATAGCCATTAAAATCATTTCACGGAGGATGAAGCGTTTTGTTCTGATGGAAGGAATAGCTTTAGCTTCTTTAATAAAATTTTCTTTAGTCCGCAAAGGAGTTGCTGCATTGATAATGCTTTTAGTCAAACCAAAATCGTTAATTTTTCTTTTTAGATAATCTTCATTATCTTTACAATTTCTTTTTTCAAGCAACAAAACCAGTTTCAAGGCCTGAATGCAGAAAATTTTTTCTTGTTCAGACATATTTTGAGTGTATTCGTTCATCGTTCAATCCATACTGAAAAAAATAAGTTCATAAATTGAGTATTGTTATATATAAAAAAATAAAGATTTGCAAAACAAATAAATTTAATTATATAATGAAAAAAATTTGATTTAGACAGGAGAATAACAAATGCCTCTTAAAATAGAATTAAAACCGCATGAAAGTATTATCATCGGAGAGTCTCTCATAACCAACGACGGAGAGCGGACGCGTTTTTACATAGAGGGTAATGTGCCTATTCTCCGAGAGAAGTTTATTATGAGAGAGAAGGAAGCCAATACGCCGTCCAAAAGGGTTTATTTTATAGTTCAACAGATGTATCTGACCAGAGGGGATAAACAGTATCAAAATTTGTATATTGAATATATAAAAGATTTGCAAGCTGCAGCCCCAAGTTTAATCCCTTATACACGGCCGATATCCGAGTGTATTCTTAAAGCGGACTATTACGGTGCTATTAAAAACGCCGGAAAACTTCTTCAGGTAGAAGATGAGCGCTTTGGAGAAATGCTAAAAGAGACATTATAAAAAATTGAAGATCTCTTTTTTTTGGCATAGAAATTGCATATACATCTAACGAGTATTTGAAGATATGAAAGATGATGTAAAATCTTTTGTAAAGCACAAATGTGTGTAAAAGGTTAATAAAAGGTTTACAGAAAAGCATTTCATATTAAAATAAGAACAACTATAAACAAGTTTTAAAACGGAGAAAAGATATGGCAGATATTACCTTAACGGCAAGTATGCGCTCAAACTTGTTATCATTGAAAAATACTTCTTCATTGATGGCGACAACACAAGAGAGACTTTCCACAGGTTTGAAAGTAAACTCAGCAATAGATAACCCGTCTTCATACTATACGGCACAAGCATTGAATAACCGTGCTAATGATTTGACATCGTTAATGGATAGTATGACGCAAGGTATTCAAACGGTAAAGGCTGCCAATGAAGGTATTGAGGCAATTACATCTTTGGTAGAACAAGCAAAGTCAATTGCTAATTCTGCCCGTGATACAACTGATATGGAAGAAAGAGATAAATACGCCAGACGTTTTAACGAGATAAGAGGTCAGATAGATGCATTGGCAAAAGATTCCGGTTATAAGGGAATTAACTTGGTGTATAACACGGGAACACAAGAAGATGCTGATACCTTAAAGGTTCGTTTTAATGAATATATGGGAGAAGGCGTCAGTACGTTTATTGAAGTTAAGGGTGTCAATTTAGTATCAGGCTCAACAGCAGAAGACGGAACAATCACATACGGATTGGGATTAAATGAGGTAGATACAGCCGACGATACAGGGGCAACGGCATGGGGAAGCGATTCTAATGCTAAAGCTCCGGAAGGCGGAAAATTTGTTGCAGCGCCTACAGGCGAGACAGCAGCAGCGGACGGAGCCGTTCAGGGTGGTACAACTTACTACACTAAAGAAACAGATGATAAAGGCAATATTACCTATAAAGCTGTTTCCGGACAAAGTATTTTAGATGCTGATGCCGACGCTGAATTTGATGGCGGTATGTATAACGGTGTTGAATACTTCACTTTAACCAAAGGGGCTGATATAGCTGATGTATCAACGGTTACAACAGCCAGCTATGTTGAAGATGCCAATGGAAATCTGACCCAAGTAACAACCGCAACATTAAATTCAATGAAAGTAAACGGCGGTAATGATGCGATTGATGCATCATTGCAACAGGTAGAAACGGCAATTGGCAAACTTCGTGAAGTAGCATCAGATTTTGGTAGTGCCTATAGTATTATTGAAACACGTCAAGATTTTACGGAAAGTTTGGTAAACGTATTGACCGAAGGCGCCGACAGTTTGACTTTGGCCGATATGAACGAAGAGTCAGCGAACATGTTGGCATTGCAAACCAGACAACAGCTTGCAATTAATGCATTGTCATTATCATCACAAGCAAACCAAGCTGTACTAAGTTTGTTTGGATAAATAGAATAGTACACTACTTAAAAAAGGCGGAATATTCCGCCTTTTTTTATGTGCATCTCTTGAAAAAACGTAACATATAAATATATATATTAAGAGTTTATTAATAAATATATGTCAATCTGGAAACAGAACTTTTAGTTTTAAAACAAATAACGATCCAACAGAATTTGGGAGAAAGATCATGGCAGATATCACATTGACCGCAAGTATGCGTTCTAACTTGCTATCATTAAAAAATACAACAGATTTAATGGGGATGACGCAAGAGAGACTTTCCACAGGTTTGAAAGTAAACTCAGCGATAGATAACCCGTCTTCATATTATAC
This sequence comes from uncultured Alphaproteobacteria bacterium, assembly GCA_944391465.1. Lineage (GTDB taxonomy): Bacteria > Pseudomonadota > Alphaproteobacteria > RF32 > CAG-239 > CAZU01. The sequence goes on from CALXTS010000010.1 coordinate 52,874, forward strand.
GGCCCAATCATTGAATAACCGTGCGAATGACTT
>CALXTS010000011.1 GCA_944391465.1 uncultured Alphaproteobacteria bacterium
GTAGTCCAAGCGCAATGTGTTACGCCGCCGACATGCGCTCAACTTGGCTATACCAAAACGGCTTCGGAGTGTTCGGGGCATACGTTTCTTAAATGTCCTTTTGATATGTCCGTCGGGTATTGTGATTTGGAAACGACAACAACGCCTGTCCCAGATCCTGTTCCAACCTATAGCGTCGGAGATCCCTATGCTGTTAATAATGTAATAATCGGTACTATTTTAGCAGTCAATTCTAAATCTCTTACAATTGCATCTACACCTAGATTCATTAATGATGCTTCTGAGGTAAGCGAAACCCAATTGAATGAATTTTGTGAAAATATTGATATTGGCGGAGCAACTTGGGTTCATCTTTCCTCAGAAAATGAAGGAAACAAAGTAGCTTCTCTTTTTAAAATAAATGGTGCGATTACAATAAACGATGGAGATAACAATCCTTTTATGAGAATAAAATATTGTACATCAAATTCTTGTAGTAATAACCATTTTTTACATACTCACTATGGATCTTGTAAGGCCGAATTTATGAAATAATTATCTTTTCAGTAAAATACCCCGCATTTCTCGGGGTATTTTACTACCATGGAATTCCGTTATGGCATAAATGCGGCGTTTTATTACAGTCCGTCGCGTTTTTCTCATGAAGTGCTATTCTTTCTTTTGGAAAATCGCCGACTTCTACATGACACGCCGTTGTTGCTAAACAAATACCTAAACACAATATCATAATTCGAAGCATCTGTTCTCTCCTAAAATAACGGACGGAAATTTACTGTTTCCCATACTAAAAATATTGCCAAGGCCATAAAAATTCTTGCTAGTTGGCTTAACCAGTTGCTTTTATCGTATGCGGCGGAGCTCTTCCATGTACCAACCATAATATTTACGGAAAACCATACCAATAATAACAAGCTGGAAAGATAAAACAATGTCCACAAAATGGTCAGCTTTGGTGTATAAAACGGATGAAAATGATGCGTGTAATAATACAACATACTCATACCTTTTGTTTGTTTGAGCAATAAGCCCCCTGTAACCGATACCATTATTTTTAAAATTATCAGCCCCGGCAAACCGAAAAGCCAAAAGGTTTCTTTTAATGAAAGTTCGCCCTTAAAAAGTTTTGCTAACATTTTTTATTCTTTCTTGGTTTAAACAATGTTTGGAATTTAGCATTTTTAACCTTTTTTGACAAGATAAATATATACCTTTCTAACAATTGGTAACATTTACCGCCAACCCTCCCAATGAGGTTTCTTTATAATTTTTGTTCATATCTTTTCCGGTGTCATACATTGTTTTTATGACGCTATCCAAGCTAACGATATGTTCTCCGCTTCCCTTCATGGCTAATCGTGCCGAGTTTACCGCTTTTACCGCACCCATCGCGTTGCGCTCTATACACGGAACCTGAACTAATCCGTTTATCGGGTCACACGTTAATCCTAAATTATGCTCCATGGCTATTTCTGCCGCATTTTCTATTTGTTGACTATTTCCGCCCATGGCCGCAGCAAGACCTGCCGCCGCCATTGAACAGGCAACACCAACCTCTCCTTGACAGCCGACTTCTGCTCCCGAAATTGAGGCGTTACTCCTGTATAGACTACATATCGCCGAAGCTGTTGTCAGAAAAACTTTTATGCCTTCTTCCATGCTAAAGGGAGATTTTTCCGCGGCGAATCTTTCATAATAACGCATTACCGACGGCATAATCCCCGCAGAGCCCATCGTTGGAGCCGTAACTATCTGTCCGCCTGATGCGTTTTCCTCTGCTACTGCAAAACCCCATAAATTTATCCAATCTATTGTCATTAACGGATCAACATCATTGTTGCGGAATTTTTCTTCCAATCTCTCATAAATTTCCGAGGCTCTTCTTTTTATATTTAACCCTCCGGGAAGTATTCCTCGTGCATGCATTCCCCTGTCTATGGAATTTTGCATAACTCTGTTTATTTTCTTTATTTCATTCAAAACTTCTTCCTCAGAGTGAATGGATTTCTCATTTGCAAATACCAACTCCGAAATACTTATTTTGTTTTCATCACATAACTGTATCAGTTCTCTGCATGAAGAAAAATCATAAGGTACTTTATAGGGCTTTCTTTCTATTCTTCTGGCAACTTCATCCCTTCTGGCTATGGTTCCCCCGCCTACCGAAAAGTAAACTTCCTCAAGCAGGATTTTTCCTTTCTCATCTTTTGCCGTAAATCTCATTCCGTTGGAATGTTCCGGCAAGAAAATTTCTTTCTCAAAGACAATATTCTTTCCAAGCTCAAACGGGATAATCTTTTTTTGGTCAAGGTGCAGTAGTTTATCTCTTTCAACAGCGTTTACATACGGCTTTTCCGGATCAATGGCTTCTGCCTCAAGCCCCATTAAACCATAAACTATCGCTTTGACCGTGCCATGACCGAATCCTGTTAGCGCTAATGAACCATACAAAACAACATCTATTTCGGAAACTTTATCAAAAAAGCCTTGTTCTTTCAAATTATCCAAATATCTTTTGGCTGCGCGCATCGGACCAACCGTATGTGAACTTGATGGCCCTACTCCGATAGAAAAAATCTCAAATAAACTGTAATACATTATAAATATGTCCTGATATCTTTATATGGCCTTATACCCAAGGATTTTTGCGTTGAGGCTATGTGTTCGTGAATATCTCCCCAATTCGAATACTTGTCAATAAATGCCTGCGCTTTTTCTGGTGATTTTGAAAGTTGCAATTCTATGGTTTCTTCTAAAATTTTATACATTACCGGATGTATTTTTTCAAAATCAATCCGCAGATGTCCCGCTTCATCAAAGGAAATGGCTTCATGCTCCAGTAAATAGTTAAAATGAATTAAATCTGCAACACGATGCGGTTGTATTAACTGCGGTTTGCTCTTTAAAAACAATCGAACTATCCATGTCGTATAAACCTCTTTTAACCTTTGTTCACTGATAATCCCGCTTTTAACGTATTCCGGCATAAAAGTTATGGATATGACATCGGCTTTATTTTCTTCTATAACATGTTTATAAAGCCCCAAAGCATTTTGAAAATTGCTGTCAGGCCCCAAAGAATGTCCGTTTTCATGGCCTATGACAAATATATGCTCGGCTTCCGGATTAAAATATTTATGCAAACTTTTATCAACCAAAGCATCCAGCATACGGCGAGTTCTTTGTTCATCTTGGCTTTGTCGTACTTGGCGGTGATATACATTACGGCGACCTCCGCCCAATTTAATCGACAACTTATCATTATTGGGAAGATTTTGCGCTATGGTAATTCCCCCTCGGCATTGCGCATAATCTCCAAATAATCCCGCAATGTCGGCATCAACCATGGTTTGTTTTAATTCTCCTTCCGACGCTACCGACTGCTTATATTTATCAGCATAGGGCATTAATTTTGCCAATTGTGCCATTTGCTCCTTAAACTTCAATATTAATTGAGTCCCTTCTTGATTATTAATTCCGACGCGCACACCTAACATGTCTTTTGAATTAACTTCTACTCCTGTTGCTTCAAGCTCTACAGATAATTCTTTATTATCAAAAACCGTCGGAGTCATTTCATCATCATAATTTTCTCGGCTGATGGTAAATTCAAGATTGGTGTTTTGCATTTGAGCCCAATGTCTGTCTGCCAACATATCCATATCCTCATTATTTTGGATAAGTGCTTGAGCCTGCCAACCTAGGAAGTCTTTTAAAAGTGCATCATTCGCGTAATGTGCCGCTACTTCTAATTCATTAGCCACAGCAGAAAATTCTTTGGAAAAATACTCCGTATAGTCAATTCCTATTAAATCTGCTCCGTTTCGGCGAACCATTGTTCGTCCGCTCAGAATTTTTTTGACTTCTGAAATTTTTCCTTCTTTTAACATTCTTAAAAGTATTGAATGAAATTCTTCAACACTCAAATCCTGCGGATAGAAATTTTTCCCCTTAAAAGCATGAACATCTGCAAAAATATGTATCGGCTCCGCATCAACTCCGTTTAATCCCTCAACTCCGTTTAACGAATTGAATAATTTTAATGATTTTTCCGCATGTGATGAACTTTTTGCTGCTTCTTCCAAACCCTGCTTTAGTTTTCTATTAAGCGGATGATCTTGTTCCAATGCAACTTCATTCATTATTCTTCCGGCATTCATCAAGTGTCGAAGGGCTTTTTTATCCCCTTCCGCTAAAGACTGAAAACCTGAAAAATTTTCATCAATTAATTCTATCGATAACATTTGCTCTCCGAGCATTTTATCTAACTCGGATTCCGAATATCTTAACTCGTGTCCGTCAATTTGCATTCTTCTTTATCTCCACCACTCTAAAACGATATACTTTTATATTATTTGACCAATAGGAAGGGCTTAATCCCGCTTTAATTTTTAAATTGTTAAGAAACTCTTTTGACTCAGGAAGCTGTTTCCAAACAGACGGAAGGAATAGCCCTTGTCTGTCTCCGTCTCTGATGACTAGACCGTCAATACCCGGTTGAAGTTGTTTCAATAAATCTTCCTCATCTTTGTAATTTATCGGTTCATAGCCACTTAAAAGAGAGATACTGATATCCAGTAACGGCAACTCCTCCGGTTTAACCGGCTCAAAACGCTCGTCTTCCATTGCGGCGGCATATGCATTGGCTGCAATATCTAACGCTACTGCTTGGCGTGGGAAAAGGCTGCCTATGCATCCACGCAAATTGCCTTGTTTATTTAGAGTGACAAAAGAAGCTCCTTTATTAAATAAGACATCAGGATATTCTTTGCGGGATGGTTTATATTTTTCATTAAACTTTATTGCCGTTTCTAATGATTTTTGTGCGATTTCAATTAATTTTTCTCCGTTATGGCGGGCAAAGTTATTTAGGTTTTCAACTTCTTGTTCTAACGGTGTTTTTTTTATCTCACTTTCTTTACTTTTATCAAAAATCCATGAAGCATATCCGACAACACGATCTTTTCCTCCCGTAACATCTCCTGAATTGGCCATATCTATCAAACGCGGATGCAAATTGCCGTATTTTGACAATAATATTGCCGCATTAATTCCTATTGCTCCACAGGACTGATGCTCTTCAAGAGGCTGTGATTTTTCAACCATATCAATTGTAACTCCATCAACAATCTTTGCGGTATCATAATCTAAGTAATGTGATAAATCTGCCGAGATTACAACCAATACATCTTTTCTTTTGATAAAAGGCTTTAGAGCATCGGCTAAAATCTGAGGTTCAACTTGCCCATATACTAACGGAACTATCGTAAAATTACTTAATATCTTTTGCAAGAACGGTAATTGAACCTCCAAAGAATGTTCTTTTTTATGGGCCGCTTCGTTATAAGAAAAACCTTCAAATGTTGAAAGAATTTTTGTGATTTCATCATCTATCTGGATGTTTCCTAATGCGTTTTTAAAACTTTTAGACGGAGAAAGCGCCACTCCTTTTAAAGCAACATAGTGTGATGGCCCTATCAGTATAACTTTTTTTATCTCTTTTTGGAAGGGTAACAATTTTTTGTATGCATTGGCTGCTATTTGTGCCGAATATTGGTATCCGGCATGGGGGACAATAATTATATGCGGGCGTTGTGTATTTCCGCTTTGAGCTTGCTGCAAATAATTATCAACCATATCCGACAACTGATAAACATCTGCCGGATAAAACAGTCCGGCGACTGCCGGAATTCTTACATCATTCAAATCTTCATCCTTTAATGCATAATCATTTATAACCTCGGAGTTAGAAGAGGTGTGTTTATAAAAATACATATAGTTCAAAAACAATAGAATAACTATCGCTATTCCCCATAAAGTATAATAAAGCCATCCATGTGAAGACGAATCCGAATCTTTTTTCATTGTATTTCCTTTAAACCTTTTTCCCGTTTAAGAATAGAAAATCTGCCGTTAATTTTTTGCTAATGCCTTATAAAAACATTCAAAATCAGAAAAATGCTCAACACCTTTCCATTGGGTTTCTTTTTCTTCCCATATCGGCGTTCCGATGCGTATTGCTCTTGCATGTGCGGCTTGTGCACAGCGGCTGTCTTGCGGAGAATCGCCTATCATCCAAACTTTTTCAGGGGTAATCTCTTCCGGTTTTAACAGACCTTTTAATGCAAAAAATATCTGCTCAGGATAAGGTTTATCTCTCTCAGCCTCATGTCCGCTCACTATTTTACAGAAATATTCAGACTTAAATAAAATGGAAACCTCTCGCTCCAACAACACTTTGTCTTTATTACTTACAATTATCATCGGAATATTTTTTTTATTAAAGAAATCAAGCACCTCAGGAACTTTTGAAAACGTTTGAATCAAGGACGGCATTTGTTCTAAATACAATTTTCTATACCTCTCATATGCCTCCTCATAATGCTCTTTTCCGAAAATATTAGGGAAATTATCGCGAAATGATAAATCTGGGTTTCTTTGTTTTTTTACTTCTTCCCATGGCGGAAGATTATACTCAGTTAAAACTTCATTGACGACCTTTACCAGAATCGGTCGGGTAACTGCAAGCGTGTTATCCCAATCAAACAAAACATATTGTAAATTCTTGATATTCAAATTCATCTTTTTTTCAAATTCATCTTTTTCCCAATAAAAAGTTACCCGGAATAACCGGGTAATCTTTCTAAATATTTTTTCCGATTTTTGTTTTTCCGCCCATGTAGGGTTGAAGTTTAAGCGGAATATTAACACTTCCGTCAGCATTCTGATGATTTTCCAAAAACGGAACCAATGCTCTTGGTGTGGCAATTCCCGTGTTGTTTAATGTGTGCGCAAATTTTACGCGACCGTCCGCATTATCCCGATAACGCAAATTGGTGCGACGAGCCTGCCAATCCGTTACATTAGAGCAGGAGTGTGTTTCTCTGTAACAATTCTGTGTCGGTACCCAAGCCTCCAAATCATATTGACGATACTTTGGCGCACCCATGTCTCCGGTACAAACTTCCAACACCTGATAAGGTAATTCCAAATCCTGTAAAACTTCTTCAGATATCGCCAATAATTTTTGATGCCATTTTTCACTCTCGTTAATGTCATTTTTACAAATAACAAATTGCTCGGTTTTCATGAACTGATGAACACGTGTCAATCCGCGGGTATCTTTCCCTGCCGCTCCGGCTTCTCTTCTGAAGCAAGGAGAAAATCCGGCATAGAGAATCGGCAACTCATTTTCTTGTAAAATTTCATCCGCTCGCAAAGAATTCAAAATCAATTCCGCCGTTCCCGATAAATAAATATCATCTGCAGGCATATAATAAATTTCATCTCTTGCAAAAGGAAGATATCCTTGTCCATAAAGAGGCTTTTCTTTTGAAATTGACGGAACCGTTATAACCGTAAATCCATTATCTCTCAATTTATCCAAAACCATCATATGGATTGCCAATTCCAATCTTGCCAAATCATTTTTTATGGCATATGTGCGAGAACCGCAAACCTTGGCTATCCGCTCCATTTCGCTCCAATCATTCAGTTCCATCAGCTCAACATGGTCGCGTGGCGTAAAATCAAAGGTTCGCGGAGTCCCCACTTTGCGACGGACGACATTGGCGCTATCATCCGGCCCTAAAGGACTTTCCTTACTCGGAAGGTTCGGCATACGCCACATAATCTCATCAAATTTTGCCTGTTCCGCAGCTAGTGCTTCTTGTTGAACTTTCAGTTCTTCGCCGATGCTCTTACTTTTAGCTATAATCTCCGGACGCTCTTCTGCTGAAGCAGACTTTATTGAATTACTCAAACGATTTTTTTCTTCGGACAGAGATTGTGATGAGGTTTTCAATTTATTAATATCTTTATAAAGTTTAATCAGGTCTTCAATATTAATGGTGCAGCCTTTTTTAGCCAGACCTTCTTCTACCTCTTTTTGGTTTTCTACTATAAATTTGATATCTAACATTTATCTCGTGTCCTAAATTATTATAAGTTATAGTTTTTGATTGATTTTAAGCGTTACTTAGAGTAACAATTTTACAAATAAAAACAACCAAAAAAATAAGGATAGCCACTAAAATGTTCGAAGGAAAAACTATTTTAACCGGTGTAAAGCCAACAGGAACCCCTCATTTAGGTAATTATTTGGGCGCAATCAGACCTGCCATTCAACTCGGGAAACAAGCTCTTGCTACCGGAGGGAAGCATTTTATGTTTATTGCGGATTACCATGCCATCAATGCGGAAAAAGATCCGGTTGTCCTTCGTGAAAAACTTCGTGAAATAGCTTGTATTTATCTTGCCGGAGGGCTTGACCCGACAAAATCAGTATTTTATCGTCAGTCCGATATTCCTGAAATCCCTGAAATTACAACCATTTTATATGCATACACTCCCAAAGGTCTTATGAACAAATCTCATGCTTATAAAGCACAGGTTGATAAAAACAGAGAATCCGGAAAACCCGATGATGATGGTATCAATATGGGGCTTTATACCTACCCTACCCTTATGGCTGCGGATATTCTCGCTTATGATACCGATATTGTTCCGGTGGGGAAAGATCAGGTTCAACATGTTGAAATTGCCCGCGATATCGCAGGAGCTATTAATGCTCATTATCATCGTGAACTTTTAAAACAACCTGAGTATTATGTTGATGAACATGTTGCCGTTGTCCCCGGAGTTGATGGTCGAAAAATGAGCAAATCCTACGGAAACGTTATTCCTTTGTTTGAAGATGATAAAACCATCAAAAAAGCTATCTTTTCAATTAAAACAGACTCTCGTCCTATGGAAGAACCCAAAAATCCTGATGAAATCTTGGTTTATGAGATTTATAAGGCTATTGCAACGCCTCAACAACTCCAAGAAATGGGCGACGGTCTCAGACAAGGAAAACTTGGATATGGACATATTAAAAATATGCTGTTAGATGCCGTTATCAATGAAATTAAAGATGCACGTGAGAAATATAATTACTATATGGCACATTTTAATGAGGTTGAAGATATGTTGGCTCAAGGTGCAGAAAAGGCTCGCCCCTATGCCAAAAAAACTTTAGAGAGATTAAAAAATGCCGTCTTTGGCAATGAATAGTTAAAAAAAATAAAACGCAGATACAAAATCTGCGTTTTATTTTATGTTTTTATTCTTTTACTGTTCCAATTTCTTCAAACCCAAGTTCTTGCCCGTTATCTGTAACCAGAACCAGATTTTTATCAACAAAATGCCAGCTGACAATGCGAGGTAATATCTGCAAGAAATTCTGCTCAGCTTCCATTTCAGACTGAGGTCCCATCATCATCGTACTTCCGGCCGGACCAAACTTTATCTTATTTTCGTTAAGTTCGTAGGTTCCAAAATAATTATTAACAATTTTTCCAAAATATCTATTCTCTGCCGAGGCAAAACCCAAAGTAATATTTGCGTTATTTTGTGCCTGCAACAGTTTATATTCTTTTCCTTTAAAAGATTGTTCCGGCTCTGATGAACATGCTCCTAACGCCAACAAAATTACCAAAACGCCTGCTAATTTTTTCATATTATTCTCCTGTTTTCCGTGATATTTTTTTATAATATATACCAAGTCTCTTTTATTTTCCACTCTATAATTATTTCTGTAAAGAGAGTTTGCTCTTACCATTTAATAATACCCGTAAATTTATGCTGACTTCTCCATGGCAATAATTCATCATATGTTTCAATACCATCTTGATGAGTTGATGTTTTATTATTGATATGTTAATTTGAAAAAAATTTATTTAAACATGGTGGATTAACGATGACAGATAATAATTTTACTTCTTTACGCAATAATTTAGCCGAATGCAAAATTTCTCTTTTTGGGGGTAATCTCTTATCTTATCGCCCGATGAATGAAAATCAGGATATTTTTTGGCTCGGTGATTTGAATAAATTTGATAATATTCAGGCCATTCGCGGCGGAATTCCTGTTTGTTGGCCCCGTTTTGCCGAAGAAAAATTGAACCATCAGCTTCCCCGTCATGGTTTTGCTCGCTTATCAACTTGGAATTTGCAAAGTGTTAATGTTGATGAAAATAAAATTGAAGTCGAACTTTCTTTATCACCGGATGCAAAATACAATTTGAATTTATCCGCCAGACTTTTGATTAAGATTACCGACAAATTAGAATACGCTTTGGAAACCACGAATCACAGTGAAGAAGAATTTATTTTCAGCGAGGCTTTGCATGCCTATTTTAATATCAGTTCTTTGGATAATGTGGAAATTAAAGGGTTATCCGGACATCAATACAAAAATTCTTTAGATGGCAAAATTTATAGTTTGGATAATGACTTAAAGATTAAAGGAGAATTTGATTCAATTTTCTTAAACCATGTTGAACCTGTTAAAATTGTTGATAAATCTTATAATCGCGAGATAATTCTGGAAAAACAAAATTCAAAAACTACGGTTATTTGGAATCCTGCCAAAGACTTAGCTGAGATGAGCCCAAACCAATATAAAACTTTTGTTTGTGTGGAGCCCTCTAATGTTGGAGATTATTGCATTAAGCTCGCTCCGCATCAAAAACATACCATCTCCACCACCATAAGCGTGCAAAAGCTAAAATAGTTTTTAAGCCCCTTAACAGGGGCTTTTTTTCATGCTTCAATACTCTGAAATATTGGTCAAAAAAATTTCTATCAATGTTTCTAAAAATGTGTTATATTTGTAGTAAGGACAGATAAGTTATTTTATAAATTATTATTTTGCATATATGTAAGGAAAAAACTTTGTCATATGTTTTGTTGAAAGAACGTTATCTGGCGTCGCCCAAAAGTTATCATGAATAGCTGGGATCCGAAGTAAAACAAAAGTTGATAAATGTTTCTTCCCTAGGGATATGCAAAAATTTAAAATACGGGTCATTGAGACTGGAAACAGGGTAAGATGGCGCGATATATATGAAAAAAAAGATGTCAGATATAACCTTTCCGATTATGGCTATTAGTCTTATCGGAGGATTTATTATTGGTCTTATCTGCTCACATTATCCCTCTCTTAAATGCCTTGAGGGATTAGGGCGGGGATTATTTGTTGTCGGATTAATTTTCATTCCGACAATGTTTATAAATATGGCATATGTGTTTTGGAAAGAGCAAAACAAAAAACTTGCTCTAAAAACAGCCATATTTGCTTTAATTATGGCGGTTGCCGTATCGCCATTAATAATCATGATCTGTTGCAAATAGTTATTTGCAAAAATATTTTTGAGCCTCCATTTCTGGAGGCTTTTTTTGTTAAACAAGAATGACAGAAATATCAAAAATGACGTGATACTATGCAACTATCGGACTAATTTTATGAGGATTTTAAACAGCTTTGCCATAAAATTGAACTTATTAATTGTTAGATTTCTAATAACCATCATTAAAACTTAATTGCTTTTTAGTTTTTTATGTTTAAAATTAAATAAGCATAAGAAAGAGGGGAATAATGGTTTTAGAAAATAAGTTAAATATCACAAACCAGATTGAATTAAATAAAACTGAAGAAAAGCTCAGTAAAGAAAAAGCTAAAAAACTTTTTGACAGCGGAAAAATCAACACCATTAAAGTCGGCACTTTTGCTGGATTGAAACAGATTCACAAATTTTTATTTGAAGATATTTATGATTTTGCCGGAAAAATGCGTACGGTTAATCTTTCTAAGGGAAATTTTAGATTTGCTCCGGTTATGTATTTAGAGCAAGCCTTAAAGCATATAGATAAAATGCCACAATCAACCTTTGATGAAATTGTTGAAAAATATGTTGAAATGAATATTGCTCATCCCTTTAGAGAAGGAAATGGTCGTGCTACCCGTATTTGGCTGGATTTAATATTCAAAAAGGAACTAAAAATGGTGGTTGATTGGAATAAAATTGATAAATCAGACTATCTATCAGCCATGGAAAGAAGCCCGATTAAAGATATTGAAATAAAACATCTCATAAAAAACGCCCTTACCGATAGAATTAATGACAGAGAAGTATTCATGAAAGGAATTGATGTTAGTTATTATTACGAAGGCTATGATGAATACGACATCCACAAGCTACTGTAAGTTTGTACGATTATCGGACTGAAAATTATGAGGATTTTAAGGCTACGAGAAGGGGAATTGAGGCTTTTGAAAGTAAAGAATATATTTGAAAATTAAAAGTTATTTTTATAGTATATCTAAGAAGAGAGGTTACTATGAAGAAATTATATCTGCTTTTATTATTGCTATTATCTGCTTGTTCAATATCAATAACTGATTCTTTATCTGAATTTGGGGTTGATAATAATAATTGTATTGGTGTTCGAAGATTTAAGGTTCTACAAGCACTGCATCATAATGCAGGACTAGCTTTTGAATGTTTTACGCCTGACTGTAGTGATGCCTATGGTAATAATCTAGATTTTATTTTAGGTGACAGGGTAAACGAAGATTTATACGATGGTATGATTTATGTAGTGCCTACAGATAAATGTGCTGTTAGAAATGGCGTATACAAATACGAAAACAAGGAAGGGGATATGAAAACCGTATCTCAAGTAATTTTCCAATACAAAAATAATCCTTCTACAGAAGAAGAACAACAGTATCGAACTGATAAAGCAAAAGAAAAATTATATCATATTTGTATGAGAGATTTGGAAGATAATAAACAAACTAAAGATGAAAAATATTGCATATGCTTTGGAGAAACTTATTTTAATAGCAATGGAGATGCAAAAATAATAAAAAAAGAATGTGGTAAAATTCCTAAATTTTTAGAAAACTAGAGAAAATTTTATGTTTGACACCGATGAATATTATAGTGAAGAAAAACAATGCACTTACAAAAATGAAACATATCTTGTTCGAAATAATGGTGCCGTTTTAAGATATCCTAAAAATGCAAATAAAATTCGCCCTTTAGATAATAAGTGGACTTTTGGAAATCTTGGAGATAAAGGGTATTTATATATTGCTGGTGTACAGATTCATCGTATTGTTGCCACAGCATTTTATGGAGATGCTCCATCAACTCAGCATATTGTAGACCATAAAGATACTAATAGACAGAATAATCGTCCTGAAAATTTACATTGGGTAACAAAATTAGAAAATGCACTCAATAATCCAATAACTAGAAAACGAATTATTACTATTTGTGGAAGTATTGAAGCATTTTTAGAAAATCCTTCTTTGCTTGGAGAAAGTCAACTTGATACAAATTTTTCTTGGATGAGGCGAGTTACACCGGAAGAGGCGAAGATTTCCAGAGAAAAACTTGAAGAATGGGCAAAAAGTGACACACCATCTTCAGGCGGAAAAATTGGACAATGGATCTACAAAGAACAAATGCCTGCTTTGGATAATAATATGGATAAGTGGGAAAAAATTTGGAAAAACGAAAAGAAAAACGCATTACCAGATGATTTTTTTAATGCAGATAATCAAGAAGCTGATGAAGAAAATCCTGATTATATAGAATCATTAACAATAGGAGCAGTACAAAGGAATTGGCAAACACCAACAGCATTTCCGTGCTGTCCTCAAAATATTGGCAATAATCCGTTAGAAGATTATTTGAAAAATTTACAAATTGGAAAAATATTTTCTAAAAATCAATATGGACAATCTAAAATAACTCAATTTGGATTGTCTAAGGATAAAAACACGATAGCAGTACAAACCTATACAGAGGGAGGAGTAAAGAGTTTATTTGTTGCAAAAGTGACCTTTGAAAACAATTTGTTTGTACATACAAATGGCGGAAGTTATTTTTCCGATGAAGGGGCGGATAAATATTATACTCTAGCTTTGGGGAAGGAATGGGCTGGCGGAGATGTTTTTGATGACTATTGCTAATTGAAAATAATCGGACTGGGATTTTGAATGTCAAAAAGCTTGATTTTCTTAGGTTTCACTCAAAAAGTCCGATAAGTTATCAAAAAACGCCAATTTTAAAATCCTCAAAATCGGACTAAATAAGCGCTTGTTTAAAAATAAAAAATCCGCCTATTTGGCGGAAATATCAAAAATGGTGCGAGATACTATGCAATTATCGGACTAATTATGGTGAAGAATTTGAGCAATTATCCTATAAAATTTGTACGATATAAAACAAAAGATTATGTTTGAAAATTAAAAAATCTTTTTGTAAAATGACTGAAAAAAGAGGTTGTTATGAAAAAATTATATCTGCTTTTGTTTTTGTTGTTATCAGGTTGTGCCACATCTGAAGGCTATAATAGAATATTAAATACATGGCTAGATTCCGACAAACAAAATTTAATAGAGACTTGGGGCGTTCCAACAAGTACATATAAGTTAAACGATCATATTGAATATCTTAGTTATTTAAGAACATCTATCTCGTCTATAAATGGTAATATTTATAACTGGAAATGCGAAACAACATTTACTATTGAGGATAATAAGATAACGTCGTGGAAATATAATGGGAACAGTTGTGAAGCATGTAATGAAGGTTTTTGGGGGACATTATGCGAAATATTCTGAATATTGCATAAGATAATCTAAGAGTAAGACAATTTATAAATGGAAATAATTTTATTTATACTTTTTGTTGCATTAAGCATCGTATTTAGAATTTTTCAACCTAAAATTAAAGGATATCTGGGAGAAAGGATGGTTGCTGTAATTCTTTCATTTCTTCCGTCTGACAAGTATAAAGTAATTAATGACCTATTAATTGAATCTAACGGCAGAACTATCCAAATAGATCATCTTGTTGTTTCTATTTATGGAATATTTGTAATTGAAACTAAAAATTACAAAGGCTGGATTACTGGCTCAGACAATTCTGAGTATTGGACTAAAAATATGTTTGGTAACAAATATAAATTTTACAATCCAATTAAACAAAATAAAGCTCATATTTTAGCCCTCAGCAAACAATCAGGAATACAGCTTAATAATTTTATACCAATTATTGCTTTCTCAAACGGGGCTGATTTAAGAGTTAATACGACACATAATGTTATTTATACTACACAGCTTAATAGGTTAATAAAAGAATATATTGATATAAAATTTTCAGAAAATGATATTCAAAATCTTTGTGAAAAAATTTCTTCACTTAATATTGTATCTCCTAAAGCCAGAAAACAACATATACTAGAAGTACAAAATATGGCTGCTACAAAACAACACTTAATACAACAAGGTATTTGTCCGAGATGCGGACATAATTTGGTTCTCAGAAAAGGAAAATATGGTGATTTTACGGGGTGTAGTAACTATCCAAAATGTAAATTTACCCAACCCATAGAGCATAGACACAATTATTTTCTAAACAAACTAACTAAAAGATTCATTAGAAGTCTACTAAAATAGTTTTCTTATCGGACTGGGATTTTATTTAATGAAATGCTTGATTTTCTTAGCGTTTGCCTAAAAAGTCCGATAGTTTATGAAAAATTGCTATTTTCAAAACCGTCAAAATCGGACTGGCTGAAAGCCTTGGTTTTCATAACAAAAAAGCACCTCAAAAGGTGCATTATCAAAAATGGTGCCGCTAGTAAGAATCGGACTTACGACCCCACCCTTACCAAGGGTGTGCTCTACCACTGAGCTATAGCGGCGTTCTTAACTCTTTCGCAAGATAGCCATAATTAATTTTAAAATCAAGTCTTTTTTTATTTTATTCTTATTTATCTCTTTTCTTTTTCCTTATTTTAGAGCTTTATTAAGTTTATATCTTTATACTAGCTTTAAATCTATTTTGGGAGTGTGACTATGGCTACAAAAAAACAACCGAAAAAACGGCAGGATATCCGCTTTGAAAAAGAAGCTAAAGCCTTACAAAAAAATCTTGAAAAACGAAAAGAACAACTTAGAAAACGCCAAGAATTAAAAAATAAAAAAGCAACCGAAAATTAATTATTATACTTAACAAATTTGCTGAAAATATTTGGGGAGGACGACAATGGACAAGATTAAAATTATCGGTGGAAAAAAACTTGAAGGAAAAATTTTTATCAGCGGTGCAAAAAATGCTGCCCTCCCACTTATTTGCGCAAGTCTCTTAACCGATGAAACCGTTACCCTTACTAATATGCCTATGCTTTCCGATATTAAAGCCATGAATGCTTTAATGGAACAACTCGGAACGCAAATTGACGAGTTTAATGATTTTGTTGACGGGCATCCGACTAAAACTTATTCTTATCGGACTCCTAAAGCTACCAGTTTAGTCGCTCCTTATGACTATGTTCGCAAAATGAGAGCTTCTTACTATGTTTTAGGTCCTTTACTTGCTCGTTATGGCAAATGCGAACTTTCTCTTCCCGGTGGATGTGCCATCGGAGCTCGCCCAATGGATATTCACCTGTCTTCTTTGGAACAAATGGGGGCTTCCATTGAAATTAAAAATGGTTATGTTAATGCAAAAATTGACGGACGTCTTAAAGGCGCCAAAATTACTTTCCGTACAGTTTCTGTCGGGGCGACTTGCAATTTGTTAATGGCGGCTACGCTTGCCGAAGGAACAACCATCTTAGAAAATTCCGCCATGGAGCCTGAAATCGGCGATTTGGCAAATTTATTAAACGATATGGGGGCTAAAATTTCCGGAATCGGAACTCCTGTTCTGACAATTGAAGGGGTTGAAAAATTACACGGCGCAACGCACAAAGTTATTGCCGACAGAATTGAAGCAGGTTCGTATGCCGTCGCTGCGGCAATTACCCGCGGAAAAATTGAACTGGTAAATGCTCAAGAACCAACTTTAAGCAGACCTTTACAAATTTTGCGCGATATGGGGGTTGGAATTGAAGTTAAAGAAAACTCCATTATTGTTGATGCAAGAGGGAAAGAATTGGTCGGCAAAGATATTATGACCGAACCCTTCCCCGGCTTTCCTACCGACTTGCAAGCTCAATTTTTGGTTTTGATGCTGACGGCTAAAGGGGCTTCTATGGTTACGGAAACAATTTTTGAGAATCGATTCATGCACGTTCCTGAGCTTCTTCGAATGGGGGCTAATATTAATGTTCACGGACACGCCTCCGCAATTGTCCGCGGCGTGGATAAACTTTCCGGCGCCCAGGTTATGGCTACAGATCTTCGGGCCTCTTTCGCTTTAATTTTAGCCGGTCTTATTGCCGAAGGCGAAACAATCGTCAATCGCGTTTATCATCTTGATCGCGGTTATGAAAAGTTGGAAGAAAAACTTAAAGGGGTTGGCGCTCAAATTGAACGTATAAAAGAAGCTGATGAAGAATAACTCAAAAATAAATCCCCTTTTTCAGGGGATTTATTTTTTATAAAACTCTGGCAACGGTTAGAGTATCAACCGAAGCGGCTCCGGCGGCAAGCAAAACCAAGGCGCACTCCCTTAGCGTAGAACCCGTGGTCATAACATCATCTATCAGCACAATACGTTTTCCTTTTACATTTAACGGATTTTTTACCTGAAATGCCCCTTTAACATTCTTTATTCTGGCTTGTCCGGAAAATTCGACTTGCGGACGTGTTCTTTTATGACGGATTACCGAAGTATTATCAATCGGCAAACCACACATTTTTGAAACTTCTTTTGCCAATAGTGATGACTGATTATATTTTCTTTTCAGAAGTCTGCTATAATGCAAAGGTATCGGCATTAAAACATCCGCTCCTGAAGAAAAAATGTCTTTCCCTGACTTATATAATAATTTTCCTAAAAAAACGGCGTTTTCTGTTTTATCGTGAAATTTAAAACTCAAAATCAATGTCTTTGAATATTCATCATAAACAAACGCAGAGCGACTGTATCTAAACGGGTTTTTATGTTTTTTCATGCAGTCTCCGCAAACCATTCCTTGTGTCCCCTCTCCGTTAAACGGACGTCCGCATCTTTTACAGTAAGGTTCACTGATAAAGGTAATTTCATTAAAACAATCCGGACAAAGCCCGTTTTCTGTTCCGCCGATAACCGCTCCGCATTTTAAACAGCGCGGAGGAAGTATAAAATTTAAAACTTCTTGAAAAATTTTTAGCATACGCTTCAACTTAATTTTTGAAGTTCTTTATGAATATCATTTATTTTATCTACGACAATAACGCCGGCATCGCTCAATGCATCTTTTTTATCTTGAACGGAAACGTATCCGTTGGTTATGATATCTCCGGCATAGCCCATTTTATGCCCAAACGGAATGGCGTTTCCGGCAACAAATGCTATCATCGGCTTTTTAATTGACTGCTCCTTATAATATCGAGCCGCAGCCTCCTCAAACGTCCCTCCGGATTGGCCAATCATAACTATTGCTTTGGTTTCATCATCTTTATTAAAACGCTCTATTGCGTCTATAAAGTCTATTCCAATGAGCATATCATCACCTAAGCCGATAACCGTGGATTGCCCCATGCCGGCTCGATTTGTTTCCAAAACTGCTTCATATGTCAGTGTTGATGAGCGTGATACAATACCTATATTCCCTGCTTGATGAATATTTTCAGGAAAAATTCCCATACGTGCCTGTCCGGGGGTGATGATTCCCGGTGTGTTCGGCCCTATCAATTTTGTTTTGCTGTGGCGGAGCATTTCTTTAATCTCAAGCATATCCTTTATAGGAACACCATCGGCAATACATACCGTCAAATCTAATTTTGCATCTATTGCTTCTTTAATCGCTGATTTTACATATGGTGCCGGAACATACATAACACTCGCATTGGCTCCGGTTGCTTTTTTGGCCTCTTTCACAGTATTAAAGACCGGAAGTCCGAGATGCGTTTCTCCTCCTTTACCGGGGGTTACGCCTGCCACAACTTGCGTTCCGTAATCTAATGAGCGACGGACATGGAAAGTTGCCTGAGTACCCGTAATACCTTGACAAATAACCTTTGTATCGCGATTTATCAAAATAGACATCAGTCACTCTCCTCTACCGCCGCTATTAATTTATCTACTGCTTCTTCCATTGTTTCTGCTATGATAATCGGTAAATTTGATTTTTGAAGTATTTCTTTGGCTTCATCCTTATTGGTTCCCTCAAAGCGGACAACCAATGGTACATTTAATCCAACTTCCGAAGCTGCTGAAATAATTCCGTCGGCAATTAAATTACAACGTAAGAAACCGCCGAGAATATTAATCAAAATACCTTCTACTCGCGGATTAGTCATAATAATCTTAATACCTGAAGCTATTTTATCTTTATCAACGCCACCTTTTACATTGAGAAAACATGCCGTACCGACATTTTTTGAGCGAAGTAAATCCATTGCCGCCAGTGCTATTCCGTCGCCGTTTACAATACAACCGATTGAGCCATCAAACTCTGAATAAGTAAACTTATACTTGGCTGCCTGAAGTTCTCTTTCCGAATTTTCGTAATCATCTTGAAGACGTTTGATATCCCTATGTCTGTAAAGCGCATTATCATCAAAGGAAATTTTGGCATCCAACGCAACTATCTCGCCACTCCTTTTTACTCCTGCCGGATTGATTTCTATCATTGTCGCGTCATAATCTATAAACGCCTTATGAAGACCGTTTATAAATGTTTCCAAATGTTTAGCCGAACGCGGTTTTAGCTTCAAATAATCCATAACCTGATTTACTTGGGCGGGACTTACTTCTCCTTGTAAATCAAGTGTAATTTTTAATATTTGCTCCGGATTGTTTACCGCCATTTGTGTAATGTCTTCTTTTTTTACTGATGCCACCAAAAGAGTCAAAGCAGCATTAATTCTATCAATGGCTATACCTGCGTAAAAAATACTTTCAACCTTCTCAAATGCCTCTACATATATTCGGCTGACAAGTTTTCCTTTGGGGCCGGTTTGAACGGTAACCAATGTTGAACCCAGCATTTGCTCTGATTGTTTCAAAATATCACGACGTGTCTTGGATAACCTGATTCCACCTTTGTTTCCGGCTTTCTTTTCTAAAAAATAGCCTTCATTCCTTGCTCCGGACTGTATTTGTGCTTTCAATACCCACGGACCTCTTAAAGATGTTCGTCCGGCTACTCTTTTAGCCTCGGTCGGTGTATAGGCTATACCGCCTCGGGGAATTTGTATTCCGTATTGGCTGAGAATCTTTTTCGCCTGATATTCATGAATATTCATTCAATAACCCTTTTGTTTTACAGAACATTGGCGTAGTATTTTATTTTCTCCGTCATCGCAATTAATCCGTTACGGCGACTGGGGCTCAAATGCTCACTTAAACCTAGTTTAGCAAAAATATCTTCAACTGCAATTGATTTAATCTCACTTGGGGACTTATCTGAATATATTGTTAATACAATAGCTATCAAACCCTTTACAATAACGGCGTCACTGTCTCCGATAAAATGGATTTTATCATTTTGTTTTGACGGGACTAACCAAACCTGTGACTGACAACCTCTAACCTTCCATTCTTCGGTTTTAAATTTCTCATCAAGCGGCTCCAATCTTCCGCCTAAATCTATGATATAGCGGTATTTGTCTTCCCAGTCTTCTAAAAGCTCAAAATTATCTTCTAACTCTGTTATATCCATTACCTCAACCTCTTTTATTTTTTTAGTTTTTAGCACCGGAAATTTTAAACGTCCAGAAAAATAGCAAAAAATCCCTAGAATAACCCAGGGATTTTACAAATCTAATTTTCCAAATATTGCCAACTTAGAACCTGTCAATCTTGCCCAAAGACGATCCCCAAACGAGTAATGCCACCATTCACTCGGATAATTAATTATTCCGACGTGTGCCAGCGCTTCTTTCAAAATTTTACGATTTTTCTTGGCTGTTTCTGAAATAAACTCCGAATCTGTTTCCGTCAACGGTCCAAACTCGCTGACCGGACACCCCATATCATATTCTTTTCCATTATTATCAACCAAACTGATATCTATGGCGGCTCCGCTTTGGTGTCCGCTTCCTTGGCGGTACGGGTTGGCGATATAAACATTGCATAAAGAAATAAACTCTTCAGAATTTACATCCATTTCCGGATGTTCTTTATGCATCTTTTCTTGAACCTTTTGCCATTTTTCTACTTGAACAGATAATGGGCGATACGCCTCATAAACTATAAAATTATAATTTGGAGGAAGATATTTTCTTGCTTCTTTCAAAAGATTATAGATATAGGTTCTGACTCTGCGCTCTTGCGTTTTTATCGGATTAAAGAAAATATTATCCTGACCGTTAATTTCCGTCAAATTAACCGGACTTTCTATTTCAATTATTTCATCCGGCTCGGAGAGGATGCTATCATCAAACATGATTTTCACCTATTTTTGGGAATCACCTTTTTGTAATTTCCGTTTTATTAATAAACCCAAAAGATTTGGCATTTGCTGATTGAATGCACAGCTTTTATAAAAATCATCTCTATCTATCCGATAAATATCTCTGGGCTCGCCGCGTCCATAATTAGATGTCTTGCTCCCAACCTTACGACCACCGCTGCGTTGTATTAATTTACTGGAATAGGCATTGTTCGGGTGAGCCGTAATGTCCATATGATCATAGTATTTGAAAAACTCATGAGAAACTGCGCGTACCGCCTCATTAGCATACCCTCTTTTGGCATATTGAGGATCCAGACAACAGCCTCTATCCCCATATATCAGCTTTCCGTTCTCTTCTACCGGAAGCATATTTATCGTAACATTACCAATCAACAACCCATTATCTTTCAATCGAATTGCCATACGATAAACATTGCGCGGTTCCTCCAATTTTTCCTTATGACTTTTGATTATGAAATCGGCAACTTTTTGAGAAATAAGAACATCCCTATCCGGCGTGTCTTTGTCAACCTGAAACGCATAAAACGGCATGTAGCCTTTCTCATTATCTTCATCTGATTTATGATTAATATTCAGCGCAATTTCTCTTAAACGTGCGTAATCCGAATTTTTAAAATCATCTATTATCAGGTTGGCTGTTTCAAGCGGCAATTTAATTTCGGGCGTCATTTCTTATGTCCTTAAAAAAACTCTTTATTGTTGATGTCTTTTTTATAGCAGTTTAAAATTTAAAAACAAGACATAATTGACAGAATTTTTATTTATCTAAAACAATTCAAACATTGCCTTGGCTTCATCACTGAGATTGGCTATTGACCATGCCGGTTCCCAAACAATTTTAACCTCAACCTCTCCAACACCTTCCAATGAAGCCACCGCATCTGCCGCTTGTTGCGGCAATACTCCGGCAACCGGACATGTTGGGGCGGTTACCGTCATTTCTATATAAACATCTCCGTTTTCTTTTTGGACTATTTTATAAACTAGGCCTAAATCCCAGATGTTTATCATTATCTCAGGATCTGAAACGCTTTTTAAGGCCTCTATTATTTCTTCCCGCGATGCAAATTTTTTTGTCCCTTCTGCCAAAGATTTTCCTGCCTTTGCCACATAGTCTTTCAGCTCTGTTGTTGTATCATCAACTGCCATCGCGCTCAATAGTTGCAACTCTGTCACATTTATTTCTGACTCTTCTTCACTGCTCATCTTTAGTCTTTAAAAAAAGTTTTGGCCTTTTGCAATGCATTTATAAACCTGTCTATATCTGCATGATTCGTATATAAACCAAATGACGCTCTTGCCAGCGTTTCATACCCCATACGGCGAACCAACGGTGCCGCACAATGATGTCCGACACGAACCGATACGCCTTCTTTATCTAAAATGAAAGCTAAATCTTGCGGATGTATTCCGGCAATATCAAAAGAAAAGACCCCGCCTTTTCCTGCCGCTGTTCCTACCTCGGTTAAACCATCTACTTCTTTTATTCGAGAATGCAAATATGCAACAAGCTCATTTTCATGCGCCGTAACATCATCCATTCCCAAGCTCATCATATAATTCAAAGCCTCTCCAAGGCCTATTGCTTGAACTATTGCCGGCGTTCCCGCCTCAAAACGCGCTGGAGGCTCATCAAACGTTGTGCTTTGGTAGGTTACGACATTAACCATATCTCCGCCAAATTGATATGGCTGCATTGCTTCAAGAAGCTCAGATTTTCCGTATAAAACACCTATTCCCGTCGGACCATATGTTTTGTGTCCTGAAAAAGCCAAGAAATCACAATCCAAATCTTTTACATCCGTTTTTTGGTGGACAACGTATTGGCAACCATCAACCAACACCTTGGCTCCGACATCGTGAGCCGACTTTATCATCTCTTTTAACGGAAAAATCGTCCCTAAAACATTAGACATTCCCGTAATTGCAACTAATTTGGTTCTGCCGTTGAGATTTCTCCGATATTCATCCCAGTTAAAACTTCCGTCGTCATTTATTTTGAAAATTTTCAGTTCAAATCCTATTTCATCTCTAAGTACCTGCCACGGAACCAAATTGGCATGATGCTCGGCCTCGGATATCAGGACCTCGTCCATCTTAGTCAGAAATTTTCTTCCCCATGTTGAAGCTACAAGATTTATTGATTCCGTAGCATTTCTGGTAAAAACTATTTCTTTATCACTTTTTGAATTGATAAATTTTTGAACGATTTTTCTGGAATTTTCATACTCCGATGTGATTTCCTCTGATAAAAAATAAGAACCACGATGAACGTTGGCGTATTCATTTGTATAAATATCTACCATTCTTTTAATGACGCACATCGGTTTTTGCGATGAAGCTCCGGAATCCAGAAATGTATTGGGTTTTCCGTTTATTTGACGCCCCAAAACCGGAAAATCTTTTCTTATTTTTTCTACATCATACATCTTTCCACCTTGAAAACATCCGCTTTTTGCTAGAAATAATCACCCCAACCATTTATCCAATAATACTTTGGTTTTCCTTTATTAAACTTCTTATCCATTCTGAGATTTCATCATTTTGCAGTCGGCTGATTACTTCATCTAGATATGCATCAATCAACAGCTGGCGGGCTTCCTCTCTATCAATGCCTCGTGACTGCATATAGAACAATTGTTCTTCATCTAACTCGCCGCTGGCAGCTCCGTGAGAACATTTAACATCGTCGGCAAAAATTTCAAGTTCAGGCTTTACATCAATTTCTGCACCATCACTTAAAAGCAATGCTTTATGTAATTGCTTTCCTGATGTTTTTACTGCCTTGGGCGCAATATGTATTTTCCCTTGAAATACACCCCGCGCATCCCCTCCGATAACGCCTTTTACCAATTGTTCCGAACACGTTTCTTCCGCTAAATGCTCAATATCTGTTGTGGTATCCAATGTTGCCCACCCGTTCATAATATAGGCGGCATCCACTCTTGCGCTGGCATTCTTTTCTTTTAACAAAACTTTTGTTTCATTTCGCCCAATATTTGCACCTTTTTGCAAACAAAAACCATTATAGTTGCCGCCCTCTTTTACCGAAACCATATTTAAGGCAACATGATTGGCTTTAAATGCCTCATTTTGAACCTTATAGTGATTTAACTCAGCGTCTTTTTCTATAAATATTTCATTCACGATGTTTGCAAAGTAGCGTGATTTCACAGCGCCGCTGTAATTATAATATTCCACAAATTCTGCTTTAGCGCCTTTTTTCAAAACAATTAAATTGTGAATGTTAAAGAAAAGATTTTCCGGACCTACGGAACTATGATTGATTAAGACTATCGGACGTTCCAGTTCAACGTTCGAATCCACATAAATATAAACGCCTTGATTCAAATAATATGTGTTTAATGCCGCAAAAGGATAATTTTCAACATCCAAGTGAATCCCCATTTGCTCTTGTGTTTCAATATCCATAAACAAAGCATCTATTAACGGCATGATACATAAGCCCGAAGGCATTTCTGAAATTTTTGAATATAAAATACCATTTTCAAAAATTATCGGATAGCAAGCAAACGGAATTTTTTGTGTTTGTTCCGATTTGGTAATAATCGGTAATGTTACACTTAAAATGAAATCATCTGAATTCAAATCACGCGGCTTTGTATAACGCCATGCCTCGGTTTTGGCTGTCGGAACTCCTTGCGCTTCAAAAGCCTTTAGTCCTCTGTTCCGCCAATATCTCAGAATCGGCAAATCAGGAAGCGCCAAGTCTATATTTTGCACCAGTCCTGCCATTATTTTTCTCTCACAAATTCCGCATAGCCTTTTTCTTCCAATTCCAAGGCTAAATTTTTATCCCCCGATTTTACTATATGTCCGTCTGCAAAAACATGGACATAGTCCGGAACTATATAGTTTAGTAAGCGTTGATAGTGCGTAATGACCAAAAACGAACGTTTTCCGTCTCGTAAAGCATTGACACCTTCGGCTACAACTTTAAGCGCATCTATATCTAATCCGGAATCCGCTTCATCAAGGATTGATAATGCCGGTTTTAAAATGGCCATTTGTAATGTTTCCAGACGTTTTTTTTCTCCTCCAGAAAAACCAACATTAACCGGTCTTTTTATCATCTCATTATCAAGACCGAGTTTGCGCCCCTCCTCCCGAAGAATTTTGATAAATTCCATGGTATCCAACTCCGGAAGATTTTGATGTTTTCGAATCGCATTAACGGAATGTTTCATGAATGTTGATGACGGAACTCCCGGTATTTCAACCGGATATTGCATACATAAAAACACACCCTCTCTTGCTCGCTCTTCAGTTGACATTGCTAAAAGATTTTTACCTTTAAATTTAATACTTCCGGATGTTACTTCATACCCCGGCTTGCCTGCCAATACATAAGATAAAGTTGATTTTCCGGCACCGTTCGGACCCATTATGGCATGAACCTCTCCTTCATTTATGGTGAGGTTAAAACCTTTAATAATCTCTTTCTCCCCGACTCGAGCATATAAATCTTCTATTTCCAGTAATGTCTTACTCATTTGGTCTTCCTTATCTTTTTATACGGCTTTGTTGTTTTTATCCCATTCATTTAAACGTTGTTCAATCATCTTTATTTTTTCGGCTTTATAATCTTTTACTTTTTCTTCTATATGGTAATTTTCTTTCAGTTGTTCCAGCATAATTTCAACATCTGCCGTTTCTTCAATAATCTGGTTGATATTCTCTTTATGACGATTAACATTTTTCAGAATTTCTTTCATAAGTTCAGACATTTCCTCTACAACCATCATCATTTGAGCCTGTTCACCCCATGTTTCCAATGCTCTTTTTAAAACCGGATTTACCATTATCCGACACTCCCTTCCAGACTGATATTGATTAATTTTGCCGCTTCTATGGCAAATTCTAACGGCAGTTGTTGCATTACTTCTTTACAAAATCCATTAACTATCAGACTAACGGCTTCTTCTTCCGATATCCCTCGTTGGCGACAATAAAATAACTGTTCGTCACTTATTTTTGATGTTGTCGCCTCATGTTCGACTACGGCGCTGCGGTTTCGATTTTCAATATACGGAACCGTATGAGAACCACATTCGGAACCTATCAGCAAACTATCACACTGGGAATAATTGCGTGCATTTGCCGCATTAGGCGAAACTTTTACCAGTCCTCTGTACGTTTGATTTGACTTTCCTGCAGATATACCTTTTGAGATAATCTTAGAACTGGTATTCTTGCCGATATGAAGCATTTTTGTTCCGGTATCTGCTTGTTGCTTGTTATTTGTTATAGCTACAGAATAAAACTCGCCGACAGAATTATCCCCTTGCAAAATGCAGGAAGGATATTTCCAAGTAACGGCCGAGCCGGTTTCAACCTGTGTCCAAGATATTTTAGAGTTGTCTCCGCGGCAGGCTGCTCTTTTGGTTACAAAATTATAAACGCCGCCTTTGCCGTCTTTATCTCCCGGATACCAGTTCTGTACCGTTGAATATTTAACCTCGGCATCTTTATTTATAACAATTTCTACGATTGCCGCATGCAGTTGATTTTCATCTCTTTGCGGTGCCGTACACCCTTCCAGATAAGAAACATAACTTTCGTCATCAGCAATAATCAGTGTCCGCTCAAATTGTCCCGTATTTTTGGCATTAATCCGAAAATAGGTTGACAGCTCCATCGGGCAACGAACACCTTTGGGAATATAAACAAACGAACCATCCGTAAATACCGCAGAGTTTAAACATGCAAAGAAATTATCCGTATATGGAACTACAGAACCCAAATAACGCCTTACCAAATCCGGATGTGTCTTTATTGCTTCGGATATTGAGCAAAAAATCACTCCTTTTTCTGCAAGTTTTGCTCGATACGTCGTTGCCACAGAAACGCTGTCAAAAACCGCATCGACTGCTACTACTCCGGCCAGAGCCTCTTGCTCTTTTAACGGAATTCCCAATTTTTCATAAGTTGCCAGTAGTTCCGGATCAACTTCCTCCAAACTTTTGGGAGCGACCTTCTGCTTGGGCGCCGAATAATAAGAAAGATTTTGATAATCTATCTTATCATATTCCAGTTTTGCCCATGTCGGCTCACGCATAGTCTTCCAAAAATTATAGGCATTTAGACGCCATTCAAGAAGCCATTCCGGCTCTTCTTTTATGGATGATATCAAACGGATAACATTCTCGTTTAAACCTTTCGGCACGGTTTCCGATTCAATGTCGGTAATAAAACCGTATTTATATTTATCTCCACCCTCATCTATGATTTGAGGTCTATTGCTGTGCTTGCTACTCATTTTATTCCCTTGTTCTGATGTCAACAAGGTAGTGTTTTTTATTTCAAAATGCAACTTCTTTATTTAACCTTAAAACATTTTATGTTATTAATATTATCCGTTGGCTTAAATTTTATGATGATCGGAAAATTATGGAAAAAGTTGCAATCATTATCCTTAGCGTGATTATTTTAATCTTAACGGCTATTATCCTGGTTCTGCGCAATAAATTTCGGCAGACTAATCGTACCTTACGCGAGTTAATTAAAGAAAATGACGGGCAACAAAGTAATCCGCAAAAAACCAGCGGAGATATTTATTTTAAGGTAAATAAAGAATTTATTTTGACTTTTATTAACGAATCCGGTGCCGATATTCTCGGCTATGATGCCAATGAATTGCTTAATAAGCCGATTTTACAAACTCTATTAGAAGATAATATCGCCAATAAAGAAGCTCTTGAAACGGCTTTGAGTAAAATGTGCCGAAATCAATCCACTATCAATACTCAAATTTTGCTTCTCAGAAAAAACGGGCAAAAACAATTGATGCTGTGTCGTGAACGTCCGCAACTTAACGAAATACTTGAATGTGAAGGCATTAGTTTTTTGTGCAAAGATATTTCTGAGGCAAAAGCATGGAAAGAAAATCTGTCACAATTTGAAAATCGGGATTTATTTATCGCCGGTCTAAACGAGCAAGCTCTTATGGAGCGTCTGGAACATGATTTTAAACTGGCTCAACGTTATAATAAAGATTTTTCTTGTGTTGTTATTGAGCTCAAAGATGTCTATGATTTTATTTGTCGCGGTATTGATTTTGAAACTGCCGACAGAATGTTAAAATCCGTCAGCGACATTTGTTTTGCCAATTTAACACCAAATGCAAACATCGGACGGGTAGATAAAACCAAACTTGCCTTGGTTCTAAACGGAACATCTACAGAAAAAGCCGCAGTTATCTGTCAAAATATTTTTCAGCAAGCCATTCCGGCTATTCGTAAAATCGGGATTGATGAATATAATGCATGCATGTTTGCCATCGCTTATGGCGGACGCAAAGGTTATAATGACACTTATGACGGAATGTGGACACGTTTAAGAAGACACATCAAATCGGCTTTGAAGAAAAAAGACTATCGCATTATTAACGCTGATTCCGAACGCCTTTAATCTTATAAAGAAAATATTAAGCAGTACAATGTTACTATCTGAACCAGATATCTGTAATTTAGAATCCGGTGATAAATGTTCCGCAGAATTTTAACATTTTGGTTTTTGCCGATTATTCTTCTGTGCAGTGGCTGCGGCCCTGACGGTATTCCTTTGTTTAATTCTTCCGGATTTTGGGGAAGCCGCCCTGATTTTGTCGTCATTAATAAAGGTGACACACTTTACAGCATCTCTCGAGCATTTGATGTTCCGATGCGTGAAATTATTGAAGCGAATAACTTAAAACCTCCTTACACGCTTTCTATCGGGCAAAATCTCCGCCTCCCTCATGCTAAATATCATATTGTTGAAAAAGGAGATACTATCTACAATATTGCTAAACGCAATGATGTTGATATGAATACCCTTAGCAAACTTAACAATATTGATGATTCTTATACTCTGAGAATCGGGCAAAGACTTGTTCTTCCGGACTCCATTGTTGAACATGACTCTTCTACCGTTAGCCCTCAAAAAACAGTTGCAAAATCCTCATCAACGTCTTGGAAAAGTTCTAAAAAAGCAACCGTTTCAAAGAAAAAATCAACAACTAGAAAAACTGCTAAATCATCAACCCGTAGCTATACTGTCAAAAAACGCACAACAAAATTTGCCTGGCCGGTCAGAGGAACCGTCGTTTCTAAATTCGGGGTTATTGCCAAAGGGCGGAATAATGACGGTATTAACATTAAAGCTCCCCTCGGCACAACCGTTAAAGCTGCTGATGCCGGAACCGTCGCTTATGCCGGAAATGAACTTAAGGGTTTTGGAAATCTTATCCTTATCCGCCATAATGACGGTTGGATTACAGCCTATGCTCATAATGACCGCCTCAATGTTAAAAAAGGGCAAAAAGTTAAAAAAGGCGAAAAAATAGCCACAGTCGGAAGTACCGGCGGTGTAAACACGCCTCAATTACATTTCGAAATAAGAGCCGGAAAGAAAGCCGTAAATCCGTTATCATATCTTCCTTAAACAGAAAATCCGTCACTCTGTTTAAGAGTAACGGGTTTCTTTAATGTTTCTTTTTTACGCTAAAAAGATCGATAAAATGCAATATTGTTTAGTGCGCTCATGTTGTGGAATAGATTGAACGTAAAAGAAAAAACTTGTGAAATAATAAAAATTGCCCTATATAAGCTAGAGATGCTATTTTATAATGAATTTTATAAATAATTTAGGAGAAAAAAATGTTAATTAGTCCTGCTTTTGCGCAAGCAACCGATGTTGCCCTACAGCAGAGTTCCGTTTCCGGCTCAATCTTACAGTTGGTTCTGATTTTTGTTATTTTTTATTTCTTGCTCATTCGTCCGCAGCAGAAAAAAATCAAACAGCACGAGATTATGCTTAATGCCATTAAAAAAGGTGACATGGTCATTACAGGCGGCGGCATTTACGCCAAAGTAATTGATGCTGACGACCCTATAGATTTGACTGTGGAAATTGCTCCCAATATCATCGTAAAAGCAAACCGCGGTACTATTCGCGAAGTTATTGATGAAAAGGCTTTGGCGGAAGCAAAAAAAGAACTCAAAACTAAAAAAGCAGCTAACTCCAATAAAAGCAAAAAATAAAAGGCAAAAAAATGTATAAACTATCTAAATCCAGAGTTATTCTCATTTTGGCGATTTGCTTCTTAGGTATCTTTTTTGCAATCCCCAATATGATAAGTAATCCGGAAAGTCTGCCTAAATGGTGGCAACCGGTTAATCTTGGGCTTGATTTGCAAGGCGGCTCAAACCTGTTACTAAAAGTGCAGGTTGATGATGTTATTAAAGAAAGAATGGCTTCTATTGAAGACTCCGCTCGCCAAATCTTGCGCGAAAATAAAATCAGATATAAGAATCTTAACGCAGGAGATGCCTCCGTTAAAGTTTTGATTGAAAACGCATCATCTAGAAGTAAGGCTTCTTCCCTCTTTGCAAAGATTGATGATGGTATTGTCATCAATGAAAATGAAGACGGAAGTTTGGAAATTTCATACAGCGATGTCGCTCTTAACAAACTTAAAATGCGTATTGTAGATCAATCTATTGAAATTGTCAGACGCCGTA
Source organism: uncultured Alphaproteobacteria bacterium (assembly GCA_944391465.1). Lineage (GTDB taxonomy): Bacteria > Pseudomonadota > Alphaproteobacteria > RF32 > CAG-239 > CAZU01. The sequence continues at coordinate 30,717 of CALXTS010000011.1, forward strand.
TTGATGAATTGGGAACAAAAGAACCGGTTATTCAAAGTCAAGGTGTTGACCGTATTGTTGTTCAATTACCAGGTCTTCAGAATCCTGAGTATGTTAAAACCTTGCTCGGTAAAACAGCTAAAATGGCGTTCCATTTGGTTGATAGTCGTTCTAACGCCGCTGATGCCCGCAGAGGAAAACTTCCTGCCAATACAAGACTTATTCAAAGTGTTGACGGTGAAACTTTGGTTATTTCGCGCAAACCGCTTGTCGGGGGTGAGAATTTGACCGATGCTCAGGCTTCCTTCCAAGAAGGGCAGCCGGTTGTCAGCTTCAAATTCAATTCGCTCGGTGGTAAAAAATTCGGAGAAGCGACTAAAAATAATATCGGTGAACGTTTAGCCATCGTTTTGGATAATGAAGTTATTTCTGCTCCGGTTATTCAAAGTGCTATTTTAGGTGGAAACGGCATTATCAGCGGAAACTTTACCGTAAAGAGTGCTAATGATTTGGCTCTTTTACTCCGCTCCGGCGCTTTGCCCGCTCCTCTTGAAGTTCTGGAAGAAAGAACCGTTGGTGCAGGGCTTGGTGCAGATTCAATTCGCGAAGGTGTTACAGCCTCCATTATTGGCTTAATTGCCGTTGTAGCATTTATGTTAGCTGCTTATGGTCTGTTCGGGGTCTTTACGACTTGTGCCGTATTCATGAACCTCTTCCTTATGCTCGGAGCTTTGAGCTTTATGGGGGCTACACTTACCTTACCGGGAATTGCAGGTATTATCTTGACAATCGGTATGGCGGTTGATGCTAATGTTCTTATTTTTGAAAGAATGCGTGAAGAGGTCAAAAACGGACGTTCAACCAAAGATGCCGCCGAAGCCGGATTTAATGAGGCATGGGGCACAATTGTTGACTCAAACTTGACAACTTTGGTAGCGGCTTTGGTACTCTTTTATTTCGGTACCGGACCGGTCAGAGGATTTGCCGTAACATTAGCAATTGGTATTGCAACCTCTATGTTCACTTCTGTTACGGTTACAAGATTGATTATTACGGCATGGCTTAATAAATATAAGCCTACCAAACTCCCCATTTAAAAAGGATAAATAAAATGACGAAATTATTCGGGTGGGTTACAAAAGATACCACAATTGATTTTATGAAGGCTCGTAAGCTGACTTATGCTTTGTCTGCCTTGTTGATGCTGCTTTCTATTTTCAGTATGGCGTTTAAGGGCTTTAATTACGGTATTGATTTTTCCGGAGGTATTTTAATTGAACTTAAAAGCCCCGAAAAAATTGATGTTGAAAAAGTCAGAGACCAACTTAGTCACCTTGCTTTAAAAGATGTTAATTTACAGACTATCGGCGAAGTTGGCGATGAGTTGGTCATCAGAACTCAAGCTGAAGGTATGAACGAAAAAGAGCAGATGAATGAAGTTAATAAAATAAAATCTGCTTTAGGTTCTCAGTTTGAATTCAGAAAAATTGAATTAGTCGGACCACAGGTTGGCGATGAGTTGAAAAAAGCTGGCGTTATTGCTTCCGTTATTGCTGTATTGGCAATCAGTGCTTATATTTGGTTTCGTTTTGAATGGCAATTTGCCCTCGGAGCGATGATTGGGCTTATTCATGATATTGTCATTACCGTAGGTTTGTTATCGCTTTTTGGTTTTGATTTTAATCTTACTACCGTTGCCGCTATTTTAACTTTGGCAGGTTATTCGGTTAATGATACTGTTGTTACTTATGACCGTATCAGAGAGAATCTTCGCAAGTATAAAAAAATGCCTCAGTATGAGTTGTTAAATAAAAGTATTAACGATATTTTCTCTCGTACTATTTTAACAGGGTTGACAACCTTGTTGGCAACCATTGCCCTCTTTATTTTTGGTGGCGATACATTAAGAAGTTTCTCATTTACCATTTTATGGGGAATTATCGTCGGAACTTATTCTTCAATTTATGTTTCTGCGGTTTTCTTAAATCTGTTTGATTTAAAAGCAACTCAGGAAGAAAAGAACGTAAATCCGTTCGGTAATGTTGAATAAGCCTTCTTATTTCGATAAAAAAATCTCACTTTTTAGTGGGATTTTTTTGTATTTAAACGTCTGATTAAATGGTTTGTCTTTATAATATTTTTAATTTTAACAAATAACGAGAAAGAAATATTATGACAAAGATTTCATGGAAACCTGGAACAATGCTGGCACCGGTTCCTCCGGTTATGATAACTTGCGGAACAAAAGAAAAGGCAAATGTTTTTACCGTTGCGTGGACGGGTATCATTAATACTGAACCGCCAATGACCTATATTTCGGTTCGCCCTTCAAGATATTCTTATGAACTCATTAAAGAAAACGGCGAATTTGTTATTAATCTGACGACGCTTGAACTCGCAAAGGCATGTGATTTCTGCGGTGTAAGATCAGGCAGAAATATCGATAAATTTAAGGAAGCGAATCTGGAAATTGAGCCATGCTCAATTGTTAAAGCACCGATGTTGACAAAGTCTCCGGTTACTTTGGAATGTAAAGTAAAGTCCGTTACTTCGATGAAGACTCATGACATGTTTATTGCCGAAATTGTTAACGTCAATGTTGATGACAGATATATAGAAAAAGACGGACGACTGGCTTTGGAAAAAGCCGGACTTTTGGCTTATGTTCATGGGCGATATTACACTCTCGGCAGAGATTTAGGCGCTTTTGGTTTCTCAGTTGATAAAACAAAAGAAAACAAAACCAAACCCCGAAAATCAAAATTTGCAGAGTTACTTAAACTTGAAAATGAACTTAAAGAAGAAATAAAAAAATCAACCGATAAAATCAAAAGTTCCAAAAACACCAAACAAATTTTTTCGGTAAAAGCTCCTAAATCCGCTTTGAAAAATAAGAAAAATGCGCCCTCTTCTTATAAAAAGAAAAAAAGTTTTTCTTCTAAAAAAGGAAATAATTCTACCTCTGTTTATCAGAATAAAAAATCCATATAATACTTTTAACTATAAAGTTTTCTAAGGCACTAAAAAAGGAATCCTCTGATTTTCAGAGGTTTCCTTTTCTTTATTTGCTGTAAATGCCGTTTTTATTTTATAACATTTTCTCTTCAGCAAATATTATTTTAGAATTTATAACGAACGCCCATTGTCAAATCATGAAGTCCGTCAACAAAATCCCCACCAATTTGTGAATAGTGGTACATAATGCGGAAATCCAACCGTTTGGTCAAAATAAACTGGGCACCTGCACCATAGCGAAAGATTGTTTTGTTTTCACTAACTTTATAAGGCGCGGTTCTCCCCCATTCCTGACTTCCCGAATCATTACGATAAGCTTGGAAATATGCCGTTCCTTCAAACTCATAGTGTGCGACACCTGCCGATGCTATCAGTTCTAATTTTGTAGCTACCGGAATATAAATAAGAGCATCAATTCCATAAGCCTTATATTTTACACTATATTCAGACTGTGCAAATAACGGATATGCAGCATAGTGCTCCTGATGCAAAACTCTATTGTCTGACAATGATTGTTCATAGTAGGCTTCTAAACCGAAATATTTGAACGGACGAAAACCAAAACTACCGCTCAAGGCGTCCATTTTATCCTCAAACTGCTCATTATTTCCAATATAATCAGCACCTCCGGATAGAGGGCTCTTTAATGTAAAACTCTCTTTGCCCATTGAGGTTTTGCTGGCAACATAGTCCAAACCAAATGTAAAGTATTTTTTGGCATTTTTATTTTTACTGTTTGAGCCATAGTTATAAACCTTATTTTGTGAAGAATAACCGCTATAGTTGCTGTAAGCATTATATGCGTTATAATTCTGAGCATTTGCCTGTGTTGCCGTAAAAACTAACAAGCCAGCTATTAATAAAACTTTTTTCATAATCACATCCTCACAAAACTAGAATAAGAAACGGACACCGAAAGAAAATTCTTTGATTTCATCAATGAAACTTCCTTTAATTGACGTATATCGATACATTGCTCTGAGGGCTACACCTTCCGCAACGTTTAACTGTCCACCAGCGGCTAAACGGTATCCCCATTTATTTTCATCAAATCGTTGATGAATAGGCGCCTCAACCAAATGCTCAAAGTCATCTTTATAAATCATAAAAGTTGCTTCATTTTCAAAATTATAGCGTGCGATACCTGCCGAACCGATAAAATCAAAATATGAACTAACCGGAATATAACCGATAAGATCTATACCGAAAGCATCAAAGTTTGTCATATATTGATTCATCATATAATAACCGCTATCAATAGCATTTAATGTTGTATTATCAACTTCTGAAAATGTATTATCCCTATAACTGCTCAGATAAAAGGCCTCAAGACCAATATATTTTGTGAAACGTGCTCCAAGTACGAAGGATAAACTGTCTTGGTCTTCAACAAAATCTTCAGGGGATTTGGTTATAACTGCTGTTGCAAAATGGATATCATCAAATGTATATTTGGAGTTGGATGCCGTTTGTGAAGACAAGTTGTAATCAAGCCCAATATAGTATTTGAAATAATTAAATTTTCTTAACTGTTTCTGCGTTGCTTTTTTGATATCTCGGATATCTTCTTCCAATCCCTTTTTGAATCCGGAAAACAGCCCATCGCATGGGCACATAATCGTTTTTCCCAAAACGACGGATCCGTTCGCATCATATGGCTCTTCCGGGTTGCATGGACACCATTGTACATTATACAAATCTCCATATTCCGGAACCTTGTCATCTGCCAACACTGCCTTTGTGTTGAAAACTACCAAGGCTAACCCCAATATTAACCATTGTTTTTTCATATATGTATCCTTAAAGAAAGAGTTCTGAACTTTTTTATAAACATAAAGTAAACTGCCAAATTGTGCAAACTGCGGCATGTGATTATACACATATTTTTCGTTCTATTTTATAAAATTGTTAAAATTTTATTAATTTGACAAAATATAGCCAAACATTAATTGATTATTAGCTTTATTTAGGCTAATATAAAATTATAAAAGAACACTCTTGGAGTATAAATTAATGGCGGATGATAATGATATTGATTTTTTAATTGAGCGTTTTAGCAATAATGACATCTCCGAAGAATTCTCCCCCGAAGAAAGGGAGACGTTTTTGCGTGAATTTAATAACGGAAATATTTTAATTCCGCCAACGGCTCAAAACGCCAAGAAACTTTATGATCTTATCGGTGAGCACGCTGAAGCAAAAGAAGCTCCGGGAAACGAAAGTTTTTGGCTCAAAGCCAGAAAAAATGTTTCTACTTTTTTATCCGGATATCGCAGAACCAACGCAGCTGAAAATATTCTTGACAGTATGCAATCAATAGACCGCTTGCAAACAGAAAAAGATCGTGCTCTGAATGCTTTGAAATCAACATCAATCTCAACCTTAAAAAATAGACTAGACAGTTTATCTGCTCCAATTTCCGCTCCCATGGAAACATCAAATGCGGTTGTTCAAAAAGTGCAGAGCCAACAAAAAGCCGATTTAGAAACAGCTATTGAGGCATGCAAAGCCTTAAACGGAATGGATGATGATGCTCAAAATAATCTTCTTGAAACTTGTTTGGATGGAAACACATCTTTCTTACAGCATTTGCAACTCAATGAACTTAAAGCACTATCCCAAGGAACCGTTATTCCCGATGCCTCAGAGCAAACTGCCGGTGTTTCTTTTAATCCTATTAACGACGCCGTTAAAGAAATTGATCGACGCTTGAAAAACGAAATCTTATCCAAACAGCAAAAAAAGGATTTGGAACTTAAAAAGAAAAATCTAAAAAAAGTTCAAGAAGCTGCTCAAAAACGCATTCAAAATTTGGAAAAAGAGAGTAAAAAAATTTCTCAGAAATATGATAAAAAAATATCTAAAGAGAAAGATGGCATCGTTAAACGAGCCAACAAAATCCAAGAGTTATCTTTTAATCTTGAAAAAAAGAATCCTTATTACAAGGCTTTCAAAAAATTTGAAAAAGAAGCTCTGAAAGGTCATAAAAAAGAGGATTGGGCTTCTCTCGAAAATATCATGAAAGAAAAGCAATTTGAGACCGTTTTTGAAAAAGCTCTTTTGCGGAAGAAAAAAGAATTAAAGAAACAAGGGGTGGAATTAAGCGAAAATACAAATATTGATGATTTAATAGGTGAATATGAAGTCAAAGTTAAAGAATCATCTTTGCCCAAAGATAAAGAAAAAGCCGAAGCCGTTTTGGCCAAACTCAAATTTATTAAAGAAAACGGAACTTTTGAACAATTTAAAGAAAATATATCTTCTCTACAAGGTGTGAAAATTACCGTTCATACAGAAATAATTAATAAACCGGAAGACGAACCTGTTGCTCCTGTTAGTTCCAATGATGAGGAAAAAGAGGAAAGAGTTGAAGAACCCGTCGAACAGCGTTCTGAGCCGGTAAAACCCGTTATTCTCAATAGTGAGATTAATACCCCTGATGTAAATTACGAGAACGAACCATGGAAAAAAGTTTCCGAAAAAACTTTTTATAAAGAAGAACTTAATTCTGATACAGGACAGAGAAACGTTACCGTATCAACCCCTGACGGGATTCCTTCGGTGGAAGATTTTCAAAAGCTTTTACAAAATTACAAAGACACCCCCATTCAAATTGGTAAAGGTGAAGATAAATTTAAACTCAATCTTATGGAAGCTGCTCTTCGCTCCAATATTGCCATTAATACAGAAGGTATGAGTGAAGAAGATAAAAAACTTTTGGATTTGGCCAAAGAAAGAGCTGAAAATGATAATCAACCAATTGTTTTATCTCAGGAAGAAAACACTGATAAGCCTAACCAAAATAATCGGAGAGAAGAAGCTGAAAAAGCTCGAAATGAGCGAAATAAAGACTTATCTGAAATAGCCGGTTTCTCCAGTGAAGAAGATGCCATGAATAAAATGGATATTCTTGCTAAAGTGAGTGAAATGACGCCTGAAAAATTTGAAGAATTTAAAAATACTCATGCGGCGCCCGATAGCGGAATGATAAGCCAATGGGATTCTTTAACCCCTAAACAACAAAAACTTCTGATAAATATTCAGAATCTCAAACAAAACAAAGAGTTTAAAGATTTGAAAGAACAACAACAAGCCATGCTTGTCGGTCGTTTGGTCGCAAAATATAAACAATCTACTCAAGAAGGCGGCAAACGAAATGAAGAAAAAGCTCGGAATTTTGTCAGATCATTTGTTCCTCAAAAAGCAAATACAGATGGAGGACGATAGACATTACTTTTTGTATAAAAACCATAAAAAATCCCTTCCTTTTGAAGGGATTTTTTATGCTTACTGACGATTATCAAAAACCGGAAAAGTTTCATGAAGATATTTTTGCAATTCTTCATTTACAAAAAACTTTTCACAATCTGCTTCCGTTGTTTGTTTGTCGGTTGGAATCGGACGGTATTTTTGCAAATAATATTCTTTTACTCCGGATTTGTGCAACATATTTGCGATATTATATATATCTTCTATGTCTAAGCATCGCGGATCACATGTGGTTCGGCATTCAAACGCTTTTCCGCTTTTTAACAGCAAATCAAAACTCTCAAGCACTTTTTTATAATGCTTGCTTCCCGTCAGCTCATTATATTTCTTTTCATCAAAAGATGTTTTAATATCAAAGCCGACCCAATCGACAAGCGGAAGAACTTCTGACAATATTTCAGGACGATACCCGCCCGTATGTAAGCCGATTTGAAACCCTAAAGATTTAACCTCTTTAATTGCTTCCGGCAAGGCATTTTGAGCCAATGGCTCTCCTCCACTGAAAACCACCGCATCCAACATGCCTTTTCGTGTATCTAAAAAATCTAAAAATTTTTCCCAGACAAACTCTGTTTGATAATCTATAGCTTGCAATTCAGTATTGTGGCAAAACGGACATCTCCACGGGCATCCTTGCATAAAAATTACCGCTGCCAGTTTTCCAGGAAAATCGACGGTGCTGAAAGTTTCAACACCGCCGATATTTATTTTGTTTGCCATCTTTAACAGATAAGAAAATTATTCTGCCGCAATATCATATGCACTGCATTCGCATCCGCGAACCGCTTTGCTTTCTGAAAAGCATACGCGAGAGTAAAATTCAGATTTTTTTCCGACGTTAAATTCAGAAACCGGACGGAAGTACCCCATTACTCTGGTCCAAACTTCACAAGGCTGTCTTTCAGAATCGTCCAATTTGATATCTTCAATGTTAACAACTGTCATAATTTTTAACTCCTGATGTATATAAATTTTACTCTATGCAACTTCTTTTCTAGAGGCTGCGGCTCTTTTTTCTGCCTTCAATTCTTCATCACAAATCGGGCAGTATTTATGCTCTCCTGAAATATATCCATGCTTTGGGCAAATGGAAAAAGTAGGAGTGATGGTAATGTAAGGAAGACGATAGTTTGTCAGCACGCGTTTTACGATGTCGCGACAAACTTTCGCTGATGAAATTCTTTGTCCCATATACAGGTGTAATACTGTGCCGCCTGTATATTTGGTTTGTAAAGTCGATTGCAAATCCAATGCCTCAAACGGATCATCCGTATAACCAACCGGCAATTGAGAAGAGTTGGTATAAAATGGATTTTCCGGAGTTCCGGCTTGGATAATGTCTTTAAATCTCTTTTTATCTTCACGAGCAAAACGTGTTGTGGCACCTTCTGCCGGAGTTGCTTCAAGATTGTACATGTGTCCGGTTTCTTCTTGAATCTTTATCAATTTTGCACGGATATAATCCAAGAATTTGACTGCAAACTCCTGCCCCCATTGATCTGCTATATTATGCTCGTCATTGGTAAAGTTACGTATCATCTCGTTAATACCGTTAACACCAATTGTTGAGAAGTGGTTACGGAGAGTTCCGAGATAGCGTTTGGTGAATGGGAATAATCCGTTATCAATCAATCTTTGAATAACTTTACGTTTAATCTCCAAAGAGGTTTGAGCGATTTCCATCAACTCATCTACGCGGGCATATAAACCAGCCTCATCGCCTTTATAAACGTATCCCAAACGAGCGCAGTTAAAAGTAACAACACCGATTGAACCTGTTTGCTCGGCAGAGCCAAACAAACCATTTCCTTTGGCCAAAAGTTCACGCAAATCCAATTGCAGACGGCAACACATAGAACGAATCTGTCCGGGTTTCAAAACAGAATTGATGAAATTCTGGAAGTATGGAAGACCATATTTAGCCGTCATTTCAAATAAAAGTTCTGTATTATCATCTTCCCACGGGAAATCCGGTGTCATGTTATATGTCGGGATCGGGAATGTGAACGGACGACCTTTAATATCGCCATGCATCATGATTGTCATATAGGCCTTGTTTATCATGTGCATTTCTTCTTTCAAATCGCCATATGTGAAGGGTTGTTCTTCTCCGGCAATTATCGGATGTTTATCACGCAAATCTTCCGGACATACCCAATCAAACGTGAAGTTTGTAAACGGTGTCTGAGAACCCCAGCGTGACGGTACATTCAGATTGTATATCAGTTCCTGAAAACATTGTTCAACTTGCTCATAGTTCAAATTATCTTTACGAACATATGGGGCAAGATAGGTATCAACAGATGAAAATGCCTGTGCTCCAGCCCATTCGTTTTGCAAAGTCCCCATAAAATTGACCATTTGACCAACAGCTGATGATAAATGCTTTGGAGCTCCTGCCTCTGCTTTTCCCGGAACACCATTAAAACCTTCATGCAATAAGTTTTTCAGAGACCAACCGGCGCAATATGCGGCCAACATATCCAAATCATGAATATGAATGTCTCCATTGCGGTGAGCCTCTCCAACCTTTGCCGGATAAACGTGACTTAACCAGTAGTTAGCCATTACTTTTCCGGAAACGTTTAATATCAAACCGCCATTAGAGTAGCCTTGATTGGCATTTGCGTTAACGCGCCAGTCTAATCTTTCCAAATACTCATTAATAGAACTTTCAACATCAACCATAACCTTCTTGTCTCCGCGGACGCGATTACGTTGATCTCTATACAAGATGTATGCCTTGGCGGTGCTGAAGTAATTTGATGAAATTAAAACTTGTTCAACAATATCTTGGATACCTTCTATTGAGGGAAGAGTTTCGGCATATTTATGTTTGAGTACCTTCAAAACCTGCGCCGTCATCAACCAGCTTTCTTGTTCTCCAAATTCTCCGGTTGTTGTTCCGGCTTTCAAAATCGCGTTAAAGATTTTATTACTATCAAACGGTGCTAATGTTCCGTCTCTTTTCTTTACGCTTTCAATGGCTACTTCGTAATTTGATTTTGACATTGTTATTCAGCTTCCCCTTATTATTATATTTTTATATTTTATTGTTTTAGTTAGCTTGCCGCTAAAACCATATATACAATATATTGTGTTAAAAAAATGTAAATCCTTCTATATATAGTATCCACATAATTTAATTATTCTTTTTTTTATGACTCCGGAATCCCGCCGTCTTGTGTGTATATTGGAATATATATCCCCTCTCCTCAAGCCATAAAAATTTATTTTTCCGGATTGACATGACTATCTATTTAAAAATCAATCATAAAAATTTTTTACCAGAGTGGATAAATTTATTAAGATTTTTGATTCCAGAAATTACCTCTAATTTTCCTCTATTTAGGCTATAAATTATCCACATATTATCAACAGAATCGGCACTAAAAAAGAGGTCTTCCCTTTTTATTAGAAAGACCTCTTTGCGAATCCTTAGTTTTGTATCGGGTTAGAAATTGAAACATCTTCGCCGATGGCGGTTTCTTCAATATATTCATCCGTACATTGCGGACCGATACACCGTTTCAAAACCGTTGCCTTTCTTCCCGGGGTAAGCCCCTTTACCTGTAATGAAGGAACATAAACATCGACAATCTTTATCTTGAATGTCACATATCCGACTTGTCCGTCTTCATCCGTAATATATGTTTTAATATGGTAGCTGCCTATATTACTCGGCATTGCGATTCCGGTAAAGCGTCCGGTATTTTCATTAAATTCCAACCAATCCGGTAACGGACTGTCATTACGCAATCCTGCCTTAAACTTTACTTTACCATTAAAATCCATTTTATTAATGACAGACTGCGGAATAACAATATCTATCCTTTGCCCGGTCTCAAGCATTACGTCCGGCAACAATTTACTTGACGATAAATTAACAGGAGGACGTTTGGTCGGAACGTCTAACAAATATGGACGATTATCCGGCAAAAATTCTCCCTTACGCCATTTTTCCAATACTCCACGCAAATATACCGCAATCCGAGACGGCTTTTCTGTCAACATATAATAAGGAATCGCATCCATACCTATTGTTGAATACAAATTGCCTAACGAATCCTGCAAATCAACATATGCCAACATCGCATTCGTTTCATCTTCTATTGCGCGGGCGGCCTCCAACTGACTGGTTTTCGCCTTGCTTCCGGACTGGATTGTTGTATCTTCGGCAATATCTTCTGAAACATTGGCTAACTCATGAGAGATTTGATAATCTTCCAATGCCGACATATAACGCGCCCATGATACATAAACTTGGCTCAAAACTAATGTTGTCATTCTCTGGCGACGAAGATTTTCCAGTTCTGACGGATCAGGGTTGTGAATATCCTCAAACACACTCATTCCTATTTGCTTTGCCTTTTTTGCCCAAGCGCGATTATAGTATGCAGGATCATTCATATATTTTGTGCCCGGATCCGTAAAGATACGGAAAGAGGTTTGTATCTCGTTAACATCAGTTACCAAATCTCTTACGCGCAGCTCCGGACGATTGGTCAAAGCCAACCACTCCATTTCACTTAAAGAACTCTTAATCTCCGGAAGTTCAAAATTACCATATTCTTTTCCAACCAATTTGAATTGCGTTGTCGGATGGAATCCCATTAAACTAGCCAAACGAACTTCTGAGGTTTCTAAGTCTCTTTTCAAGGCTGAAAGTTTTTTGATAGCTTCCATAAACTCACGTTTTTTTACAAGTTCATCCATACTCAGACTTTTGCCGTTTTCGGCCAACTCGTTGGATTTTGCGTTTAGTTCATCAACATCCAGCGTCATATACTCTATCATATCATCAATAACCGGAAGTAATCGTTGCGCGGTTAAACTCTTCCAATAAAGCGTTCTGGTTTCTTGCAAAAGGTTATGTATGACTTTACGGCTTTGCTCAAAAGCTACACTTGATTTAAACCAATCATCTTGGGTTTGATAGTAAACAGTACTGACATCCAATAAATTCCACGCTAACTTCAGCTCCGAATCCTGCGCATTTTTATTTTCCGTATTAACATATCCGGCTGAAGAAAATATCTCCGGCAATCTATTTACCGGAGATTTTCCGGCTTCAATCAAACTTTCCTGATAGTTTACAACACGGCGGGTATAGTTATATTTCAGTGCCAACGCCATCGCCATATACATATCTATCGGTTTTTCAATTTTGCGCGGTGTGGACGCATACATCGTCTGCAAATCGACATCAACACGAATCGCCCTATCCCAATCCGTATATGAAACCGGCGCCGTGGCCATTAAGTCATCGTCATTAGTATCCCCAACCGTGCAAGCTGAAACGGCAAATGCACCTATCAGAAACAAAGCTAATATTTTCTTCATTGTCATATCCTTGAGTACGTACTTATTTGCTTATAAGTTATATCAATAATTTGTATATTAACAGTATTTATTTGCTTTTATTCAACTTTCATGTATAAAATGAACTTAAACGGCAACAGAATGGTGCAAAATGTTAGATATTTTTCAGACTATATTTAAATATAAAGAGAAAAGAAGCCCTGATAAGTTAGGACTGTTTCCTGAAAGTGTGCATGTTGATGCCATGCCCGAACGTCGGTACTTGTGGACTTCCAGACTTTTGGTTATTGCCTCTTGTATGAGCATTTGTTTCAGCATGATTTTAGCCAGCACCATCTATCTTTTACTTCCTCAGAGAGGATCTTACCCCAGACTATTGCATACAAATCGGCATTTTAGCCAACTCGAATTGACCGAACCTCAGGAAAAAACCGTTCCGGTTCAGGATTTAATAGCTGAGCAATATATTGAAGAATATATTATGCTCCGACACGTTATCGGCAATGATTATGATGAATTAATGTATCGATGGGCTCCCGGATCAAAATTATATTGGTTATCGGCAAAGCCCGTATATCAAAGTTTTTCGGCAACAGATGCGCAAACTCAAATTGCTCAGTTTAGAATGTCTTCTTTATTTCGCTTGGTCGAAGTTGAGTGGGTACGCCCATTAACACGAGGATTGTGGCAAGCACAGTTTATTACCATGGACTATTACCCCGGACGAACAATCCCGATTGTCAGTATTTGGAGAGCTTATCTCAGAGTTGTCTTTACCAATCCCCGTTTTGTTGATAAAACACAACGTATTTTTAATCCTTTCGGCTTTATGGTCACCAATTACTCTCTTGCATATGTCGGGACACCGGAAGAGCCTGTCAGCTATCTGAACACGGCTAAAGAAATTCGTAATCAGGTTTATGAATATTAGATGAGGAAAACCCAATGCGTGGTATTTTTGATTTAATATTCAGATATCGGGAAAAAAGAAGTCCTGATAAGTTGGGCTTGTTTCCTGAGAAAGTTCATATTGAAGCAATGCCCGAACGCCGATATTTGTGGACCTCGCGAATCTTGGTAATTGTTGCGGCATTGAGCATATGCTTTTCTATTTCCCTCGCCATGACAATTTATATTTTATTGCCGCAAAGAGGAGCCTCCCCCAGATTTATACAAACAGATGGAATTACCGGCGGACTAAAGGCTGTTGAACCTATTGAAATGACCATCTATGCGCGCCAATTAATTACGGAAGGCCTGTTGCAAAAATATATTCAATTACGCCACGAAATTCCTCTACAACAATATGAGCTTATGTCCCGCTGGACTGAAGGTTCGGAATTTTATGAACTCTCTACCGATGAGGTTTTTCAAAAGTTCCGCCAAAAAATGACTAATGATCAAATTAACAGTTTTATTATCAATAATTTGCGACGGGAAGTTTCCTTTGAAGCAACAAGGCCTTTGGGAAATAATCTATGGTTGTTCCAATTTCGCACCATAACGCGGCGCGGCGATAATGTTGTGCCTAAAATCGCTTTATGGCGTGCTTATATAAAAATTAATTATGAACAAGCTCAAGAAGGCAAACGCATTAAACGCAATAACCCTTTTGGGATGAAAATTACCAATTATTCTCTTGCGTATCTTGGCGATGTTAAAGCTGAAAAAGAAGATACTTATCTTGATGCCGTAAAAAGAATCAGAACAAGAGAGGCGGACAAGTAATCCGCCTCTCTTGAAGTTAAAGTTTGAGTTTTTTATCCAAGTTTTCAAGCTCATCCAGATAATGCGATATCAGATTCAAGCCTTTATTCCAAAATTCTGCCGTTTGCGCATTTAACTCAAACGGAGCTAAAAGACTGTCATATTCGGTAATTGCCGTCTGGGAAAGCATGTTTAAATATTTATCGGCAAAATCCCGAACTTTTCCTTCCGTACTGACCTGATACAAAGAATTGACCAAACAATCTGCAAACGAATATGCATATACATAAAACGGTAAGAAATAAAAATGTCCGACTTGCGACCATATATAAGCGCTGTTTTCATCAACATTAACCCATGGCCCCAGACTCTCTCTCATTTCCTCAAGCCAAATTTGGCACAATCGTTCTTCTGACAACTCTCCTTGCTTTCTCTCTTCATGAGCCCGAGTTTCAAAAAAATGAAAAGCAATTTGGCGAATCGCCGTATTTATCATATCGCCAACCTTCATCGCTATTAAACAGAGCTTGTCTTTATCATCTTTTGTTTGGCTGAGCATTGACTGAAATGTTATCATCTCGCCAAAAACAGAGGCGACTTCCTCCGTTGTCATTCGAGAATATTCATTTAAATCTCCGTTCTTTTTGCGAAGTTGCATATGGCAACCGTGTCCAAGTTCATGCGCCAAGGTTAAAACATCTCGATTGCTTCCGGTAAAATTTAAAAACAAATACGGATGAAAACGAGATGTGGTGCCGGCCGCAAAAGCCCCACTCCTTTTGCCGTCTCGTGGCGGAACATCTATCCAATTGTGCTCAAAAAAGTCTTTTGCCACATCATAAAGTTTGGGCGAAAAATTTTTGTATGCATCAAGTACCGTTTTAACCGCTTCTGCCCATGAATATTCCTTATCATTGCTAAACGGAAGAGGCGCATTGCGATCCCAATATTGTATTTTTTTAACCCCAAGCCATTTTGCTTTTAATTTGTAAAAGCGATGCGATATTTCTTTATATCTGTTACGAACGGTTTGAGCCAGAGTATCGACTATCTCATCGCTGACATTCTCTGAAAGATTTCTTTCTGAAACCGGATTTTTGAACCCTCTTTTAGCATCTTCTATCGCTTTGTCTTTCATTATCATATTATATATATATGAAAATAGCGGAGCGTTTTCTTTGCTAACGCGGTTAATTTCCTTTCCGGCTTTTTCTCGAATCGTGGCGTCTTGATTTTCTAAAAGGTGTGAAACTTCGGCATCATTATATTTTTTTCCATTGACATTATATATCAATCTTGAAGATGTTTCTTCATACAGACGAACCCATGCGCTTGAAGATGTTACGGATTTTTCCAATAAAATTTCTTCAACCGCTTCCGACAACTCATGCTTCTTAAATCTGCGAACTCTTTCTAGCCAAGGGCGATAAAAAGAGACTTTTTTATCTTTTAAAAGCTGTTTGATTTTGCTGTCCGAAATTTTATTAATTTCAAGACTAAAGAAAACCGTTGGTTTGGAATACTCTGTTAGTTGTTCTGAAATATTTTGATAAAAAGCCATGGCTTGAGCATTCTTCATTTGCGTTGACATATTTAAATACGCAAACTCGCCCAAAACGCTGCCCAAGACTTCAATTTCCTCATATTTACGCAAGGCTTCGGCAAACGATTTTTCATCTAAAGTTTCAAGTTTTCCTTTATATTTTTTGCTGAAGTTTTGCGTTTCTTGATGATATTTATCTATATCTTTTTTTATTTTAGGATCATCTATCCCTTTATATAAATCACTTAGATCCCACGCCGGTAAAGTTTCATTGAGGGATGTCTTCCGTTTTGATGCCGACTTGTTGCTGTTCATTCTCCAACTCCTCATGCCATTTTTTTAAATTATACATTTCTTGATTAATGTCTGCGTTATTTTTAATATATTCCGCACGAGCCTCGTCATTAAAATCCTCATCCTGTTGATATTCCGGAACAAAAATATAATTACTCCATGGATATGGTTGTTTTCCGGTCAGCCAATTTTTTAGACCGACTCCGATAACTTTCATATCACACCAGCTATTACCCAAAATTGCCTTAAATATACAGCTATATTTAGCATCTTCCGGACAACTTAACATGGTTTCCGCCATATTTTCCGTACACGGGATAAAGCCTCTCTTCTTTGCATCCAGTCTCGGAGAAAGTAAGACAAGAATAAACATGCCTAAAAAGCAGAAAATAAAAAATCCACTAATCAATCCTATCCAATGGGTTTTGATAAAACTCATTATTTTCCTTTACGTTGTTTATATAAAACCTCAAGCTGAGCCAACTCTTCTTGTGTGTTTGCGGCGGCGGCTTCTTCAACAGCGCATTCAACAGCACTACACTTCAATCCTTTACGAAGAGCTACAGCTACCGCATCTGTAAGATAATACTCTCCGGCGGCATTTTCATTACTGATTTCCGCCAAAATTTCAAACATTGTTTCTCCATCAAAACACATCATGCCCGAGTTACAAAAATTAATCGCTCTTTCCTCTTCCGTAGCATCTTTATACTCGACAATTCTTTTTAACTCTCCGTTTTCCATAATCAAACGACCATAGCGAGCAGGATCTTCCGGACGGAAGCCCAAACAAACAAGAGCATAACCTTCACGACGTTTTTTCAATACTTTTTCAAAGGTTTCTTTTTTATAAAGAGGTTGGTCCCCAAAAACAACAAAAATATCGCCATGAAATGTACATAGTTCCGGACGAGCCGCCAAAACAGCATGACATGTTCCCAACTGTTTTTCCTGTACACATGTTGGGTACGGTGCAACTTCTTTTTTTACCAGATCTCCGTCAGGAGCTATAACGGTAACAACTTTATCAACATCCATTTCTTCCAATGTATCAATAATATGACGAATCATCGGCTTTCCACAAACGGGCATTAGGACTTTCGGAAGGTCTGATTTCATACGAGTTCCTTTGCCGGCTCCTAAGATTATGGCTGCAACTTTACCTTTATTCATCTAAAAAACTCCTTTATAACTTTTTAACAACTTTTGCTTATAATAACAGATATTCTACTTTTATTAACAAAGAGTGTCTTTTTATGAACAAACTTTTTCTTGCTTTTTGTTTCAGTTTTTTATGTATAAACTCCGTTTCTGCCGGAGTAAAAGAGATTTTAGACAGCCGAATGGTTCCGCAGCCCAAACCTCAGCCTATTTCAACAGAACCTATAAAGCCTAAAGAAATGACCGCTACCGAGTTGGCTTTAATGCTTAAAGAGCGTTTGGATAAAGTTGTTATTCAGGACCCTGATCAGGTAAAAAATAATTCCATTTTTATTGAACCCAGTGATGAGACTAAGAAAAAGCAACAAAATAATGAAAAGGGATTTTTTGAGCAAATTTATGATAATGCAATGCAACGTGCTACATCATCTCAAGAAGCCTCTGCTCCCCGAAAAGATATTTCTTTTCAACCGCAGACTGCCGAGAGCATCCAACAACAAAAACAAGAATGGAGTGCCCCTGATTTTCCCGTCATTAATGTTATGTTACCGCCCAATAACATCAGTGAACTTGTTCCTGCTAAAGAACATATTCCTTATTTTATGAGCGAAATTCAAATTTTAACAAACGGAATGATAAAATTTGATGAGACAATTGTTGTTATCGCAAACGGAGATAAACTTAGAAACGGTCTTTCGAAACCTTTACCCAGAGTTATTCGCGATAAAAATGGAAATGAGCAGCTTTTAGAATATTCTCTTTTAAGTGTCAGCGCCAATAATCAACCTTTAGATTATAAAATTGTTGATCAAGATGGCTTGAAAATGTTAATTCCCGAAGGTGAATATTTTTTACAGCCGGGTGTTTATACCTATAAATTGAGCTATCTTGTGAACAATGCTTTGCTTGATTATAAAGATTTTAGAGAATTTTATTGGAATATAACCGGAAGCGCTTGGAATCTTGTTATTTCTAAAATTGCAGCCAAAATTACTTATCCGGCCGGTTTTCCGGTTCTTAGGACAAATGTTTATACAGGATATCCTGATCAATTAAATCTTGATGAAGCTCTTCTAGTTGACGAATCTGCCGATACTCTTGGCTATGTTTTGACAAGACCATTATTTGTCGGAGAAGGTTTTCATATCATCATGTCTTTACCTGAAGATAGTATTATCCCGCTCGGAGGTTTTGATAAAATGTTTAACTTTATCAGTAAAAACGGCGATGTTGTATTTAGTCTGTTGGCTTTATCATCTATTTTAATTTCTTTTATTATTTCTTTGCGATATATTCGCAAAAACAAAGGCGTTATGAAAATGAGTTTGCGCAAAAACGGAGTTCTTGTTCGCTTTTTAGATAAAAATCGTTTTGATATGGCTTCTCTTGGTTGCTTTTTATTAGAGTTATATAAAAAAAATATAATTGATATCCAGCAATCTGAACAAACAATCCTTTTAATAAAAAGAACGGACAACATAAAGAACCTCTCTTCCAATGAACAAAAAGCACTTATGCATTTGTTCGGAAATGACGCTGTCTTAAATGCATCTAAGCAAAATTTCTTAAAATTTAAAAGAGCCGCGAAATTTATTGAAAAGGAATTAAAATCACGCTTGCGTACATATTTGCTGAAAATGAATGCCGGCTACCTTTTCTTCAGTATGTTGATGCTCGTTTTTGCTGAATTGTCTATTGCTTTTTTATATGGTAATTTTTCAACTCTCGGCTATATGTTTCTTGCAACTTTAGGAATGTTTTTCGGGTGTATGCTCTTTAATTATAAAGTGCAAAAATTTTATCCTAAAATTATTCTTAAAACATTAGGTTCAGTATTTGCTTTGCTGTCAATGTTAATGATGTCGGGTATTATTAATCCTTTAGCTGCTTTACTTATATTATTTGCTGTCATCATTATTGAATTTTATATGGATATTTATTCTCGTCGCTCGGGCTTATTGCAAATACAAATTAATGAAATAAAGAACTTGAAACTTCAATTGTTACAGCAAAGAAGTCATTTGATGCTTGGAAAAGGTATTGTTAATCAGCAGGAGTTTATCTTAGCCTTTGAATTGTACGATGAACTTAAACCTACGGATAATTCAAATGAGTATTGTAAACTTGGAACGGTTCTTAATTTAATTAAACTTCTTTCTTAGTATCAAAAATATATCCTCCAATAGATATCCCCGAGTACGTTCGTTTTTTCAACAAGGCATTAATAAAAAAGGTTCGCTGGGAGCGAACCTTTTATATATAAAACAACGGGGATTAGAGGATAGTAATATTACCTGCGGCGATACGACCGCGGTCAT
>CALXTS010000012.1 GCA_944391465.1 uncultured Alphaproteobacteria bacterium
TATAGTATTATTGAAACACGTCAAGATTTCACAGAAAACTTGATAAACGTATTGACCGAAGGTGCCGACAGCTTGACTTTGGCAGATATGAACGAAGAATCAGCCAATATGTTGGCATTGCAGACCAGACAGCAGCTTGCAATTAATGCGTTGTCATTATCATCACAAGCAAACCAGGCTGTATTGAGCTTGTTCTAATAAATACGAACAAAACAAAAATAAAGCGGAAGTTTTCTTCCGCTTTATTTTTTTTATGATTCGAACATAGAACTATCTGCGTAAGCAGGCGGATGTAAATATCCTAACCCAACCATCAGGCGTACGAAGCCTTTGAGCTTAGCGAATGTATTAGCTAACGGTAAAAAGAAAGCCCTCTGACTTCTGAGGGCTTTCTCTATAAACGGCAAATATTACTTCTCTTGCTTTTCTTTTTCCATAAAGTGTTCAAGCCAATGAATATTGTATTGTCCATCAATAAATTCAGCCTGAGAAATAATTTTTTGTTGCAAAGGAATAGTTGTTTTTACACCTTCAATAACAAATTCTTCCAGAGCTCGTCTCAAGCGCATTAAAGAAGCATTTCTTGTTTTCCCGCTCACGATTAATTTGGCAATCATGCTGTCATAAAAAGGCGGAATGCTATAGCCTGAATAAATCTCTGAATCAACACGAATTCCCAAGCCTCCCGGAGCATGCCATTCGGTAATTTTCCCCGGACAAGGAGCAAATGTTTCAGGGTCTTCAGCGTTGATTCGGCATTCAATGGCATGTCCGCTGAAGGTAACATCTTTTTGCTCATAACCGAGTGCGGCACCGCTGGCGATTCTGATTTGTTCTCTGACAATATCGATACCAGTAACGGCTTCCGTAATCGGGTGCTCTACTTGCAAACGGGTGTTCATTTCAAGGAAATAGAACTTACCGTCTTCATACAAAAATTCCAATGTTCCGGCGTTAGTGTATCCGATTTTTTCAATAGCTTTACGGACAATCTCTCCGATTTCTTGGCGTTGTTGGAAATTAAGCGCCGGAGACGGAGTTTCTTCAATAACCTTTTGGTTATTTCTTTGAATAGAACAATCACGTTCTCCCAAATGAACAACATGTCCGTATTTATCAGCCAACACTTGCATTTCAATATGACGCGGTTTTTGCAAATATTTTTCCATATAGACCACATCACTCGGAAAAGCCGCTTTGGCTTCTGCCTTGGCCATGGTATAAGCCTCGCCGATTTCTTCATCGTTAAAAGCGATTTTCATACCTTTTCCGCCGCCGCCGTCTTTAGCTTTAATAATAACCGGATATCCGATTTTATTAGCCCATTCTTTTGCGTGTTCAATGTTTTCCAGTGCGGGGCTTCCCGGAGTAACCGGCAAACCGGCTTCTATAGCGGCTTTGCGCGCAGAAATTTTATCGCCCATTAAACGCATTTGTTCTGCGGTCGGACCGATAAAAGTAATCCCGTGCTCTTCAACCATTTCGGCAAAGTCTGCATTTTCAGACAGAAAGCCGAACCCCGGATGAATGGCATCAGCTCCGGTAATTAAAGCCGCAGAAATGATGGCAGATTTATTTAAATAAGAATCAGAGGAGCGAGCAGGTCCGATGCAGACCGCCTCATCAGCCAAACGAACATGCATGGCATTAGCATCAGCCTCGGAATGTACCGCAACGGTTTTAATTCCCATTTCACGACATGCTCTGTGAATTCTTAAAGCAACTTCTCCGCGGTTAGCAATTAATACTTTTTCAAACATCATTTAATCCTAAAAAGTTACACCCTTATTCAATAATAACTAACGGTTCACCGTATTCGACAGGATCACCGGCTTCAACCAAAATTTTAGAAACGGTACCGGATTTATGAGCTTTAACGGGATTAAAAGTTTTCATGGCTTCAATCAAGCAAACAATATCTCCTTCTTTAACACTGTCGCCGACTTTAACATAATTAGGTGTATTAGGGTCAGCAGAAAGATAAACAACACCGACCATCGGAGATTTAACGGCGTTAGGGCTTTTAGAGTAATCTTTGTCAGCCGCGGGAGCCGGAAGCGGCGCAGCGGGAAGCGGAGCCGGAGGTGGCAAAGGAGCTCCGGATACCGGAGCAATCGGAGCCGGAGTCATAACTTGAGTCATGATGCCTTTATTTTCTCGAGTAAGACAAATACGGCATCCTTCGTCTTCATATTCAAGCTCGGTAAGATTATTTTTATCCAAAATCTCGGCAAGTTTACCGATAATTTTAGTATCTAAAGGGTTTGACATAAGATTTCTCTCTTTCTTAAAAGTTACATTAATAAATCAAAATTCTTGCTCTTTAATACCCCGTTTTTGCAAAAAATACAACAAAAATAATCATTTTTAAGCAAAAATAGCTCGAAAACGCTCAAAAAATGCAAAAATGTGTATAATTTCAAAAAATTAAAAATAGGAGCTGATTGTTAAAAAAATAAATAAAAAGAAACACAATTAAAAAATGGCACGGTTATTGCATTTAACAATGTAGCGTAATTTTGCAGGGAATAAAACAATGGAAATTAAAGATTTAAATAATGTTAGTCAAAATCTCTTCATAAAGAACAATGTAACAAATGTTTTGACATCATCAGTGTTGGGTGCCGGATTTGCTGACTTATTAAATCAAACAACAGACGTAATTCTTCAAAAAACGGAGAATGTAGCTGATTCCGACATAAAAATTAGGCCGGAAAATAACCGATATGATGAAATCAAAGCAGAAGCCGATATTAAGAATACGGATAGTAAAGAGAATGTATCGACAAATAAAGAATCTCCGGCGAAAGATGCGGATAAAAAGGCTGATGGAAAAAAAGATGCTGTTGATGAAAAAAATAATGAAAAACCTGTAAAAAACAAAAAAGAAAAAACAGCAGATGTGGCTGCGGAAAATGTTCAAAATGTTCAAGGGAATCAAAATCCCGTATCTGAAGATGAAAAGGCGTCGGGAACTTTAGTGAGTGATGGAGCAGCGGAAGTAAAAGAGGCTGAAAGTATTTCGGCAGATGCTCAGATTCCGACACAAATGGTAAAAGAAAATTTTTCGAATGTTTTACAGCCTCAAATTGAATTAAAAAATTTGGTGGAGCAAAATCCTCAGATTGTAAATGAAGTTATTCAATCTTTAGGCGTTGATGTAGTTGTAAATGAATTTGGTTTTGCGTTGGCAGATGAAAGTATGAATTTGCAGGCATTGGCAGGAATGCCGGAAGTGACAGTTTTAAACGCTGACGGAAAAATTCAAACAATGAGCGGCGAAGCGTTGGTAAATAAACTCCAATCAATTGGTGTGGATATGAAACTTCCGCAAATATCTTTACCGGAAGCTATGGGCGGTATAGAGTTGCCACAAGAAATTGTTTCGGAATTTGTTCGTATGTCTGAAGGTTCTGGAAAACAAATTTCTGTATCTGCGGACAATATAAATACTGCAAACAAAGTAACATATAATGATGAAAATATAGCCCTTCAGGCGGTTTCACTTGATGAAAAGGTTGCGGTAGAAAAACCATTAAAAGTATCTGTAGAAATAAAAGATGAGAAGGCGTCAGTGTCCTCAGACGGGCAATTAATTGAAAACACGCTCGAGCTGGCAGAGGCTGTCGATGCTGTAGAAGGCTCGGATAAACAGTCTTTTGTAAAGCAAGGAGAAGGGGAGCATTCTCTGCGTTTGAGTGGTAAAGAAAATGCTCAGTCTTCTATTCAAAATAATAATATTGGTAATCCCTCAAATGCATATGCTGCGGTGAATAATGCGGCAGGGGTAACGGAGCAAGTGGCAGATGTATCTGGTAAGATTGCCGGTAAAGAAATGGGGGCTTTTTCAAATAGCTCGTCTGGAAATGCGGCGCACTCTGCTTTAATGGGGAATGAGTTTGCTCAGGTTGCTAAAAATGAAGGAGCTAAGAACCCCGTGGAAACATCTTTCCGAGACATCTATAAAGGAATGAGTAGAGAGGCTGTGGAGCAGGTAAAGGTAAATATTACCAAATCAGCAGTTAAAGGTACTGATAAAATTGATATTCAGTTAAAGCCTGAGGATTTAGGGCATATTCAAATCAAAATGCAGATTAAAGACGGAAAATTGCAGGCTCACATCATAGCTAGTCGTCCGGAGACGATGGATATGCTGCAAAAAGAAGTTCAGAGCTTGGAAAGAGCTTTTAATGATGCAGGATTTGAAACAGACGAAGGAAGTCTTACATTTAGCTTCAATAAAGAAAATCAATCAGGTCAAGAGAGTGACGGAAACACAAAACTTCGCCATTTTATAGGAGAAATGCTGGAAAACGAAACATCGGAAGAAATGGCGAATGATAATTGGAGCTATACCAACGGAGTTAATATTCGAGTTTAGGTTTAGGGGAGAACCGAGATGACAGACATTAGCGCAATAACAGGTATGACGTCAAATACGACAAGTACCACCAATTCAAGTCAGCAGACATTATCTGCGGATATGAATACATTTTTAACCTTGTTGACAACGCAATTGAAGTATCAGGATCCGTTAGATCCGATGGATACGGCAGAATTTACCAATCAGTTGGTACAATATTCATCTGTTGAACAGGCAATCCAAACGAACTCAAAATTAGACAGCTTGTTAAGTTTAAATATATCTAATTTGGGTGCGCAAGCGGTTTCATACATAGGAAAAACAGCGCAAGTTTTGGGCGATGTAATGCCGTTGCAAAACGGTGTTGCCAAGGCTGCTTACACATTGAATAAAGATGTAACTTCAGTCAGCATCATGGTTAAAGATATGAATGGAAAAGTTGTTTATTCAACAACGGGAGAAACCACATCGGGTACGCATGAGTTTGATTGGGATGGAAAAGATTCTAACGGAAATCAGTTAGAAGACGGAGCATATCAAATTGTGGTTTCGGCTAAAGTACCTAGCGGAGAGACTGAGGCGACGGTTACAACGACAGTATTCGGAAAAGTAACGGGAGTTGCCAGTGATAGTAACAATATATATATCGGGCTTGGAGATTCTGTAACAGCCACGCTCGGAGATATCGTTACCATGCGAGATGATGATTATTTTGATAAGAAAAAGCCGGAAACAGGGGGAGATTCGAGTGGAGAAAGCTCTGGAGAAGATTCTTCTGAAGGTGAAAACACGGAAAGTGTATAAAAATTGGCATGATAATTGCATGGTAATTGTAAAAGTTTTAGGAGAAAGAAAATGAGTCTATTTGGAGCATTGCAATCAGGAATTTCCGGCTTGGCATCGCAATCAAATTCGATGGCGTCAATTTCTGATAATATTTCAAACGTAAACACCATCGGTTACAAAAATAACAATGTTAGTTTTTCAACCTTGGTGACCAAACAAACATCAAGCAACTATTATTCGGCAGGCGGTGTTCAACCTGTTTCAAAACAATATGTCAACGCGCAGGGGCTTTTGGCGGCAAATTCTTCCTCAACGGCCTTGGGTATCAGTGGAAGTGGATTCTTTGTTGTTAATACTTCTGCCAACCCCGGAGCAAGCGATACTTGGGCATATACGCGCGCCGGAGACTTTGATGTAGATAATCAAGGGTATCTGAAAAATAGTAGTGGCTTTTATTTGCAGGGATGGACATTGCTCCCGTGGAATAATGATCCGAATGCAACAGTCGTAAATATCAATGGTATTAACTATATGAAAGCATATTATGATGCAAATGGTAATACCGTTTTGGTAAATGATAACACGATTGATGCCAGCAACTTAAAGCCGATTAACTTGAAAACCATTGGTGGAACAGCATCGGCCACACAGCAAATCAGTCTTGGTGGTAACTTGCCGTCAGATTCTGAGGTTTATGATCCTAGTGTTCCGAGTGCCGGCGGTAAATATTCTTTCAATGCCTTGATTTACGATAGCTTAGGTAATTCAAGCAATGTTAGTATGAATTACATTAAACAAGGTTCAAATTCTTGGGGAATGACAACTTCAATCCCAAGCGGTGCGGCAACAATTACCTTGTCCGGCAGCCGAGAGACCACCAATGCAACGGATGATGTGTATTATGCAGCCGGACAACTTGAGTTTTCATCTATTCCGAAAAATGGATCAACCATAACCATTACGGATGAAACAACGGGAACACCTGTAGTCTTTGAATTTGTAGAAGATATTGCAAATGTCCAACCTCCGTTGAACTTAGATGATCCGACACATCGCTATGTTGAAATAAAAAATGGCATTATGTCATCAAGCGATGTTGTAACCAATTTGGTTGAACAAATGAAAATTGCTCTACCGGGAGCAAATCGTTTTACGGCAGACAGCTCTCGCGTAGTTATTGAGCAGTCAACCGGCGGCGGAGCGTTGACGATTGATGCCAGCAAGACTTTGGCTTGTGTCCAGTCTTCAGCTAATCCGGTGGTTGAAACGGGAATTCCGACCGGTATCTTTACCATTCAGGCAATCAGCAAAGATATTAAAAACTCTGCCAGCATATCATTTACGGGAGATGTTGCCGATTATTATAATGCAGAAATCGTTCTCGGCGGAATAACCTACACATTTAAAAACGGTGGAGCCAATGTTGATAATCATGAAATTGATATCAGCGAGTGTGAAACAACAGCAGATGTCGTTGCAGCATTAGTTAATATGGCTAAATCAGGATTGGCTGATCAAGGAGAGTTAAATGCCAGTGGATATACTTTAGAATTTTATCCGTCAACCACTGGAGGAGAAGTTGAATTTGACTTTAGCGGCATAAAGGCAGGCTTACTTAAAGGTGAGGTTCGCAGCACGACAGTTGATGGCCAAGGAAAAGTCACTTCAAGTAAATGGTTAAGCGATGACCAAATCCGTGCAGCGGCATTTACAATGAGTAATAAGTTTATGGTAAACACGGTGGATACTGAAACCGGCTCAATTGTACCTGCAGTAAGGTTTAATGCCGATGGAACACCAAAATATTTCTTTGTTGACGATATGTCTATCCAATGGGCAAACGGTGCTCAAAATATGGATAACGGAGAAAAGCAAGGAACATCAATTAACTTGATTATGGGTAATGCCGGAACCAATGATGGTTTGACCAGTTTGGCAGGTTCTTTCAATACCAACTATATTAACCAAGATGGTGCAACATTCGGAAGTTATGCCGGTGTAAGTATTGACGAGAGCGGCGTTGTAACAGCATTGTTTGATAACGGAGAAACCAAACCGATAGCGATTTTACCGATAGCTACCTTTGCCAACCCGAACGGATTGAGTTCGTTAACAGGTAACGCGTGGATTGAAACGGATTACTCTGGTCAGGCCCTTCTCAAAACCGGTGGAACAAACGGTGCCGGAAAAGTTACAGCCAACTCTTTAGAGCAATCAACCGTTGACTTGGCAACCGAGTTTTCCAACATGATTGTAACTCAAAGAGCTTATTCAGCGGCGACCAAAATCATTACAACAGCCGATGAAATGTTAGATGAATTAACCAGAATGACCTAGTCATTTTACAGAAAGTAAAAGAAAAAATGCTCCGTTTTTCGGAGCATTTTTTGTCTTTGAATTTAATTAAATCAGATTATGAAAAGGATATTCCCTGTGAATATCTCAATTTTCCGTTCACTAAAGCAGAAAATTAAGTTAAGAGTAAAAATAAATGGGGAATATATAGACTTGCCTTAAGATAAATATCTTGAGAAAGTCTGACATAAAATTGGGGAATAAAGTGAATAATTTATTGCAATCATTAAAATCATTGTCGCCCGGAAGACTTGCCGCAATAGCGGGGATATTGGTTTTTTTAATCGGATTTTTTATTTATCTGGCCGTTAGAATGAATTCCGGAACCTATGCGGTTCTTTATACGGATTTAGAGTTAGAAGATGCCAAACAAATTGTATCAAAACTTGAAACAGCCAATGTAGAATATAAACTGTCTAAAAACGGTACGGAGATTCTGGTTCCGGAAGAGGTTGTTAATAAATTGCGTATTGATACGGCAGAAATTGCCATGGCCTCTCAAGGATCAAATGTCGGTTATGAGATTTTTGATAATACCGATGCGTTGGGTTCTACCAATTTTGTTCAAAATGTTAATTTAATCAGAGCTCTTGAGGGAGAGCTCGCACGTACGATTCGAGCTGTTGACAATATAAAGTCTGCAAGAGTTCATTTAGTTTTGCCCAAAAGAGAAATGTTCTCCCGAGAGGAGCAGAAACCATCAGCTTCGGTAATGATAAAAACAATCAACGGTCCATTAGATGCCAAGAGTATTTTATCAATTCAAAAATTGGTTGCCGCAGCGGTTCCAAAGTTGGATATAAAAAGCATAGCAATAGTTGACAGTGCGGGAAATCTACTGACAGAAGACGGAGATAACAGCCAAAATATAATTAATGCAGAAAATGAGATGATGCGGATAACGCAAGAGAAAAAGCTCACCTCAAAACTGCAGGATATGCTTGAAAAAACCGTCGGAAAAGGGAAAGCACAGGCACAAGTTAATTTGGAAATGGATTTTGATCAGGTTGTAACGAATGAAGAGATTTATGATCCGGATAGCAAAGTAGTACGTTCACAATCAACAATTTCAGAAGAAGGCCGTTCAACGGATAATGTTAATCCGGTAACCGTAGATCAAAACATCCCGAACGGAGATGCAATTGTTTCAGGTTCAGGAGTCGTTAATCAGAATTCCAAAGTTGAAGAAACCATAAATTATGAAATATCAAAAGTTGTTCGTAATAAAGTTCGTAATTCTGGTGTAATAAAACGGTTAACGGTAGCGGTAGCGGTTGATGGAATTTATGAATTAAATGACGAAGGAGAGGAGGTGTATCGTAGCCGCACTCCTACGGAAATGGAGCAATTAAGTGCATTGGTAAAATCTGCCGTAGGTTATGATGCTAACCGTGGTGATAGTGTAGAGGTTGAGAATATACGCTTTGCATCAGCTAGATCAGCCAAGGCAACTGCGCCGGAAGAGTTGTACTTTGGCTTTACCAAAGAAGAATTATTGCGAATAGCAGAAGGCCTAGGGGTTTCAATTGTTGCAATATTAGTTATCTTATTGGTAATCCGTCCGCTTATTAATAATGCCTTTGATACCGGAACGGGAACGGAGGGCGATAAACTCATCGGCAGTGAGGAAGATAATCTTCTTTTATCTAATTTCCTCAATAGTGATGAAGATGGAACGGAATTTGTTAATATGAATAAAGTTGACGGAAGAATTAAGGTGTCTTCACTTAAAAAACTCAATAGTATTGTTGAGAAAAATCCGGATGCCGCAGTCAATATTATCCGCTCATGGTTATACAGTGATAATTAAGGTATAGAACAATGAAACAAAATGTAATAGACGATTATAAAGTCCTCTCCGGCCAACAAAAAGCGGCAATATTGATGCTCTCTTTGGATGAAGAACGTTCCGCGCAACTATTCTCATTGATGAATGATGAGGAAATAAAAGAACTTTCGGTTATTATGGCAAGCCTCGGAAAAATAAATTCCGGTGTTGTAGAGCAGTTGATGCAGGAATTTTCAGAAAAAATCAGCGATACCGGAACATTGATAGGAACTTATGACAGTACGGAAAGATTGCTGTCTAAGGCACTGGATAAAGACAGAGTTGCCATTATCATGGAGGAAATTAAAGGTCCTGCCGGACGTACGATGTGGGATAAATTAGGCAATGTCAATGAACATGTTTTGGCAAATTATCTTAAAAACGAATATCCGCAGACCATAGCTGTTATTTTATCAAAAATAAAAGCCGAGCATGCTGCAAAGGTTATTGCGCTTTTCCCTGAAAATTTTGCAATGGAAATAGTTATGCGCATGCTCAGAATGGATTCGGTTCAAAAGGAAGTTTTGGATGGTTTGGAAAATGTTTTGAGGAAAGAATTCATGAGCAACCTTTCAAAATCAACCCGCAGAGATTCTCATGAATTGATAGCAGATATTTTCAACTCTCTGGATAGAAATACCGAAACCCGCTTTATGGAAGCCCTTGAGGAGAGAAATCGCGAAAGTGCAGAGAGAGTTAAATCTCTTATGTTTACTTTTGAAGATTTGTCTCGTGTTGATGCTCAAGGTATTCAAGTTCTGCTGCGTAATATTGATAAAGACAAATTGGCAATCGCTCTTAAAGGAGCTTCGGAAACCATCAAGAGTCTATTTTTCAACAACATGTCTTCTCGTGCGGGAAAAATTATCAAAGAAGATATGGAGGCGATGGGACCTGTGCGTTTGCGCGATGTTGAGGAAGCTCAGCAATATATTGTTAATGCCACAAAAGACCTGGCCAACAGTGGTGAGATTGTCATCAGTGAAGGCAAAGATAATGATGAATTAGTCTATTAGTATGAGGAGAAAGCTGTGGCGGCATATCAAAAATTCATGTTTGATAATTTTGTCATTGATGACGAAGGAAGGATTCGTATAAATGATGAAAATGCCTCAGCAACAGAAGTGACCGAGCCGGAAGAAACAGAAATTTCTCCGCAAGCAGAAGTGGAAGATGCGCAAAATACTCAGGTAGAAGAAGTTGTCGCGTCAGAACCTGTTATGGAGATACAAGAACAAAAAGAACCGGACATTCCGCCACCGCCATCTTTTTCGGAAGATGAATTAAGAGCAGCAACGGAAAAATCCCGAGAAGAAGGATATGAAAAGGGTTTTCAAGCGGCTCAGGGAGAACAAGAAAAGCAAGAACACGAGCTTTTAGAAAATATAAATACGCGTTTGCTTTCAATCTTAACGGAAGCCGAGAATTTTCAAAAGCAGTTAGAGCAAGACAATTTGCATTTTGTTTTGGGTGTTTTGAAAAAGATATTTCCAAGCCTGGCACAAAAGCAAGCTGATGCTGAGTTGGAATTATTTTTGAAAGAGAATTTTGCTCATTTCAAAAATGAGGCAAGTTTATCTTTTAGTTTTAACCCAGAAAGCGTTAAAATAGGCGCGGCGCTTTTACCAAAGTTGGCTAATGCAAATGATTTTGAAGGAAAAATAGCAATCCATAAAGACGCATCACTCGGCGTAGGAGATTGTCGAATAGAATGGAAAAACGGCGGTGTTGAGCGTAATGCGGATAAAATGCTTGAAAAAGTAACTGAATTGCTTGATGATAAAGGCATAGATACAAAAGAGAGGGAAAATGGACAATAGTTTAAAATTAGATGAGTTGCAAGATAGCCAAAGCGGAGACGGCGAAGCTATTTTGAGAAGCAAAGATGATCAAGAAGATTTTGATATTCCGACATCTGTAACTGACTTGGAAGCGTTGTATAATATACCGGTAAAAGTTTCAGCCATACTCGGCAAAACCCAAATAAAAGTAAGTCAATTGATGAAATTGAACCGCGGAGCGATTATAGAATTAGATAAAAAAGTCGGAGAAGCGATAGATATTTATGTAAATAATAATCTCGTAGCTCGCGGAGAGGTCGTTGTTGTTGATGACCGCTTGGGAATAACCATGACGGAAATTGTTAAATCAGTTGTTAAGTAGGTAATTAAAAAATGGAATTGCTGATTGTCGGAACATTAGAAGGTCAAATCGGAGCGGCCAGCAAGATTGCGGTAGCGCAAGGCGGTCACGTTTCTTTGGCAGATACCATTGAACACGGTTTAGACGTTTTAAGATCAGGGAAGACAATAGAACTGGTGATGATAGATGTGAAATTAGATGTCTATAAATTTATCAGTTCCTTGGAGCAAGAAAGAATAAATGTTTTAGTCGTAGCGTGCGGCGTGGCAAATGATCCGACATTGGCCGTAAAAGCGATTAAAGCCGGAGCCAAGGAGTATATCCCTCTTCCTCCTGATCCTGAGCTAATCGGAGCCGTATTGGCGGCAGCCACCAGAGAAAACCATGCACTGATATATGGAGATAAGAAGACTGAAACAATTTTAAAAATGGCAAAGCAGGTTGCCCCATCGGAGGCAAGTGTATTGCTGACCGGAAATTCAGGAACCGGTAAGGAAATTTTTTCAAGATTTATTCATGATAACTCAAAACGAGCCAACAAAAAATTTGTAGCGGTTAACTGTGCCGCAATACCGGAAACATTGCTGGAATCTGAGCTG
Source organism: uncultured Alphaproteobacteria bacterium (assembly GCA_944391465.1). Classification (GTDB taxonomy): domain Bacteria; phylum Pseudomonadota; class Alphaproteobacteria; order RF32; family CAG-239; genus CAZU01. Next base: position 12,074 of record CALXTS010000012.1, read on the forward strand.
TTTGGGTACGAAAAAGGTGCGTTTACGGGTGCTGTGGCTCGTCGTATCGGAAAATTTGAGGAAGCGTCTGAGGGGACACTTTTGCTTGATGAAATATCAGAAATGGATATAGGAATACAAGCAAAACTGCTGAGAGCAATCCAAGAGAAAGAAATAGACCGTATCGGAGGAAAAGCTCCGATTAAGGTTAATACACGTATTATCGCCACATCAAACCGCAATTTGGAAGAAGCGGTTAAAAACGGAAGTTTCCGTCAAGATTTATATTTTCGCTTAAACGTAATAAACATAAATATTCCGGATTTGAAAGATCGTCCGGGAGATATTATTGTTTTGGCAAAACATTTTGTAAAGAAATTTTCAGAGTTGAATGAATTGCCGATGAAAGACATTTCATCATCGGCAGAAAAAATATTGTTGAATTATTTGTGGCCCGGAAACGTCAGAGAGCTTGAAAATACAATACACAGGGCTGTTTTGCTCAGCACGGGAGACACAATTGATGCCGATTCGATTATTTTGACGGATCCCTCAGCCGTAAAAGAGCCGTTGGAAAAAGAAGAAAAAACAACGGAAAGTAATGTTTCAGCCGGTGGAACATTGGCAGATATGGAACGCCGCATGATTATTGACACATTAAAACATACCATGGGCAACAGAACTACAGCGGCAAGTATCCTCGGAATATCGATTCGTACATTGCGTAATAAATTAAAACAGTATCAGGATGAAGGGATAGATATCCCAACCTCTATGTAAGGATAAAAAATAGAGATGGCAAATCAAAATCCAAATATGTTTGGCGGGAAGACCTTTAAGGAGCTTTTTATCGGAGCGACCAAAAGAGGTGATATCTTTTTTGCGCTATCAATTATTTTGATGCTTGTCATTTTGATTATGCCGATGCCTGCATGGCTTTTGGATATAGCGCTGGCATTTTCGATAACTTTGTCATGCCTTGTTTTAATGACGTCGATTTTTATTGAAAAGCCGACGGAATTTAGTGCTTTTCCGTTAGTTTTGTTGATAACGACGATGTATCGTCTTTCTCTCAATTTAGCTTCGACAAGATTGATTCTTTCAAGGGGCTACATGGGGCCTGATGCCGCCGGAGAGGTTATTAAGGCCTTCGGCGGATTTATCATGGGAAATAATTTTGTCATTGGCGTTATCGTTTTTGCAATATTGGTTTTAGTAAATTTTGTTGTTATTACAAAGGGTTCCGGTCGTATAGCTGAGGTTGCGGCTCGTTTTGCATTAGATGCCATGCCCGGAAAACAAATGGCAATAGATGCTGATTTATCCTCAGGGCTCATAAATGAGGATGAAGCAAGAAAACGCCGTGAAGATTTATCCAAAGAAAGTTCTTTTTACGGAGCTATGGACGGTGCTTCAAAATTTGTACGCGGAGACGCAATTGCCGGATTATTAATTACATTTATTAATATTGTTGCCGGAATCATTATCGGAATGGTACAAAACCATATGAGCTTTTCAGATGCCGGAGAAACCTATATGCGTTTAACGGTAGGCGATGGATTGGTTTCGCAAGTTCCCGCATTAATTGTTTCTGTAGCTGCCGGTATTTTGGTGTCTAAAGCAGGAATGACGGCTTCTACCGATAAAGTTTTGTTTGAGCAAGTTGCTAATTATCCAAAAGCTCTGGGAATGAGTTCATTTTTAGCATTGGCACTCGGAATGCTTCCGGGAACACCTGCCTTACCATTTATTTTACTGGCAACATTGACGGGAGTTACGTCTTATTATTTGGACAAGCGACAAAAAGAGGCAATGGCGCAGGCACAGGTATTGCTAGAACAAGAGCAAAAGCAAGGAAAAATAGCCAAAGCGGCAGATGAACCGATAGCCAATACTTTAAGAGTTGATTTGATTAGGCTTGAAATAGGTTATGCCTTACTGCCATTGATTAATGAGGAAACCAACCGCAAGTTAACAGATCAGATTAAAGCGCTGAGACGAGCATTAGCGGCAGAGCTTGGTTTTGTTATGCCCTCAATTCGTATTCAAGATAATATGCAACTAGAGGCAAATGAATATAATATTTATATAAAAGAAGTTAAAGCCGGAAGCGGAGAGCTTCGCCCGACACAGCTTTTGGTTATGGATCCCAGAGGCGAGGAAATCACATTGCCTGGAGAAAGAACCACGGAGCCGACATTTGGACTCAAAGCAATGTGGGTTGATCCCTCATATCGAGAAGAGGCAATGTTCAGAGGCTATACGGTTGTAGATCCGGCAACAGTCGTAACAACGCATATAACGGAACTGGTTAAAGATAATATGCCTGAACTTTTGTCTTATGCAGAAACGCAAAAGTTGCTGGATGAACTGGATAAAGAACATCAAAAACTCATTAAAGAGCTTATTCCCAACAAGATTAGTCTTGGCGCACTACAAAGAGTTTTACAAAATTTATTGCAAGAAAGAGTTTCTATCAGAGATTTACCGACGATTTTGGAGGGAATTTCAGAAGCTGTTACGTCAACCCGTAGCATTATGGTAATCACTGAGCATGTCCGCTCACGATTGGCTAGACAGTTATCCTATGCATATTCAAATGAGTTAGGGATAATACCTTTGGTAACATTGAGTCCTGAATGGGAACAAGCATTTGCAGAAGCGATAGTCGGCGAGGGAGATGACCGCCAATTGGCCATGGCACCAAGCGCATTACAAGGATTCATTACCAAAGTAAGAAACACGATGGAAGAATTTGCCGCCAAAGGAGAAAGTCCGGTCTTATTGACAAGTCCGGGGATACGTCCGTTTGTAAGATCCATTATAGAAAGATTTCGTCCGATGACGGTTGTTATGTCGCAAAATGAAATTCATCCGAAAGCAAAAATAAAAACTGTCGGACAAATTTAAGGTCTGAAAAATGAGAGTAAAAAACTTTGAAGCCCGCAACATGAGCGAAGCAATGCAAAAAGTCCGCAATGAGTTAGGCGGAGATGCCATCATACTCTCAAGCTACAGCCTTGCAGATAAAGTTTTTCTGACCGCCGGAATAGATGAAAAAACAGATTTTGATTTTAATAATGACAATCAAATTAAACAAGTTGACGTGAAAGCTCATTTTGATGAAACAGAACTTCGAGAAGCTCTGGAATATCATGATTTGCAAGAGAACGTTAAAGGAAGAATTTTGGCATCTTGTCGAGAAATCAGCCGAACCAATCCTGAGATATCATCGCATAAGATATTAGAAATAGCCTTAGATAATCTGTTTGGATTCAGCCCGATATTAAGCGGAAACAATAAAGTAAAAATGTTTATGGGAACACCTGGTTCAGGAAAATCAACAGCAATAGCCAAAGTCGGAACAAAGGCAAAACTCAAAAATCTGCGTACGGTAATTATCAGCACGGACCATAGTAAAGCAGGAGCAAATAAGCAGTTGGAAGCCTTTGCCGATATTTTGGAGGTTCCGTTTCATTTTTTCAAAGATGCCCGTTCTGTATTTGATTTTATTAGATATCCGCCGGTTGAGTTTGATTTATTTTTAATTGATACACCGGGAATAAATCCGTTTATAGAAAGAGAAGTTGAAAAAATCATGCCTTTTGCCGAAGCCATAAAATGCGACAAAATATTAACATTGGATGCAGGCCGCAATGTTTTAGATGCTTTGGAAAGCGCGGAGATTTTTGCAGACATGGGCGTGCGCTTTTTGTTACCGACACGAATGGATTTAACTCGTCGTATTGGTACGGTTTTGAGTGTGGCAGATTATTGTAAATTCAGTTTTTGCGCAGCCAGCATCGGTTCATCAATTGCTTCCGGTTTAGCTCCGGTTGACAGCAAGTCTTTGGCAAAACTTATTCTTGAATAGAATTGAAAAGAGGAAAACATGGAAAATACCGAAGAATTAAAATTAGCTCCCAAACCGTTATCTCCTCGTAGTTTACGCAAAGGAAAAAATATGATAGCGGTAGCATCCGGAAAAGGAGGAGTCGGAAAAACATGGTTTTCAATAACATTAGCCCATGCCCTAAGTTCTTTACGGCAGAAAACTTTATTGTTTGACGGAGATTTAGGTTTAGCCAATATAGATATTCAGTTGGGATTGATGGTAAAAAATGATTTAGGTAGCGTAATCAGCGGAGCCATGAGCCTGAATCAAGTGATCCACCATTATGACAAAGGTCATTTTGATATTATAGCCGGAAGGTCAGGTTCAGCGGGTTTAGCCTCAATGCCGATAGGAAGATTACAAATATTGGGAGAAGATTTGAACTTGGTTGCATCAAACTACAATAAAGTAATCTTGGATATGGGAGCAGGGGTTGAAAAGCCGGTTCGAATTTTATCAGGAATGGCAGAAAAAATTATTGTCGTTTGTACGGATGAGCCAACATCTTTAACGGATGCATATGCATTTATAAAAATCATGACAATGCAATATCCCAAAAGTGATATCAGCTTGGTTGTAAATCAGGCCAATACGGAAAGAGAAGGGCAAAGAACATATGATACGTTACTTAAAGCCTGCAATAATTTCTTGAAAATTTCCCCTTCGTTACTAGGTATAATCAGAAGAGATACGCGTGTCAGAGATTCGATACGCAACCAGACGTCGATTATCAGTAGATATCCGGCATCTGAAGCAGCGGAAGATGTTATGTCTATAGCAGAAAGATTAGTAAAAAATGGATAATATCATTACTTCAGTTATCAACCAAAATCTTGCATTGCCATCAACAGACAAGGGTGTTATAAGCGGTCAGATAACGGAAGTTCCGGATATTTTGCAAAATCTGAGCAGAGGCGATAGTCTGATACTGAAGTTTATCAATGATAGCAATATATTAGAGGTCGGCAATAAATTAAGCGTTGATATAAATATCAGTGGAAACAAGATTCCCGTAAATATAAAACTTGATACTCCGATGAAGTTTGAGCCGCACCAACTTCACCAATTGGTAGCCAAGGTTATATCAAATGGAACTGAAGGAGATGTTCCAACAGCAAAAATTAATTTTCAGGTTGTTTCAATAGATAATCAGCGCCCTGAAATTTTTGTAGCAAAAGCAGAACAAAAACAAGACCAAGCTATAATTCAGTCACCAATAAGACAAGAAGGAACAGATTCGGCAGCAATAATAACAGATGTCAATAATGCGGGAAACCAGATTAAATTGGTGCCTCAAAAGCTGAACGAGATTTTGGCAAAGCCGCTTAATGAAATGAACTTTCCCAAGGAAACGATAGAAGAGTTAAATAAATTTTTTTCAAAAGTAAATGTTGAGTTTGAGTTAAAAAATATTTTACCTCAGGAAGGGAAAGAGGAAAATACAAAGCAAGTTTTTGAGAATTTTGCAGATAGGATAAAACAGATACTAAAGCCGCTGCAAACGCAAGAAAACACACAAATATTAAATCATCTGCAAAAATTATTAAAATTACTTCCGCAAGGAGAAATGCCGGCACAAACGGAAACAAGAGGAACAACGGTTATTTTAACAACGCCGTTAGGAAAAGTATTGTCGGAAACCGCGTTAAAAATAAAACCGGAAACTTCCGTAACGTTGCAAATGAAGATAAGTCCGCAGAGTTTTGAACAAATAGCAAAATTACCCGGGGGAGAACAGGCAAATACGTTATTAATGAGAAACACCATACCATCCACAACAAAATTGTTGGAAAGTATTTTTGAAAAGTTAAATCCGCAGAAATTACCTCAAACAGAAAAAAATATATTAAAGAATATACTGCCGGATAAATCAGAACGTTGGGGAATAACAAATATATCTAAAACAACAGGACAAAATTCATCAGAAGGGGTATTAAAAATTTTATCAGGAATAGATAAAACGCAAATATCCGAAAAGATTCAAAATAAAATTCCGCAACAAAATAATCGAATACTTTCAAATATGATAAATTTCCAACGAGCTGCGGAGCAAAAGGACATTAGCTTATGGTTGGGGCAGGAACTAGTTTCAGAAATAAAAACTCTGGAGGGAAAAGGTTCGGAAACTCTTCAACAATTAAATCAGTTTATGAACGCCAGCGTTAAAGAAAATGTGGCTTGGAGAACAGTGGAGATTCCGTTTTTTGATGGAAATCAGCTAGGAAAAATAGCCGTATCCGTAAAAAAGTCCGATGCAGATGAAGAACAAGAAAATCAACCGAAAAATTCATCTAAAGGACAGCGATTTTTGGTTGATACCGATTTTAGCTTATTGGGAAAGTTTCAATTTGACGGTTTTACCATAGCAAAAGAACGCCGGTTTGATTTGGTTATTCGCACCTCAAAACGTATGGAAAAAGATTTTTGTTCAGAAATTATGAATTTATTTAAAACTTCAATGTATAATGTCGGCTATGCCGGAACAATAAAAATAAATCAACAAGAAAAGTTTATTAATATTGAAGAAACAACAGACAAGCAACTGACCGACGGGATATACATATGAGTTATGATGCATTAGGGTATTATAAAATTTTAAATGCCACGGCGGAGACTGATACGGAAACGCTCAAAATCAATTATCGGGAAATGGCAAAAAAATGGCATCCGGATTATAATACGGAAAGCGGAGCTATAGAAATTTTTCAAAAACTTTCAGTAGCGTATGAAACACTGCAAGATGACGAAAAACGCAAAATATATAATCTTCTCTCGCAAGTTTATACGGAAAAAGATTATCCCGATGTAGAAACCATAGAACCGTTTATGCAAGAAAAAGGGACGTCGGTAAGAGTTTTGAATATTACGGATATCCGAGGAAAGATAATTAAGACGGAAGAAAATAACAATAAATATATATGTAGCTATTCAGAGGGATTAAGACTGGAATTTAAGAAATCCCTGTTAAATTGGTGTTTGGGCTGGTGGTCTTTAAAAGGTATTTTAAAAACACCCAAAGCGATAATTTCAAATATCAAAAAAGTTAACGAGAGATTTGATAATCTGAAATTACTGATTCACAATACGGTTGCTTACTATAAACAAGGGAATAAAACAGCGGCGGTACAGTCGGCAATAGCGGCATTACCTTACGCTACGACTGAAGCAACGGTTCTATTAAAGGCTTTTATCGCAGAACAAAATATTAGGGTTCCGCGTCCGAGCAAATGGAATTTCGGAATGTTAAAAGTTATGCAACTTTTGCTTCCCCTGATTTTAATAATTTTATCAACATTTCCGTACTCGGCAAAATATATCAGTGAAGCTGATTTGATGAGGTATTTTTCACAAAAAAAAGAAATATCATATTATCAGGAAGTTGATGCCGGAGGCAAAAGAGGTCGAACGGTTGATGATGTGATTGTCAGCAAGATAATAAATATTCCGGTTGATAAAGGCGATGACAGCAAACTGTATCATGTGTCATCATCGGTAAAAGTAATGTATGGTCCGGATGACGATTTTGATGTTTTAAAAGAGATTGCAGCAGGAACAACTGTGCGTTTAACGGGGCGCAGTCCTGATAATATATGGGCAAGAATAATGATAGATAATGGAGAAATGGGCTTTTTAAGAGCAGAAGTTCTCCAAAAAGGCATCGGAACCCCGATACCTGAATACAGTGAAATTATTTTGCATTACTAAATTTTGATAATTTCAATATTCAAAGCTAAGCCTGATGTATCATCGGTTTCAATGAAAACGCCGGAAAAGGTTCCGTTTCCTTTACAAGGGACGAGGCGATTACCGGTATAGCGCCGAGCCAGACGTTCAATCGGCGCCTCTTTTTCAAATCCGATAACTCCGCTATAATCTCCGCACATTCCGGCATCGGTTTGATAAGCCGTACCTTTTGGTAAAATCATCGCATCATTGGTGGGGACGTGTGTATGAGAGCCGATAACGGCGGAAACACGTCCGTCAAGATAATGTCCGAAAGCAATTTTTTCAGCGGTAGCTTCGGCATGAATATCTACAAATATAGCATCAATATTTCGACCTAAGGTATAATTTTTAAGGAGCTTATCAATTGTTTGTACCGGACAATCAACCGCCTCCATAAAAAGGCGTCCTAAGACTTCAATAACCAGAATTTTTTTGCCGTTGACAAGTTCAATTTCTCTGGCACCTTTACCGGGAAGATTTTCGGGCATATTTAATGGCCGGACGATACTTTTGCATTCATCAAGAAAAGGGATAATTTCACGTTGATTCCAAACATGATCTCCGGTTACGATAGCCGTAACACCTTTTTCTAAAAAATCTCGACAAATACCGGGAGTTGTACCAAATCCGTGAGCGGCGTTATCCGCATTAACAATCAAAGCATCAAATTTATATTTTTCTTTTAAGAGAGGAATATTATTCAGAAGAGCTTCTCTTCCGGGTCTGGCAACAATATCTCCGCAATAAATGATTCTCAAAAACTTACCTTTCAGAATTTCAAAGATTTTATAATTTATAATCTGAATACAAGAAAACCTCGTATTCGTCAACGAGGTTTTGTTAAAAAATCGGGGAGGCCATTTGACCGTACTATTTTACATTCTTATCGAACCGCGTCTAAAAAAGTGGGTGCCATATATATAAACCACGATTTATACAGGGACAGCTCCCTAAAAAATAATGTTGGCTCGGAAGATCTGCGGAAATACGTATCACTCAGCTTCCCCTTTATGCCAACATCTTATAACAAATTTATAGAATTTGCAACAGATTTTAATTGCTCATTTAAACCTTTTATTTGAGAGCTCAACATCTGGTCAATTTCAAGGATTCGTAAGGTATCAAGAGATGATGTTTCTTGAGAAGGAGTATTATTTTTTTTAAGTTCACATAACTCATCGGCAATCAAAAGTCCAACCATTGCCAATAACATATTTTCTTGAACCTGCCCGGCACCCGAACAAATCATTTTTGCTTTTTCATCAAGCAAGTTAGCCAATTGAATAATGCGGAGTTCTTGCCCATCTTCACAGGCAACGGAATACTCTCTTGAATTAATTGTTATTGTTACTTGAGCCATTGTTTTCCAACACTTTATCTAATTTTTCAATCATTGTATCAATATTTTTAAGGACATTTTCGGAAGCATCTTTCAGGATTCCGAGTTGATTCTCTCTTTTTTTTAAGGCCGCGTCATGAGTTTTCTCAAGAGCTTTTAAATCATTTTTTTTGGCAGCGAGCGCATTATTCAAAAGAATTAACGTATCGCTGAGTTCTGCAAGCGCATCATTTGTGCGAGTAAGTTCAAAAAAATTATCGGTCATTTGCAGATTTTTCTTCCTTAAATTAAAATATTCACTTATTATTCAAAACATAATATTCATAAGTGAAAGTTTTACAAGCGAAAATAAAGTTATGCCAAAGTTTATCCTCAAAATTAATCAATCGACAGATGCTGTTTACGATGATGACGCCATATGTTGTTATTTATTGGACACATCTTTAGGGAAAGAGTTTATTTCAAAATTTAACGCTCAAGATAAAATGAAGTTATTGTGCGGAAAAAATGCTGCGGAATTGTGTGGAGAATATCAGGCGGACGGGATACTTTTTGAACCGGATTTAAAACAGCCGTTAAAAGTTCAAATAAAAAAAGCAAGAACGCAAATAGGAAAGAAAGTATTAGGGGTTGTTATTTGTCCGCGCCGACATGAGGCGATGCTGGCTGGAGAAACTGAACCTGAATTTGTTGCGTTTAGTTTTTCAAAAGAAGAGAGTAATCAGGCTAAAGAAGTCATAAGTTGGTATAATGAACTTTTTTTAATTCAATCGGCATTGGATATGGAAAAAGAAGTTTTAGCAGACGCCGCATCTTATGATACGGATTTTATAATCATAAATTCGCGAGATTATAAAGATTTTGGTTGCTAAAAAATAAAGTTTGGATTAATTTGCCTATAAAAAATTGTAGCTATAAAAAATGTTAGGAGATAAATAAATGAAACAACAAGCAGGTTCAATCAGAATTGGTTGGGTAATTGAGTATAAAAATAAACCATGGACAGTATTGAAAACCAACTTCGTAAAACCGGGAAAAGGCGGAGCATTTATGCAAGTTGAAATGAAATCGGTTGAAGAAGGAACCAAAACCAACGAGCGTTTCAGAACAGAAGACATGGTTGAGAAAATGATGGTTGAAACCAAAGACTGCCAATTTTTGTTTGAAGATGCTTCCGGTTTAACATTTATGGAAAGTGATACTTTTGAACAATTTACAATGCCGTCGGATATTTTGGGAGATTCTCGTCCGTTTATGACAGATGGTATGGAAGTAAAAGTCAGCGTGATTGACGGTAAACCGATATCTGTTGAATTGCCTCTTCAAGTTGTATGTGAAGTTGTTGAAACAGAACCGGTTATTAAAGGTCAAACAGTTTCTTCATCATACAAACCGGCAATATTGGATAATGGAGTTCGTACAACGGTTCCTCCGTTCGTAGGAGTTGGAGATAAAATTGTTGTTGCTACGGCAGACGCTTCATATGTAGAAAGAGCAAAATAATGTCATACGTTTCTGCAAATTTAAATTTTTTAATGACGGTCGTCAAGAAAGTCGGCGTTTCTTTGTCACGGGACTTTAGCGAAATAGAACAGCTTCAGTCTTCCATAAAAGGTCATAAGGAGTTTGTCAGCGCCGCAGTCAATAGAGCGACCAACAGTATAAGGGTTGAATTGCAAAAAGGGCGTCCGAATTATACCGTTGTGTTTGAGGGAGAAACAATCCCTCAAACACCATGCTTTTTAGTGTCGGCTCTTGATGGTGTGGTCAATTTTATGCATGGGATTCCGTATTTTGCCATTTCAATAGCCGTATATGAAAAAGGCGTCATAACATCCGGCGTAATATATAATCCGGCGACATCTGAGTTATATTTTGCAGAAAAAGGGCAAGGAGCATTTAAGGAAGGCTTTAGAAACCATGAGAGATTAAGAGTCTCTGCCCGAAAAGATATTGAGGCGGCTTTGATTTCAGCATCAAAATTGCCTGAAAATATTGAAAAACGGCAGATGGGAGCCAAGAGCCTTGATTTGGCAATGGTCGCCGGCGGAAAGTTAGATGGTATTGTGCTGGAAAAGAATACACCGGAAACTTTTGCTGCAGGAATTTTGATGATAACCGAATCCGGAGGTTATGTTTATGAACTTAACCAGAAAGATATACGCACGGCAGATATATCATCGATTATAAAAAGCGGAAGTCTGATTGGTGGAAATCCGGAAATCAGTAAAAAACTTCACGGATTAATTAATAAATAATTTTGAGCAGACAGGGGAAAAAGATGAGGAAGATAATACTTATCGGGTGTTTGGTGTTGATAGGATTTCAATTTAACCAAACAGTTTCTGCACAAGAGGCAGATGTTTATGTTGATTTATCCGTTCTGGATTCAATAAGCCATGAAAACTATTCGGCAACCCCGAATATTGAGCCTCTTTTCCCTGTCTATCAAAAAAGTGAAAATGTAAAAAAAGAAAAAACTAAGCCACAGGCAAAAAAAGTCTCTAAAAAGAGTCAAAATGTAAAAGTTAAAGTAAAAAAAGCCAAGAAAGAACAACAACCGGTAAAACCGACGGTAAAAGAAACGGTTGAAGAAAAGGTTGTTGTTGTAGATGTAGAACCTATTACTCAACCCAAAGAAACTAAACAGCCGCAAACATACAAAGAAGTTATTTATGCCGGCGCAGAGGAAACGGGAGGATCTAAAGCATCTGATGTCAGCAAGCCGGATACTCAAACCGCAGAGGTTAAAGTTGTGGATGTAGAACCGAGTGCATCGGCAGAGGCAACAAAAAGCGAAACAGAAAATAATGTTGAAAAAGCAGTATCTGAAAGTTCGCCCCAACCTGTGATGGCTAAAGAAAAAGAGAAAGTTGTTTCAGAGAAAATGGAGGAAAAGGCCACCACGGCGAAACAAGAAGAAATTAAGGAAAATAAAGCTCCCAAACCTCTAATTCCGGAAACTCAAACAAAAGAGGAAACCTCTGAAAATAAGCCAATTGCGCAAATAAAATTTGCATCGGACGTTTCAGAATTAACGGAAGAACAACAAAAACAACTTGATGCAATTGTTGCTTCATTTAATAACCCGTCAGAAAATAAAATAGCTATTTATGCATATAATTCAGATGATGGAGTAGATTCGTTTAAGAAAAAACGTTTGTGTTTAAACCGAGCCGTAGAGATTCGGAGCTACTTATTGCAAAAAGGATACAAGAATTTCAGCATAAAAGTTATTAATGTAGATGGAAATTCAGATAAAACAAATATAGTGGAACTTGAAGAACTCAAATAAAAAATTAAAAAAATCTTTAAAAAAGGCTTGCTTAATTAAAGAGACTAATGTATAAGAGCATAAAAATTATGCGTTAATAAAAGTTTTCAGGAGTTTTTAAGATGAAAAAAGGTATTCATCCGGATTATCATGAGATTACTTATGTAATGACAGATGGTTCAAAATTCACAACCAGATCTACATTGGGAAAAGCCGGAGATGTTATTAATTTGGAAGTTGATCCGAAATCTCACCCTGTATGGACAGGAATCCGTCGTTTGGTAGATACCGGTGGTCAGTTGTCTAAATTCAAGAGCAAATATGGTGCTTTTGGAATTAAAACTGGCGACGAAGCATAGTATCGCCTGATTAAATATAGTCTTATACTATTTATTAACCTGCATTTAGTAAGATAAGTGCAGGTTTTTTTTATATCTTGCAGGATACATAATGGTCAAAATTGCACATTTTGAAGTTTATACGGATAAAGGAAACGGCTGGCAGCTTGCAGACCGTTTTGACGAAGAATCTCGACACGAGGCATTTAATCTGGCTAAAGAGCTTGAACAGAGCAAAGTCGGAGTTAAAATTATAAAAGAGATATATGATGTCTTAGACAACTCGTACCAAGAAACCGTAGAATTTGTCAGCATGCCCGGTTCAAAAAAAACAAGTAAAGGTGGTTTCGGCTTTCAAAATATTTTGAAAGAGGAAGATGAGCAAGAGGTTGTAAAAGCAGCAATGAACAATAGTGGAATAGGGCAAGCGTCGCAAGTATTTTTTGCCATATTCAAACTAATTGCTCTCATTTTTATCTGTTTGGCGGTAACAAATTTCTTAACAACAGTCATTTTTCCACTAATAGAAAATTTTGTGGAATTTGAAAATAGTAAGAATGTAACCTTTGTTCTTTTCTTTGTTATATTTATGTTGATAGCCATACCGGTTATATTGAAGCATGTTCCGTGGTATGTTTTTTCCTCAAGAGGCAGCTCAACGAAAGAGGTGTTTAAAAAGGATTTTTATGATAAGACGGAAAGCCTTTTAGATCTTTATAATTTGAATGATGAAGTAGATCCGATAGTAACGCCGATATTTCCGGAAGCCTCGGCAGAATATAAGCAGTATATCGTTAATTTTTTAAGTGATGTTATCGGGAAAATAAAATCCGACATATTATTAAAAAGCAGTTTTTCAAAGTTTGGAGTAAAATTAATAGTTTACGGCGGATGTTTAGAAGTAGCGAAATACAGCGGACTAAATATATCAGAGGCAAACTCACTTTTATATGAGGCACTAAAATTAATAGACGGAGAAGACGCCGATTTAGAGAGTTTTTATGAAGCCAAGAGAACATATAAGGACAATAAAGTAGCCATATTTTTAACGGGTGTTGGCGCATATCTGATGGCACATGTTATAAAAGGACGCCCGATGCCTACAGAGTTATTAAATTTGAGTTTTTCTAAATGGGAAGAGCAGAATCAAGTCAATGATGTAAACCCGGACGAGCCGGAAAATGAAAATTCAGAGAAACAAGAAGATGAAAAAACGGAAGAAGAAAATGAAGATGATATCAAAGCCGTTTTGATTAGTCTGAAAAGTGATTTAAAATTTTTGGATACAAGCATTCCCAATCAAGAAAAAGTTGCAGAAGAAACCAGCTCACATATTCGTACCGTTATAGCAACATATGCGGATAAATACAGAGGTCATGATATTATAGAAGCCGACGGAATAACAACAATAAAATTTACCAAATTAGCATTAGGAATGAATTTTGCGGAAGAAGCGATAAAAGAAATTCGAGCATATCAAGATGAAACCAATAGTGACATGTTAATCTTGAGGAATTGTTGTGCTGTAGCCAAATATGACAGCGAGTTAGAGCCGAATTTAAATAATTTCTGGCAAGATATTTTTGAGCATATATACAACGGAGAAATTGTTGTTACGAAAGAAATAGCAGAATCACTGCAAGATGCTGGGTATAAATTTGACTATCTCGGAGAAAAAAAATTCACTAAGCTAAACAAAGAGGTTGAATTATACAAATTATTGGATAGCCAAGCAATATAGCTTGTTTTCTGTGGTATTTTATGATAAAATCATAAGGTATGAGGGAGAAAAAAGATGGCATCAACAATAGACAGCTTAAAAAGTAACGCAATAGGCGATTCCAGCGCTCGTTCATGGGAGAAGACCGTAACGGATGTTAATGATATTGATGAAACCTTTGCCAATGCCAGGGATTTGGGGCAGACCAGATTGAATTACTCCCGTATAACGGCGGTTGGAGAACTCTCCAATAATGATAGCTATGATATATATAAAACTTCTATAGTTTCCAAACGCGGAAAGTTGAGTTTAAGCCTCCAAAGTGGTGGAGCAGATGATAAAGTTTTAGATTTATCCAAATACGAGGATTACATAAATCAACTTAAACTAGAGTTTAATCCTGAAGAATATTATGAAGAATTAAAAGAGAAAGAAAAAGAAGACGAAAATAAATATATTTTAGAAGATTATGCTCCGGAATTAAATGTGCAAGTTTATTCAACGGATAAATTCGGTCGGCAGGTTTTAATAGCAGACAGTACAGCGGAAAAGGATAGTGAATTATATAATAATCTGAGTCTCATGATGAGTGGAGAATATGAGGCAACAGAGGGTGATTATTATATTAAAGTCAGTCGAAATGATACTGTAACTTCAAAGGACAATGTTCAATATGCCGTTCAATTGATGATGGGGACATCATTTAAGCACGATTATATAGCAATTGAAAATAAGTCAGAAGATACTAAAAATGAGACAACATCTAAAGTCCCCGCAGAGTCGAGTTCAGGAGCAAATTATGGAACATCGCTAATTTCAGCGTCAAGTGCATTGCAGATTATGGCTTCGTCAGATCAGGGAGCCGCAAATATGCTGAGTGCCGGATATGCAAATCTGGTTAATATATACAGTAAAAATTCTAAATCCTAAAAAAATGCTTGTATATTAAACATAAAAAAACTATCTTAAGGATAGTTTTTTTTATGTGAAGATTTATCATCAAGAAAGGATATAAAAATGACAGCTCCTTTAATGCCAAGAGCAACAGCTGTATGGTTGGTTGAAAATACAACATTAACATTTCGCCAAATAGCCACATTTTGTGAGTTACACGAATTAGAAATTCAAGCAATTGCCGATGGTGATGTTTCTGGAAACATCAGAGGTTTATCCCCAATAGACAACGGACAATTAACACAAGAAGAAATCAAACGTTGTGAGGAAGATAGCTCAGCAAATTTACAAGCCTGCGAAATGGAAAGAAACGTAAAGGCGCGTAACGCAAAAGCAAAGAAGATTTTGTCTCCGTCACAGCGTCAGGATAAGCCGAATGCTATTGCATGGATAATTAAAAATTATCCGGATATTAAAGATAGTTCAATTTGTAAACTCATCGGAACAACCAAGCCGACAATTGAATCTATTCGCAATGGAACTCATAGAGACATGTCATCGATTCGTCCAAAGAACCCTGTAACAATCGGATTATGTACGGAGCAAGATATTGAAAATGCTGTTTTAGCTTCAAGAAATGTTAAAAGGGCTAAAGTATAGAGACAGAGAATAAAAAAACCGCTGACATCAGCGGTTTTTTTATTCTAAAATTAATTCGAGTAAGACGCTTCAATAATTCGATTCTTTCTCAACTCATCAATATCATAATTTGCTTTAATATTAAGCTGAGGTGCGATTGCTGATATGATTTTCGCCGCAGTCGGAACCGTATTCCAACCGGAAGTTACGAAACCGAAAGTTTCCGGCAAAGGTTTGGGCTCATCAAGCATGACAATTAAAGCATAACGAGGATTAGAAATCGGGAAAGCAGAAACAAACGTTGTACGAACCTTTTTGTCAACATATCGTCCGTTTTCAGAAAGTTTATTTGCCGTTCCGGTTTTTCCTGCAACCTCATAACCGGGAATATTTGCGCGTTTTCCAGAGCCATCAGTAACCACTAAACGCATTAGTTTACGCATAGATTTAGAAGTGTTAAATGAAATAACACGATGTCCGTTATTTGTTTTAGGACTATCTTTAATCAGAGTAGGACTATGATAAACACCGCCATTAATCATAGCAGAGTATGCAGAAACAACGTGTAACGGAGAGACCGCTACCCCGTATCCGAAAGCAACGGTAGCGATGGTCTCTTCTCCCCAACGTTTTGGAAATAAAGGTTTTCCGGTTTCAGCGACTTCAATATCAAGTTTCTCAAAGAAGCCGAGCTTTTCAAGGAAAGAACGTTGTTCATTTCCTCCGACTTTAAGAGCCATACGCGCCGAGCCGATATTGGAGGAGTAAACCAAAATCTCAGGGACGGTAAGCCAGCGATTTTCTCCTCGATAATCTTTTATAACATTGCGTTTTAGTTTAAGAGGCTCAGAAGCGTCAAAACTATCAGTTACTTTGACTTTTCCGCTTTCAAGTGACATGGCGGTATTAAATATTTTCAAAACAGAACCAGGCTCATAAACCCCTTTTGTTGCCATATTAAATAAAGACTTTTCATTAGTAATTTTTCCGTTCGGATCATAATCCGGAAGAGAAACCATAGCAATAATCTCAGCCGTTTTGACATCCATAAGAGTAGCCGTTGCCCCGACAGCCTTAAACTTTTCCATACCTTCTTTGAGAAGAACACGGATAGTATCTTGAATACCGGCATCTATAGAAAGCACAAGCGGAATATCAGATTGAGTAAGCCGTTCGTCCATCTCTTTTTCAATTCCGGAGATGCCTTCATTATCAATATTTGTTTTGCCTATAATATGAGCAAAAAGATTTTTGTGGGGATAGACGCGTTTTTCTCCATTTTCAAATTCCAGTCCCGGAATCCCCAAATAGTTGATTTGATATTGTTGAGCAGGAGTAAGATTGCGTTTAATATATACAAATTTTCCTTTGTGCGTGAGTTTGCGATAGATATCTTTAACATCCAAATCAGGCAAAATTTCCGCTAATTCTTGAGCAGATTTTTTAGGATTTAGAATTTTTTGCGGGTTAGCATACAAATTTACGGTTGGCAAGGAAGTCGCGATAATAGTACCGTTTCTGTCAACAATATCGGCTCTTTTAATGTTTTTTTGGACATAAGCAGATAGGGAGGATTTTTCTTCTTTGTGTAGGTTAGGAATCACACAAACATCAAAGAGTCTGAGAGCGATAACGAGATAAGCACCGGCAAAACAAAGAGCCGCGAAAAGCAAGCGATTCTTACAGACCATCAGAGGGTCTTTTTCACAAGAAAAACTTCCAAAGGAAGTCTTTTTATCAATTTTAATTTCTTCCCCGGGAAGATAAAAATCTTCTCTGTCTTTTTTGGGAAAATACTTTCCAATCATAACCTGCTTCTGCCCATACAAATAAACCGTTAACGATGTGCGCTGGTAAGTCTTTTCAGCTCTCTCCGTTGTTCGGCATATTTAGAAATATTCTTCTGAGCGGCGATTCTTCTCGAATCTCCGTTTTCATAATTAAATGGTAACGCAGAATAGTTAATAATTTGTTCAGCTTGAATAGGATTTAAAGAAATATGTTTGCTGGCTAATTTGCGTAAGCGGGTAGGATTATTCAAGTGGCTCCATTCAGCTTTCAAAACATGAATGGCTTTAATGTCTTCCTGAATATTATTATTGATTGTGTTTAGCTCTTTTTCAAGCTCTTGAACTTTATTTTTCATAATAAGAGAGCTGAACGCAAGCAGAAAAAACAAACTAACGCAAAGAGAGACAGTTGCAATTTTTGTACTATTCATTTTTCGAATTCCTTCTAGACTTCGAGTTTAACGTTTAATCCCATAACGCAGCTTAGCCGAGCGAGAGCGAGGATTTTGCGCCACTTCTTCTGAAGAAGGCAAAAGCGCTTTAGAACATTCGGCAAAGACAACGTCTTGCTGTTTTGTTTCGACAGCCGGAAGATAGCGCGAAACGTGAGTTTTCTTACCGGATTGATTTTTGAAAAAGTTTTTTACAATCCGATCTTCCAAAGAATGAAAATCAACGACAACCAAACGTGCATTGCTTTTCAGGCGCAAAGTAGCTCCACTCAAGCCATTTTCAAGTTCGGAAAGTTCATTGTTGACGGCAATACGCAAAGCCTGAAAGGTTCTGGTTGCCGGATCAATACTTCCGAATTGAGGGTGAATAATGGTATAAATGATTTGAGCGAGTTCTTTAGTTGTAGAAATAGGTTTAAGTTTTCTGTTTTCAATAATTCGGCGGGCAATTGGGCGAGATTTCTTTTCTTCTCCGTAATTATATATCAAATTGGCTAATTCTTCTTCAGGGAGGTTGTTTACCAAATCTGCGGCAGTGGGGCCTTCTTGAGACATTCTCATATCCAAAGGGGCATCTTTTGCAAAAGAGAACCCTCTTTCGGCCTGATCTAATTGCATGGATGAAACGCCGATATCAAATACGGCTCCATCAATAGCTTCGGGAATCAAATCAGCAAAATTACCAAATTGTCCGGCTCTGAATTCAAAACGATTTCCATAAATTTTTTTCATCTCATCGGCACGAGGTAAAACATTTGGGTCTCTGTCAAGAGCAATCAACTTGCAATCCGCAGCCTGTAAAATCGCCTCACTGTATCCTCCGTTTCCAAAGGTGGCGTCAACATAGAGTTTTCCGCCTTCGGGGTTTAAGGCTTCTAATACTTGCGGGAGCATTACCGGAAAATGTTTTTTATAATTAGGATTAATCATTTGTTATCTCCGTTGGTGTTGCGGAGAGATGGACGATTTTTGAGAACTTCGGCACGAATGCGAGCTTCTTCTTTTTCCCAGTTTTGAGGAGACCAAATCTGAAACTTGCGTCCTTTACCGACAAAAACGGCGCTATCCGTGATATTGGCATGTTTCAAAAGTTTTTCGGAAAGCATAATGCGCCCGGTCGAATCAAACGGGTAGCGCTTAGCATCGCCAAAAACCAGATTGGTTAAGTCATCTTGTTCTTGGGAAAAGAAATCGAGAGAATTTTCCATATCACTGGCGAGTTTATCGAGCAAATCTTCCAAACATCCCTCAATGCAAGGAGAAGTAAGGCTTCTGTAACATACGATTTCGCTTGAAGATTCTTTAACGATTGCGCGGTAATCTGAGGGAAGGGAGACGCGTCCTTTTGCATCAACCTTATTAATTATTGTATCCATGAAGAGAAATGTTTTGCGCAATTCTTTAATCCCTCAAAAAATCCTATTGCTTATGGTATAGCATGGGATTTTATGGGAATCAATGGGAATTTTTAGTAATTTATTAACTGTTCTATATATGTTCTGCAAAAAGCATTTGCGATTCGCGCCAATCCCGCTCTGGCTGTAGGTAAGAAAAAAATAAAAAATTGGGGATAAATATAAACATCTTTTTTGTGTTTGAGTTCGGTATGAAAAAAAGTTTTTTTGTCTATTTACGGGAAGATAAAATTATGATAAATTATCTAATGGTAAATAATTAAATGTTTCCTGTCGGATTGTTTTTAGGGCGCAACCGAAAAGGATAAATACAGCCCAAAATAGAAATTATGGATAAGATTTTTTTTGACCGTTCAGGTCGTGAGTACCATTTGGTAGGTGTGGAAGAGTACGAAGCGTTGGCTGCTTCCGGTGAAAATGTTATTTCCTTCACTGTCAAGAAGGGAGAAGAAGAGGTGGTTATAGATGCTTTAGCATCTTTTGAAGGAAACCCTTCGCCATCAAGATATTTCTTTTCTGAAAAAGGAAATTTGCTTCATCTGATGGGTGGAAGCAATAAAGACGGAAAAGACTATGCCTCAACGGCAATCCGCAAAGGAATGCCTGTGATAGTCTGTTCCGAAGAGGGAAAATTTTTGGTTAATGACATTAGCGTCAACAACCAAATCTTTACCAACAATGAAGGTGATAAGTTTTTCATTGCGTTAGGTAAAGACGCAGAAGCGGCGCAATTTGAAGGAGTGAATTACCTTACCATTGAGGATGGTAAGCCCAAAGCATACCTGAAAGGGGATATAGAAATAGGTTTCCCTGAATATCTCATGAATGAGAAAGGTGTTGGCTATCACTATATCTCATACAAGGAGGAAGGTTTTAAGCTCCTTAAGAAGAGGGGCGGTGTCTGGGCGCGCAAGCAGGCTTCAATCATTGTATATGCTCCGGGGTCTGAGAATTTAAATCAGGCAGTGCTTAACGGCTTTGTTGAGCATCATTCCGAAGTTCCGGAGGGACACTTAATTGCCACCTACACAACAGGCGGAGAAACCTGGCATATTTCACCCAAATATCTGGCTGAAAATTACCAGAAAGGTGGAGTTTTCAATGGAGGTCAGGTATATACTCCGCGACAATTGACACCTGAACAAATGGCCAAACATGAGGGGTTATATCTTTGGGTGCATTGTCCGAAGAACGTGTTTGGAATCCTCTGGGGAGGATTCGAATTTCTGGTAACCCCGATGATAAACATCACAAAAGAAAATGATGTTTACGGGTGTAATTACGCCCGTTGGTGGGGAACAGACGGATTGCCGGCAACTTATGAAGATATTGAATGGGTTGACGCCGAAGTTCCGGAGTATGTGACAGCGGCACTTATGGAAAATATTGCCAAGGCCGTGAAGGATACCTTAAATCCACCCAAAGTGGCGTAACGACGACGGAGTGTTCTAAAAGATCAGAGGTTCCCTGAGGAGCCTCTGATTACTTTTTTAAAAAACATTTATTAAAACTATAAAGCACTTGCAATCAAAGGCTAAAATGTATATCCTAAGCCGCATAAGGCAGTCGGATAGCTGCGCCGCAGAAAGGAAAATCCATCGGTGAGGAAAGTCCGGGCTTCAAGAGAACAAGGCACCAGATAACGTCTGGCTGGAGAAATCCAAGGGAAAGTGCCACAGAAATATACCGCCGAGCTAAATGCTCGGTAAGGCTGAAACGGCGAGGTAAGAGCTCACCGCGGTTTTGGTAACAAAGCCGGCAAGGTAAACCCTGTCTGATGCAAGACCAAATTAGGAGTTTTCAAGTGCGGAATTTCCGCAAACTGAATAAGCGGAGTGTTCTCTCTCCCCTCCAGAGGTAGGTCGCGACGAGCAAGGTAGTGATACCATGCCCAGATGAATAGCTATCATTTTCAACTTTATTTCGGTAAAGTAAGAAAATACAGAACCCGGCTTACAGACTGCCTTATATTTTAAGAAAGGAGTTTATTTGATGCAACATACGTTGGCGCAAGAACTGACAATAAAAGGCATAGGCCTCCATTCCGGATGTGAAACCGTTTTAACTCTTAAACCGGCTCCTGAAAATCACGGTATAGTTTTTAAAAGAGTTGATTTGCCTTCTCAACCGGAGATAAAGGCGGTTTACGGCAATGTCGTAGATACCAGAAATTGTACCTGTATCGGAGATTCTTCGGGAAACATTGTTGCAACAATAGAGCATTTGATGGCGGCATTGTCAGTAATGGAAATTGATAATGTGCTGATTGAAATTAATAATCAGGAAATGGCAATTATGGATGGTTCGGCGCTTCCTTTTTATGAGGAATTAAAAAAAGTCGGCACCATAAACCAAAAATCTCCGCGCAAAATATTAAAAGTATTAAAATCTGTTAGCTATACAGATGATAATGGAAATAAAATTGAGCTTGTGCCCGCGGAAGATTTCTCTGTTCATTTTATGATAGAGTTTCCGTCTAAAGTAGTCGGACATCAGGAATTTAATGATAAAATAACTCCGGAGATATTCAAGACGGAGATAGCTCCCTGCCGAACATTTTGTGAAAAATATCAAGTTGATTATTTGCGCTCAATCGGCCTGATTAAAGGCGGAAGCCTTGAGAATGCCGTTGTCTTGGATGGGGATAATATATTAAATGAAGGCGGTTTTCGGGTTCCCAATGAATGTGTTAACCACAAGGTTATAGATGCAATAGGGGATATGTACACATCAGGCTTTGCACTACAGGGAAAAGTTATAGCAAACAAAACCGGACACTTCCATAACAATCAAATATTAAAAGTTTTATTTGCCGATGCAACCAATTATGAAATCAGAGAAGGAAAATAGATGAAAAAATATGCTTTGATTGCCGCATGCGTGTTTAATCTTGTATTATTGAGTGCCTGTTCTTCAACACCTAAAGAAAATCCTGAAAATATGACGGCAGAACAGCTTTATAATAAGGCGTATGATTATTTGCAGAAAACATCATATCCCAAAGCCGCCGAAACATTTGAAAAAGTAGAACTGGAACATCCGTATTCCAAATGGGCAACCAAAGCAAAACTTATGGGCGCCTATGCATATTATAAAGATGAAAAATATGATGACGCCATAATCAGCTTGGATAGATTCATAAAATATCATCCCGGCAATAAGGATATAGCTTATGCATATTATATGAAAGGGCTTTGCTACTATGAGCAAATTACCGGCGTTGAAAAAGATCAAGGAAACTCACAGTTAGCGCAAGAAGCCTTTAATCAGGTAATTGTTCGCTTTCCGGAATCTGACTACGCTAAAGATGCCAGATTAAAATTAGATTTAGTTTTTGATCGCCTTGCCGGA
This sequence comes from uncultured Alphaproteobacteria bacterium, assembly GCA_944391465.1. Taxonomy (GTDB): domain Bacteria; phylum Pseudomonadota; class Alphaproteobacteria; order RF32; family CAG-239; genus CAZU01. The sequence continues at coordinate 34,886 of CALXTS010000012.1, forward strand.
CAAGAAATGGAAGTTGGTCGTTATTATTTGCAACACCAGAATTATCTTTCGGCACTGAACCGTTTTTCAGAGGTTGTTAACCATTATCAGACAACATCATATATAGAAGAGGCGCTGTATCGTCAGGTTGAAATTTATACAATACTTGGGTTAACAAAAGAAGCTGCAGATGCCGCAAAAGTTTTAAATCATAACTACCCTGACAGCAAATGGAACAGCTACGCCCGTAAACTTGAAGAAAAAAATAAAAAATAGAAAGAAAGTTTATGTTACAGTCCTTGTCAATAAGAAACGTTGTTCTGATAGATAAATTAAATCTGGATTTTCAGTCCGGATTAAGCGTTTTGACAGGAGAAACCGGCGCCGGAAAATCAATTTTGTTGGACTCTCTTGGCTTGGTTCTTGGAAAAAGAGCTGAGACATCTTTAATAAGACAAGGTGAAGATAAATTAGCGGTGGCCGCTGTTTTTGATGCCCCATCATCTAATAAAGAATTACAAGAATTGCTTTCTGAGAACGAATTGGAATATACCGATGAAATCATTATCAAAAGAGTTTTAAGTCGGGATGGTAAAGGCAAAATATTTTTAAATGACCAACCGATAAGTGCCAAACTTTTAAAAGAAATAGGCAAATACTTGGTAGAAATTCATGGGCAGTTTGATAATCAAGGGCTATTAAATCCGGCTAATCATCTTGAAATTTTAGATAATTACGGAAATTACGGTTCAGAATTAGAAGAAACCAAACAGGCTTTTAAGGAATATAAAGAAGCCGTAAGAAAACGCGCAGAAGCAGAGGATAATATCAGTCGAGCCAAAGAAGAGGAAGACAATCTTCGTCATTGGGTTAAAGAGCTTGAACAAATAAAGCCACATAAAGGAGAGGAGGAAGAACTTTCTCAGCGTCGTCATGAATTGATGAATGCTGAAAAAATTATAGAAAGTCTCAATTATGCATATAACAGCATAACTCAAACAAGTGATGTTTCCGGCGTAATCAGACAAGCGCAGTCGGCTATGGATAGAGCCAATCGTTATGTGGAGGGCAAATATGATGAAATTTGCCAAACCTTGGAAAGAGCCTTAATAGAGATAACAGATGCCGTTGATTTGCTAGAAGGAGCGTCTTCGGATATATCATTAGATTCCGGAGAGCAAGAGGAGATAGACAACCGTCTTTTTACATTAAAAGATTTAGCGCGTAAGCATGGTGTAGCCGTAGATGATTTAGAAGCGACATTGGTTGAATTTAAACAAAAATTAAATTCAATAGAATTGGGAGAAGACGGTATTAACTCGCTAAGAAAGATAGAACAAGAAAAAAGGCAAGTATATATTGAAAAGTCAAATAATATTCATCGTCTGCGAGTAGATACGGCAAATAAATTAGATGGGCTGATAATGCAAGAATTGCCTCCGCTTAAAATGGAAAAGGCACGTTTTGTAACCCAAATAAACAAGTTACCGGAAAGCGCGTGGAGCGCTAAAGGTTTTGATGACGTCTGCTTTACGGTATCGACCAATCCGAATTCTCCGCAAGGGCCGATAAACAAAATAGCCTCAGGCGGAGAGCTTTCACGTTTTATGTTAGCGCTCAAAGTTAATTTGGCAGAAAGTTCAAGTGTCGGTACAATGATTTTTGATGAGGTTGACGCGGGAATTGGCGGAGCAACGGCTCAAGCTGTCGGAGAAAGATTGTCACGTTTAGGAAAAAACGTTCAGGTTCTCGTTGTTACGCATTCTCCTCAAGTTGCGGCCAGAGGCGCTCATCATTTCAAAGTAAGAAAAGATACGGTAGGTAATATTACAACAACGACGGTTGAAACACTTACGGAAACAGAGCGTAAAGAAGAAGTTGCTCGAATGCTAGCCGGCGAGACGGTTACCAATGAGGCAAGAGCAGCAGCTCAAGTCCTTCTCAGCGCATGATTAATAAAGACGAAAATCAGTAAAAAGAGTATGCTGAGATTATTTTTTTAATATCACTTCTCTCTTGTAAGTTAAGTTGAATTGATTTATCCTCAAGCCAGATTAACCAATTAAGGAATAAAAGATGAAAGTAAGAACCAGATTTGCGCCAAGCCCGACAGGCTATATGCATATAGGAAACCTTCGGACTGCACTGTATGAATATTTGATAGCTAAAGCCAACGATGGCGATTTTCTGTTGCGTATAGAAGATACAGACCAAAAACGTTATGTTGAAGGAGCTACGGATATCATATATTCAACCCTAAAAACAGTGGGGATGGATTGGGATGAAGGTCCGGATATCGGCGGAAATTATGGTCCTTATATTCAATCGGAAAGAAAAAACATTTACGGTGAATATGCACATAAATTGGTAGAATTAGGCGGTGCTCATTATTGTTTTTGTTCAAAAGATGAAGCTGATGAAGAGAAAAATGAAGAGCTTAATATCAAATTTAAAGACCCCTGTAAATTGATTCCGTTGGAAGAAGCCAAAAAACGCATTGCCGCAGGAGAACCTTATGTTATTCGTCAGACAATTAATAAAAAAGGCAAGTCAAAATATCATGATGAAGTCTATGGCGATATAGAGATTGATTATGATGAGTTGGATGAAGGGGTTTTATTAAAATCTGACGGATTACCGACTTATAACTTTGCCAATGTTGTTGATGACCATTTAATGAAAATTACACACGTCGTTAGAGGAAATGAGTATATATCATCAACACCGAAATACAATCTTATCTATGAAGACTTCGGATGGGAGCATCCGTTGTATGTTCATGTTCCTCCGGTTATGAAAGATGCTCAGCACAAGCTCAGCAAGCGTAACGGAGATGCATCGTTCCAAGATTTGGTTACCAAAGGATATTTACCGGAAGCGATTATCAATTATATTGCGCTTTTAGGTTGGAACCCCGGGACTGAACAAGAAATATTTTCACTGGATGATTTGAAGAAAATTTTTACGGTTGAAAGATTAAATCGTTCACCGGCAATTTTTGATATTACAAAACTTACTTGGATGAACGGATGTTATATCAGAGCTTTGAGTGAGGAAAAATTCCATGAATTGGCAAAGCCGTATTATAACGATATGCCATCAAATATAGATTTGAAGATTCTAAGCAAAACACTCCAACCCAGAGTTGAAACATTGGGAGATATCCCCAATCAAACAGATTTTCTGAAGTCTGTGCCGGAATATGATTTAGAATTATATTCTAATAAAAAAATGAAAACAGATGCTGAGGTCGCAAAAGCAAACCTTCCGTCGATTCTTGAAACTTTGTCGGCACAGTCGGAATGGACGAATGAACATTTGTTTGAAATATTAAAAGGCTTAGCAGAAAAAATGGGCGTAAAAAATGGTCAGATATTATATCCGTTGCGTATAGCCTTGAGCGGGAAAGAAACAACCCCAGGCGGAGCAACAGAAATCGCCGTTATCATCGGTAAAGATGAAACATTAAAACGAATAAAATCTGCTATCCAAAAGTTAGATTAAGATAAAAAACAAAGAGCCTCGAAGCAGAGGCTCTTTGTTTGTAAAGATAAAATCAGTGTTTTTTTCGAGTAAACCAATCTTTCGCTTTATCAATAAAAGTATCGTCTTTGGCCAAAACATGAAAGACCGGCGTTGAGGCAACAGGTGTCGGAGCCGTCGGTGTAGAAGAAACATAACCGCTTGAGGGTCTGAAAGTAATATGATTGAAAAGAAAGATAACATAAGTAGCATTAACAACCGAGAATGTAATTAAAAAACTGATACTTCCCCAATGTTGCATTGTAAAAGAAATTAGAATAGGTCCCAAAATCATTCCGACACTTTGTAAAGATAAAACCATTCCGCTGGCCTGCACACGTTCTTCATCATCAATTTTGTCATTAACATGTGATACACAAATCGGATACATGACAAAGATAGCCCCGCCGAGAATAATCGCAGCTCCGATGAGCCAAAAGATATTTTCATCAAGAAAATAATGCATCCAAGGGGCAATAAAAAACATAATTCCGGCCTCCCAGAGCAAAACAAAACGTCTATCCATACGGTCAGAGAGTTTTCCAACCGGAATTTGAGCAAGCATTCCACCGATAATTACAAAAAACATGAATAATGAGGTGCGTTCAATATCCAAACCGCTTTCTTTTGCATATAAAGCTCCCAAGCTATAAATAGAGCCGACCATGATTCCGCTGATGATACATCCGATTGTACCGCAAGGAGAAACTTGATACAGACGTTTTAAAGACATTCTTTTTTGTACTTTGATGCTTGGTGAAGGCAAAGCAGTTAAAGAAATCGGAACCAGAGCAATAGAATAGATAACAGAAATTAAAGTAAAGACAACAAACTGTCTGGAATCTTGAATATTTAAAAGCAATTGCCCGCAAGCAGAACCTAAATAAGTCGTGACCATGTACATAGACATAATAAGTCCGCGATTTTCATTATTAGAGCGTGTATTTAACCAACTTTCCAAACACATCAGCGCGGCACCCAGACAATAGCCCTCACAGATTCGCAGTCCTGCCCAGAACCATGGATTCGGAGAAAGCGCATGCAATAAAACCAATGCTGAAAGTATGGATAAATAAGTCGAAAAAGCTCTGATATGCCCGACCTTATTGATAATTTTATAAGCACTAGCCGAAGCAAAAATATAACCAATGTAATATACGGATAAAATAAGTCCGATTTGAGAGGTGGGAACATCTGCCGCAGACAAACGAATAGCCAACGTAGATGAAAGTAATCCGTAGGCGGCGCAAGTGAGAATTGTACCGATAAAGAAAGTACTCAGAGGCGAAGCTAATGCATTTAAAGATTTAAAAAATTCAGTAAATTTAAACATCCTTCGCCTCTGTCAGAAAACGTTATAATCCGGATTTTTTTAGCATAACTTCCGGAGCTTCAATACCCAAAAGATAGAGCAATTGTTTTAAAATATCTCTAACCAATTGAGCTAATTTCAACCGAGAAGATGCGGCTTGAGGATTTTCCGCATTCATAATGGAAGAAGTATTATAAAAGCTGGAAAAAGCCTGAGCCAGAGTGTAAGCGTAATCAGAAATAATACTCGGTTCTTTTTCTGCATGCGCGCGCATAATGGTATTTCCGAGTTGGGCGATTTTTAAGGCCATATCTCTTTCTTCTTTATTGGTTAAAGCAATATTTCCGGCGGAGATGTTGCTTTCGGCTGCTTTTCGAATAATTGAGTTTATCCGAGCAATCGCATATTGAATATATGGTCCGGTTTTACCTTCAAATTTTGCAAAATCATCTAACTCAAAAACATATCCGGAGCCGATAGTGTTGCGTAAATCTTGGAATTTGATGGCTCCGATTGCGATTTGTTCAACCAATTTATCAATATCTTTTTCGGTGTAACCGTCAACTTCATCGGCAGTCGGAATAGATTCTCTAACTTTATCTTCGGAAAGTTTTATTAAATCTTCCAAATTCATAACACCGCCGTCACGGGTTTTAAAGGGTTTACCGTCTTTACCATTGACCGTACCGAAGCCGATGTGTTGCATTTTAACTCCGGGAGCCAATTTAAGTTTTTCCGAAGCCTCAAAAACCTGTTCAAAATGGAGAGATTGGCGTTTATCAACCACATAGATAATCTCTTGAGCATGTAAATCTTCATAGCGCATTTTGATTGTGGCAATATCCGTAATCTGATAACCAAAACCACCGTCGCTTTTAATTAAAATTACGGGAGGTTTAGGTTTGGCGCTATCTTCAAGACGAATAATCAAAGCTCCGTCATCTTTTTCGGCTAAGCCTAAAGATTCTGCTTTTTTAACGACATCGCCGCTTGCATCATGAGCATCGCTTTCACCCAGCCAAAGGTCAAAATGGGTTTGCAAAACATCATAATTTTTCTTGATGGCATCAACAGAGACTTTGCGCAAATGTCGCCATGCCTTTTGGTATTCAGGGTTTCCGTCTTGCAAGGCCGCAGTAATAATTCGAGCTTTTTCTTTAGCAGATTCATCTTCTTTACAACGGATATTAGCCTTTTTATAAAAAGCGGAAATTTCATCAATATTATAAGTTTCGGTTTTATCAAGATTACCGTCTTGGTTAATAATTTCGGCTAAAATCATGCCCATCGGTGTTCCCCAGTCCCCCAAATGAACATCTGAAATAACATCATTTCCGACAAATTTTTCAATTCTGCGAATAGCTTCACCGATAACGGCCGAACGTAAATGTCCAACATGTAAAGCCTTGGCAACATTAGGACCACCGGAATCGATAACAACTAAATGTTTATTTTCGGTTTCCGGAACACCAAAACGTTTATCTTCAGCAGTTTTATCCATGATTTTAGCAATGAATTCATCTTTTAAGGTAAGGTTGATAAAACCGGGACCATCAATGGAAACTTTAGCAAAATCAGAATCTTTTTCGAGTTCAGAGGCAATAAGCAGAGCAATTTCGCGAGGATTTTTGTGTTCAATTTTGGCCAAAGCAAGTGCGCCGTTGCACTGAAAATCACTCAAATCAGGACGATCAGAAACTTTAACAATCGCAAATTTTGTATCAAGGTTGAGGGATTTAAAAATTATTTCGAGTTTTTGGTTAATCAAAGCATCCAGAGATAAATTCATATTATAAAAATCCTTAACTTTTATTTTTCACATTTGAAATAGATATGGTTCGGAACCAGAACACTGCAAGTGAAACTGGTTTGTTTTATAGGTTTAACGGAGGTTCCTGTTCCGTGTTTTTTACATTCATCTTCAGCCAATTTTTTTACTTCACTGTAAGGTGTTGCCCATGCATTATAGCAAATTGCAGGTTCTTCGGGAGTGGAAGCTCCTATATATAGGTGTGCGGGATCTCGCACACCGGCCTCTCGTCGTCGATCCACATAGGGATTAAAGATGGAGCAAGCGCTGATGGCATACATTAAAAACAACAAAGAAGATATTTTTAGCCTAGACAATTAAAAAAACTCCACTACATTAGAATTAATTTCAATAACTATACTAAAAGAAGATAAAAATGCAAACTGAAAATAAATACATTGGCGATGATAAATTTAATAAAATGTTGGAGCATTACAAATGTGAAACGCCGTTAGGTGTAATAAAAATGCGTTTTGCCGGAGCAATATGCAGTCCGAACCTTCAGCTTCGGCCAACGGATGTAATATCATCATTTTGGCCCCAAGGGCATTCTCCGCGTTTAGAAACAAAAGAAGAGGCGGATTTGTTTTTTAAATTTTTCATGGGATTATGGGATGAAATATTTGAAAAAGTCAAACAAAACAAAATAAAATTACCTTCGTTGGATTACAAGCATCAAGAAACAAAAGAAGTATGCGCGCAAAGATATGCAGAGGTCGAATTAGGTTTTGTTGAAGGATTTTGGGGCGGAAAGCCGGATTTGAAATTACCGGCATTTTTAGCGGAAGTAATAGATTCGATGACGGATATTGCAGGGGTTTATGCTCAATTAGAGAAAAAACTTGACTCTTCAGGTAATCTGTCGGAGATTAAAAGTACTTTGGAACAGACAGACAATATGGCAGAAAAGACGATATCTTTTATTATAAAAAATTCCGTCCTTCCCCGTATAGAAAGTCTGCGAAGGAAAGTAAATTAACCGCCTTGCATGCCGGTGACGTTTTTAAATAAAGAGTAAAAATCTCAATTTAGGCATCGGGTACACGGAGATTATATATGGATTTAATGGAAGGTCTTTTAACCCGTCGTTCGGTTCGTCAATATGACACCACAAAAAAGATAGAAAAAGAAACCCTTCAAGAAATTATCAAAGCCGCACAATATTCTCCGACGGCGCATAATAAGCAGCCGTGGGAATTTTTGGTTATAGACGATAAAGAGTTTCTTGCGAATTTACGCCACATTCAACGTTGGACATCTTTTGCCAAAGATGCTGCTTGCGTTGTGATTGTTTGCGGAGATATAGAAAAATCATTTAGCCGCAACAAAGAGGATGAAAAGTGGAGTTTCATAGACGTCGATTGTGCTATAGCCACGCAAAGCCTTTTATTGGCGGCATGGTCAAAAGGGATAGGAACATGTTATTGCGGTGCCGCACCGATGCAAAGAGTTGTCGATGCATTGAGAGAGAAGTTAAACTTACCGGATAACATTCGTCCGTTTGCTATTGTAACAATGGGCTATCCGGCAGCAGAACCCAAACAACCGGATGACAGGTATCATCCCGAAAAAATTCACTGGGGACAATGGTAAAATAAGCAAAAAGCTCCTTAAAAAAAGGAGCTTTTTATTTTGACTATAAACCAGTGGTTTTATAAAAAAACTGTGGGCTGATTTTAATGAAACTTAAAAATGACTTGAAAAAAAATGATTTAGTGATAAATTAGCGACGATTAAAAAATATGCCGTGCGGGGCTGTCCGCACATAACATTTAGGAAGGATAATAATATGACAATTCGCGTCGGTATTAACGGCTTTGGACGTATTGGCCGCTTGGTTTTCCGTGCAGCTCAGAAAAGAAATGATATTGAAATCGTAGGTATTAATGACCTCATTGATGTTGAATACATGGCATATATGCTTCGTTACGATACAATGCATGGACAATTTGACGGAACAATTGAAGTTAAAGACGGTAAATTGGTCGTCAACGGCAAAGCAATCCGTGTTACAGCCGAAAAGAACCCCGCTGATTTGAAATGGGGTGAGATTGGAGCTGATTATGTTGTTGAATCAACAGGCTTGTTCTTGACAAAAGAAAAAGCTCAAGGCCACATTGATGCCGGTGCTAAATATGTTGTAATGTCTGCTCCGTCAAAAGACGATACACCGATGTTTGTATGCGGTGTAAATACCGATTCTTATGTAAAAGGAACCCAATTTGTTTCTAACGCATCATGCACAACAAACTGCTTGGCTCCGATAGCTAAAGTTTTGAATGATGCTTTTGGTATCAATGATGGTTTGATGACAACGGTTCACTCAACTACAGCAACTCAAAAAACTGTTGACGGTCCGTCAGTAAAAGACTGGAGAGGCGGTCGCGCAGCTTCCGGAAATATTATTCCGTCATCTACAGGCGCAGCCAAAGCTGTAGGAAAAGTTATTCCGTCTTTGAACGGAAAATTGACCGGTATGTCTTTCCGTGTTCCGACATTGGATGTCTCTGTTGTTGACTTAACGGTTAATTTGGCAAAACCTGTTTCTTATGAAGAAATTTGCCAAGCAATGAAGAAGGCTTCAGAAGGTGAACTCAAAGGTATTTTGGGTTATACGGAAGATGATGTTGTATCTTCAGACTTCCTCGGAGATTCTCGTACATCTATCTTTGATGCCAAAGCCGGTATTCAGTTGACACCGACCTTTGTAAAAGTTGTAAGCTGGTACGATAACGAATGGGGTTATTCTAATAAGGTTCTTGACCTTGTTGCCCACATGGCTAAAGTAAACGGCTAAGAAACATAATACAAACCCTCTTGGTTTTTCCAAGGGGGTTTTGTCTTTGTAAGAGGAAAAATAAATGAATGAATATAAAACAATTGAAGATTTAGGCAATTTAAGCGGAAAAGTCGCAATGCTTCGCGCAGATTTGAACGTTCCGATGGATGAAAACTTTCATGTTACCAACACAGCGCGTATTGATCGTACGGTTCCGACAATTAAAGAATTGATGAGCAAAGGTGCAAAAGTAGTCGTTATCTCTCACTTCGGTCGTCCGGAAGGGAAAGGCGATATGAAGAATTCTTTAAGCCATGTTGCGCCGGAATTAGAAAAAGCCTTAGGGCACAAGGTTGTTTTTGTAGAGGATTGTATCGGAGAAAAGGTTGAAAATGCAATCAAATCAATGAAAGCAGATGAGGTATTGCTTTTGGAAAATCTTCGTTTTTACGATGAAGAGAAAAAAGGAGATGAAAATTTTGCAAAAGAATTAACCAAAGCGGTTGATGTATATGTTTCAGACGCCTTTTCAACAGCGCATCGTGCCCATGCCTCCATGGTTGCGGCAGTAAAAACCAAACCGGCAGCGTTTGGGCGTCTGATGGAAGAAGAGGTTAATGCTTTAACCAAAGGTTTGAACAATCCGGAACGTCCGTTAATTGCGATTGTCGGAGGCTCAAAAGTTTCTACCAAACTTGATTTGTTAAATAACCTTGTTAAAAAAGTGGATAAATTGGTTATTTCCGGAGGAATGGCTCATACGTTTATGAAAGCAAGCGGTATTGATACAATAAATGAAGCCAATTCTTTAGTTCAAATGGATATGTTGGATACGGCAAAAGAAATTATGGCAACGGCAAAAGCTAACAATTGTGAGATTGTTCTTCCGGTTGATGTTGTTGTTTCAAAAGAATTTAAGCCGATGGCAGAACACAAAACGGTAGATTTGGAACATATTCCGGCAGAAGGATGGAGTCTGCTTGATGTTGGAGAAAAGACCATTGCCGTAATCAATAGTAAACTTGACGAGGCCAAAACATTGGTTTGGAACGGTCCTCTTGGTGTGTTTGAAATGAAGCCGTTTGATAACGCAACCAATAAAGTGGCACAACATGCTGCAGAGTTGACACAGGAAGGAAAATTAACCAGTGTTGCCGGCGGTGGAGATACCGTTTCAGCTCTAGCAAATGCAGGTGTTGAGGATAAATTCACATATATTTCGACAGCAGGCGGAGCATTCCTAGAATGGATGGAAGGAAAAGAACTCCCCGGTGTTGTTGTTTTGAAAAAATAATAAAAAATCCCCGCAGATGGCGGGGATTTTTTTATTACATGCTTTACAGAAAACCCCGAGTTTACTCGGGGCTGAATGCCAAGGTATCGTTAGATACCGTTCCACGCCAACGAGCGTGGTCAAACCGTTAGGTTTGTAACTACTATAGAACCCCCCCCAGTTTACTGGGGGATATCTATAGATAATTCGGATAGATGTGTTGAAAAAGTAAAAAGAGGCATTACATCAAAAGTGTTCAAACGGTAACAGAAATGAAATTAATTTTATATCTGTTGCTGTTGGGCGCAAGAACCTGATAACAATGGAGATGCATAAGAAATTTATTTCATTTGTATCGTTGAAGATGTTTTTAGGATCGGAGGTGCGAGGTTTTTTTAGCTTTCGCACCTTTTTTATATAAAAATTGTTGCAAAAAAAGAAAATTATGTCTAATATTGTCTCATAAAAAATAAATTTTGGACTCGGACTATGGTAAAAATAGATAATAAGCCAGATAAAGACGGCTGTATAGAAAAAGAAATTTGTCGAGATATTTTTTGGTATAAAGACAAAGACGGAAACGCATTATTCCAAGAAGTTGACGGTGGTCAGAGAAAAATTGTTGAGTTTCCGAAGAATTTTAATATCTCTCATTGCGATGTAATTAATGATGGTAAAGCCTTTTACATAGAAGGAGAAAACGGAAAGCATCTAACCTGTTTTATGAGAGGAACTCGCGGACAATTCTATGCCGTAGGTAAAGATAAACCGTTTAAGACGGATAAAAAAGGAAGAATTGTTTTAGAAACATCTCTGACATCAAAATACTTCAATCGGTTAAAAGAATACATAAATAGTTAATTTTATCGGTAAAAACAACTTTTTTGTCAAAAAAAGTTGTTTTTTTTTATAACTGTGTTATTATAAAAATAATAGAATTGAATTAAAGGATTTACAAAATGGCTGATACTGAAAATTTTGCATTTGAATTTTATCTTCCATCCAACATTAAAAACTTGAATGCACAAGAGTTTGGAGAGAATCAGCTACGTCAAGAATATACCCCGCATGTTAATCCGGCGGTAGATGGTTATAATCCGACAGATATATACGATAAGCTGAAAAATGAAGGCAAAGAAGAAGACGCCCAAAAGCTACTTGACTTATATGCTCTAAAAAAGGTAGTCGAACTGGAATACGGCAAAGGAGAAAAAAGAGTCGGGGCAGAAAAGAACTATGCTGAGATACAATTAAATTCACAGCAAAAACCGATAATGGTTATAAAAAATCTTGGCGGAACTGGACTGAATTTTGATATTGAAGAAGGAAAAACGGTTGTTTTTCCAAAAGATGCGCAATTAACGCCGGAGCAAGTTAAAGAGTTGGTACATTTTTTCTATGTTCAAGGAATACCAACCGAAGGGCTTGAAAATTTTATGTTTCCGCCGGAGCAAGATTTGGAAGTTATTGACAGTGAACATAATGTCAGCAGCTTTAAGGAAAATTTTAAATCAGAGCTTGAAAATTTTTATCAACAAGAGAGACATCAGGAAGATTCCCGAAATAACAGCTATCATTGGCAAGGCGGGTCAAATCTAAAAGAGCCAATTGTCTGGGGTACGCCCTACCAAATGGCGGAAAAAGTAAAAGCTCGTATGTGTATTGCCGATGAAAGTAGAGCGCAAATACATTGTGTACGAAGAGACGGTGGATATTATGTATATGTATATAAAGACCAGAAAGCGGCAGATGAGGATGGTAAAATAGATAACAAAGGGCATCGTGCCGAAACTAAAACATGTGGTATTTTTTGTACAATAGAAAACGGTGTGCCGAAAGCGCTTATTTATACTCCAAGCGGCAAGTTTGATAAAAATAGTACCCGCTATGCACTTGAGGCATTAAAAGTTATAGGCTGTACACATATTAAAGCGCCGAGCGCTATGATTTTTGGTAAAGAAGGAACCGGTGCATTTTTAGGCAACTGTGGCAAAATACTTATTTGCCCGCGAGTTGACCCTCCCAGATTTGCGTTAGATACCGGAAACGTTGAAGATTTGATTACCGCTATTGATAAAGAAAAGAAAAACTCATTAGATAAAAGAAATGCTTTTAAAAAAGTGTTGGCAAAAGAGTTAAGACGCCAGGCTAATATTCAAGCATACCAAAAAATGTATGGAACGAGCAAAGTTCCGAGTCCGGAAGAGTTGGCTGTTTTTTGTCGAGATGTTCCGTTGGAAAAAAGAAAATCTGCGGATAGCGATTTTGAAGATAAAATCACAGAATTGGAAATGGGATTAAATAGTGATAACTTACGCAGATTTACAAATTCAAAGCTGAGAGCTTATTATAACAAACAGCTCATTGGTGCAGAAGGCGGTAAAAAATGGGATGCAGTTGATTGTATTGCAGCGGTAAAGGCTTATAAAGAGTTCGTAGAAGAATATCAAAAACATCCGGAATATGGGGATATGTATCCGAAGGAACAGGATAAGCTGTTGCAGATATATATAGCTAAAATTGATAAGTATAAGCAAGAAAGCGCTAGTGAGATTGAAGAGCAATTAGCAAACAACCGAGACAGTAACGGTAGTGAAGGAAGATACAGTAAAACAGATGCTGTTAAAGATGTATTTTTGAATGCTAAAGAAGCATTGTCAGATACTGTTGAAAATATAAAATTAGATTATGATAAATTTTCAATCTGGCAAGGATGTAGCTTACAAAAAATATATAATTCAGAAAACTACTTTGAAAACGGAGATCCGACACGCCCCCGAAATAATCAAAGGACACAAGGCAGAAATCCTCGTAGGCCGTATGGATACGCAGGACGTAGTTATTAATAACCGCCATAAACAAATGGCACAAAAAAAGCAACGATATTAGAAGTCAAGCATAAAAATCACGCAGACGAGCATTTAATATCGAAATCATTTTATGCAC
>CALXTS010000013.1 GCA_944391465.1 uncultured Alphaproteobacteria bacterium
CGAAAATAACAGAAAGTCCGGTGTAATATGCGGTTTTAGACTTTGTTTCCGTTACATGTTACTCTTTTAATATACCCCATCTATCGCAAAGAGTCAATCTATAATTTTATTGGGAGGACAAAATATTTTATCCCGTTTTTTATTTTAAGAAGGATTGAATTTATGGTTTGAATGTTTATTTCAGTTTTAGGGCATATAAAAAAGGAGTTTATGTTATGGGAACATTTCTGAAATATTTATTTTATTTGATTTTGATTATTGTGGCCTATTTGATAGGACGTGGTATTTATGATGGCAGTATTGATAGAGAAACAACGGTTGGCCAGGTTGAGCAACAAGTTGATGACGGCATGAAAAATATGGCAACAAATGCGGAAAATTCTATTGAAAAAGCCGTAGATACTTATAAACAAAAAGCATCTTCAGATAATCAAAATACTAAATAAATTTTTATTTTTTTGCAGCCTGAGTTCTTTCAGGCTGTTTTTACATACCTGTTTATCCGTTTTTTTAAATAGTGTTGACTTTTATACTAAACTGGTTTGATATACATACAAATTTAAAAACAGTTAAGAGTATAATATTATGACAAGACGTATGAGGAAAGCTGCGGCTGGATGGTTGTTTTTAGTCGTTTTGGCCGGAGTTTTTTTCGGTAGTTGGTATTATTGGCGTTCTCCTAAAGATGTGGAAATTGCCGAAGATGGTCTTTTTTCAAAAGATTTAATCATCACTCGAGCAAGAGAGATGGCTAAGAGGGTTTATTCAGAGAATAAAACTCCTCTTCCTGATGAACTAAAAAAATTGGATTATGATCAATACCGCGATATTCGTTTTGTTCGGGAAAATGGTCCGTGGTACGGAAAAAACAGACCTTTTGAAATGCAGCTCTTTCACTTGGGGTCTATCTTTGAGAAACCTGTAAGAATCAATGAAATATTTAAGGGAAAAGTTAAAGAAATTAAATATTCTTCAGATTTTTTTGATTACGGAAAAAATAAAATTGACACATCTAAGTTTAACAATCTTGGTTATGCCGGTTTTAGACTACACTATCCTCTGAACAAATCTGACTATTACGATGAGTTGATTTCTTTTTTGGGGGCTAGTTATTTCAGAGCTTTAGCTCAAGGGCAAAAATATGGATTATCCGCTCGTGGATTGGCTATTAATACGGCTTTACAGATTGGGGAAGAATTTCCTGTTTTTAGAGAGTTTTGGATTGAAAAGCCTACTAAAAATGCGGCAGAAATAAAAATGTATGCGTTGCTTGATAGTCCGAGCGTTGTCGGCGCTTATAGCTTTATTATTCAACCCGGACTTTCTACAACAGTTGATGTTGAAGCAGTCTTGTTTCCTCGGAAAAATATTGAAAAACTCGGTATTGCTCCGTTAACATCAATGTTTTTATTTGGTGAAAATAATAAATATAATTTTGATGATTATCGTCCCGAGGTTCATGATAGCGACGGGTTATTGGTTTGGAACGGAAATGATGAGTGGTTGTGGCGCCCCTTGGATAATTCCAAACATTTGCGTATCAGCTCTTTTGTAGATAATAATCCTAAAGGTTTCGGTCTTATGCAGAGAGACAGAAATCCTGAGCATTATCGCGATTTTGAGGCATATTACGAGCAACGCCCCAGTGTTTGGGTTGAACCTCTTGAAGGGTGGGGAAAAGGTTTGGTTCAGTTGGTTGAGATTCCTTCTCAACAAGAAATTCATGATAATATTGTGGCCTTTTTTGTTCCTGAAAGAAAAATTAAAGAAGGAAAAGAATATCGTTTCTCTTATCGTTTGCACTGGACAAACAGAGTTCCTGTTCGGAATAATTTAGCCAGAGTAACAGCTACTTATACGGGTATCGGCGGGGTCTCAGGTGCTTTGCAACAGAATAAGCGTAAGTTCGTTATTGATTTTTCTGCACCTAATCTTAAAAATATTCAAAAATTAATTGAAGATGGTTCTTTGAAAGCAGATGTTTCTGCCAGTGATGGTAAAATTCTCGGAACCCGTATTATGTTTAATCCTTTGACTAAGGCTCCAACTGTTTATTTGGATTTTCAGCCTGAAGATGGTGTTTCTGAATTAAGAGTTGTGTTACGATATTTGGGAAATCCGGTTTCTGAGGTATGGAGTTATCAATGGTTGCCATAAAGATTCAGAGTTTTGAAGATATTATCGGCGCTTTTTTGGAAAATTTGGGTTTCGGGGATAACGAAAAGCAAAAAACTTTGGCTTTTCTTGTTGATGAATATAATAAAAAAGGAAAGCCTGATTTGGCGTTTTTTATTAATGATATTATTCATCGAAAAGTGAAGTATATTTTTGAAAATGTTGATTGGGATATTTCTCAAAAAACGGCTTTGTTTAAGTATATTTTTTTGAGTAAAAAATTGGCATCAAAATATGGGTACGATTTCTTTGCAAAAGAACAACCTGATGAAAAGTTCGTAGCTCTTATGCGCGAAAATGTTTTAAATCCGGTTCCGCCTTGTTGCTATTCAGAAATGCCCAGACAAGTTATTGCATCTCCGCATCCGGGAAAATTTTTGAATAAAGTTTTACATATGAAGAGAGATTGAAATGAGAAATCTTTCCATTGTTAATATGAAAAAAATTCGAACCAGACGTATAAAAATTTTTGGTTTGACGGTATTTTCAACTTTGTTGGCTACCTTAAAATGGGTTACGGTTATTCCGACCGATAGTTTTTGGTTGACTAAGTTTTTGATGATTTTTTTATTTATTTTGACGTTTGCTTGGATTGCTTTGTTCTTTTGGTCAAGTGTTTGGGGATTCACGGAATTGCTTCATAAAAATAGAATTCCCGGTTTGAAATGGCCTGATAAAAATTCTTCTCTTAAAACAAAAACTGCTGTTTTAATGCCTATTTATAATGAAGATGCTTCCAGTGTTATGAGTAATCTTTTAGCGATTGCCGATAGTATTGATAAGTGTGGAAAATCTGACGCATTTGATATGTTTGTTCTTAGTGATACGACGAATCCCGATTTGTGGGTTGAAGAAGAGAAATTTTGGCTGGAATGTCGTAATCTGATGCCTAAAGGTATGAATCTTTATTATCGGCGTCGCGCTTCAAATGTCGCACGAAAGAGCGGAAACATTGAGGATTTTTGTAATAAGTGGGGCGCAGAATATGATTTTATGATTGTGCTTGATGCCGATAGTTTGCTTGAAGGTAAGACAATTGTAAAAATGGTGCAATTGATGCAAGCAAATGAGAATACCGGAATTATTCAAGCTCCGCCTTTGTGTGTGAATCAAAATTCTCTTTTTGCGAGAATGCAGCAATTTGCAGGAAAAGTTTATGGTCCGATTGTTGCTTCCGGTTTGGCTTATTGGCAGGTTGGTGATAGTAACTATTGGGGACATAATGCCATTATTCGCGTTAAGGCTTTTATGGAGTGTTGTGGGTTGCCTGTTTTGAGCGGAAAAGCTCCATTTGGCGGGCATATTCTCAGCCATGATTTTGTTGAAGCCGCACTTATCAGCAGGGGGGGATATGATGCTTGGCTTTTGCCAGAACTTAAAGGAAGTTATGAAGAGTGTCCTCCAACGATGATTGATTTTGCTGTTAGAGACAGACGCTGGTGTCAGGGTAATATGCAGCATATAAAAATACTGATTTCTAAGCATTTAAATCCAATTTCTCGGGTACATTTCCTCATCGGAATCATGTCTTATTTGTCATCTCCCTTGTGGTTGAGTTTTTTGTTGGTGGGGTTAGCAATTGCTTTGGGAAAAGAGTTCTTTCCTCCGGTTTATTTTACGGAAGTCAGGACGTTGTTTCCGAATTGGCCGGTTTTTGATAAGATAGGAACTATCAGCTTATTTGTTCTTTCTATGTGTATGTTGATTTTGCCAAAGTTTTTTGGTTTGTTTGTTTACTTAAAACAATATAAGGGTAAAGATATCGGAGGGCGTTTCGGAGCTGTATTTTCAGTTTTGATTGAAATTATTTTCAGTGCGTTACAGGCTCCGATTATGATGATGTTTCAAAGCAAATTTGTGTTAGATGTTTTTGCCGGGAGAGATGCCGGATGGAAAACTCAAAATCGGACAGATGCCTCAACACCTTTTTCCGTTGCATGGGAAAGACATAAGTGGCATGTCGGTTTGGGTATTTTAACAACGATTGTTGTTTATTTATACGCTTATGAACTTTTCTGGTGGATGTTGCCGATTACTCTGGGGTTAATGTTTGCTATTCCTATTTCTATGTTTACATCTAAAACTTCTGTCGGAGCTTGGTGCTTGAAACATCATTTATTTGTTATTCCCGAAGAAATTAAAGAACCTGAAATTATTACCAAATCTAAAATTTATAAAGAATCTTTGGCGGACTTGCGTTCGAAATTTTATGGTTTGGAAATGGTTTTGAATGATGGAATTATGAATTCTGTTCATATTATGATGATACCAATTAACGGTCCGGTTCCTGATTTTTCTTCTGCAGTTATCAAAAGTGCGGAGATTAAACTTGAAAATTATATTAATCATCAACTTGCTTTGGATTTAACAAGGGAAGAAAAATTGGCGCTTCTTTATAATGCGGATATTCTTACCAGAGCTCATCTTGCATTAAAATTGGTAGCTAAATCTTAAAGTATTATTTTTTTTAATTTAGAAACGATTTCAATGTCTGCGGGTGCAAATTGGTATTGTGAAAGTTCATTGGGAGATACCCACGCGGTTTCTTCGTGTTCATTAGAAAAAATTTCTGTTTCTGTAGGGACTGTTACAAAATAGCTGTGCAGTTCAATTGTACCAAAATCATAACTGTAGCTTGATGTCATGAAGAAGCTGCCGATTTCTGCCTCAATATTAAGTTCTTCCGATAATTCTCGTTTTAGACATTGCGGGAGTGTTTCTCCGGCTTCTTGTTTTCCTCCCGGAAATTCCCAATAATGTGCCAAAGATTTTCCTTCAGGGCGGCGTGCTATAAATATTTTTTTATTGCGTATAATAATTGCTGCAGCAACGGTTTTCATATTTTATCTCCTTGACTATATATGTTTGGTGTAGCTTTTGATTGTTGCTTTGTCAATGATGAATCTTCTATCAACTTATGAATATCTCAAGGGCTTCGCTTTACTTTTTGTTTTATCAATTTATGATAAAACATTATGAAATAAACTGAGGACGGATAATGAAAAAATATTTTTATTTTTTGGCGGGAATGTTAGTTTGCACTAATCTTCAGGCTCGTTCACTTGATGTTGTTGCCGTTGAACCAACGTGGGTTCCCGGAGATCCATGGGCGTTGCGAAAAACACAGCCTGAAAAGGACGCTGAAACAGTTGCAAAAACTCAAGCAGATGACAATCTTTTAAAATCGCAGAAAGAAAATAATGAGGAGCCTCCTTCAAATTCAGAGGGGATAAAAACTCCGGTTGATAAGGCAGAAGAAAATGAAAATGCTGTTGTATCGGAGGACAATGCAAAGCCTATAGATAAGAAAAGTCCTGAAGATAATCAAACACCAGAAAATGA
Source organism: uncultured Alphaproteobacteria bacterium (assembly GCA_944391465.1). GTDB lineage: Bacteria > Pseudomonadota > Alphaproteobacteria > RF32 > CAG-239 > CAZU01. The sequence goes on from CALXTS010000013.1 coordinate 5,518, forward strand.
CGATATTTCTCAATCGGGTGAAGCAGAATCCGGAGAACAAAAAACTCAAACACCATCATCGGAAGATACTGTTGGGCATAAGAATAAAAATTTAAATGATGGTAATGAAAACAGCGAAAAAACGGAAGAAACTGTTGCTAAGCCAATGACACAAAAAGAAATGCGTCGTCAGAAGAAAATGGAAGCCGTTCAAAAAGAACGTAGCAACGTAACAAGTCCGTTTAAGAAAAAAGCTATTGAAAAAGCTGAAGAGCGTGAAAAAAGAAAAGAAGAACTTGCTCAGCGTAAAGTTAAAAATGCTTCTCGTTTTCAAAAAGCGGCAATGGAACGTCAACAAAAACGTGAAGAAAAAAAAGCGAAACTTCAGCAAGAACGAGATAATAAAGTTTCCAGATTTTCTGAAATTGCAAAGAAAAGAGCTGCTGAGCGGCAGCGTAAAAAGCAAGAACGTTTGGAGCGGAAGAATCGAGGGCGTAATTAAGAGAATTGTATTATTGGATTGTAATATAAAATTTTTATTTTAACTGGTTTAAATCTTAACTATTCGTTTGTATTTTAAATGCTACTCTTTTGAAGTTGCAAAATTTATTATGCGAGGAGAATCTATATGAAAAAGCAGAATTGTTGCGATACTGAACTCGTAACAGAGAATGGCGCTAAAAGTATTGATGACTTAAATGGTGTGATTTCTCGTGTTCACGAAGCGCAGAAGATATTCGCAGATTATTCGCAAGAACAAGTGGATAAAATTTTTGAGGCCGTCGCTATTGCTGCAAACAGTGCTCGTATTCCGTTGGCTAAAATGGCTGTTGAGGAAACCGGAATGGGCGTTGTTGAAGATAAGGTTATTAAAAACCATTTTGCGGCAGAAGAAATTTATAATAAATACCGTCATACTAAAACTTGCGGTGTGTTGGAGCGTGATGTTACCAATGGTTTGACTAAAATTGCTGAACCTTTGGGTATTATTGCCGGTGTTATTCCGACAACGAATCCTACATCAACTACAATTTTCAAAACTTTAATTGCTCTTAAAACACGCAACGGTATTATCTTTTCTCCTCATCCGAGAGCAAAAAAATGTACGGTCTATACCGCTAAATTACTTTTGGAAGCCGCTGTTAAAGCTGGAGCTCCGGAAAATATTATCGGCTGGATTGAAGAACCTACGATTGATTTAACTCAACATTTGATGAGTCATGATGGTATTAATCTGATTTTGGCAACCGGTGGTCCTGGAATGGTTAAATCTGCTTATTCTTCAGGAAAACCTGCGCTTGGTGTCGGAGCGGGAAACGTTCCAGCCATTATTGATGAAACGGCAGATATTCAAATGGCTGTCAGTTCAGTTTTGATGAGTAAGACTTTTGATAATGGTATGATTTGTGCTTCAGAACAATCTATTTTGGTTCATAAAGATATTTATGAAGATGTAAAAAAGGAGCTTGAATATCGTGGCGCTTATATCTTGAATAAAAAAGAAAAAGATAAAGTTGCTAAAACAATTATTCAAGACGGCAAATTAAATGCGGGTATTGTTGGACAGCCTGCTCATAAGATTGCTGAAATGGCCGGTGTAAAAGTTCCTGAGGAAACAAAAGTTCTTATCGGTGAAGTTCAGAAAATCGGCAAAGATGAAGAGTTTTCTTATGAAAAACTTTCTCCAGTTCTGGCGATGTATAAAATTAATTCTTTTGAGGAAGGCGTTCATATGGCGGCCTCTTTGGTCGATTTTGCCGGTCGTGGTCATACTTCTGTTCTTTATACGGCTGAACATAATCGTGACCGTATTGATTATTTCAGCAAAATTGTTGAAACGGGGCGTTTGCTAATTAATACGCCGTCGTCTCAAGGCGGTATCGGTGATTTATACAACTTCCGTCTTGATCCGTCTCTTACTTTAGGTTGCGGTTCTTGGGGTGGTAATGCTGCCAGTGAAAATATAGGAGTTAAGCACTTGATTAATATTAAAAATGTTGCCGAAAGACGCGAAAATATGTTGTGGTTCAGAGTTCCTCCAAAAATTTATTTTAAACAGGGCGCCGTTGGTTTTGCTTTGCGTGAACTTTGCGGAAAGAAAAAGGCTTTGATTATTACTGATAAACCTTTATTCCAGCTTGGATATACCAGCAAAATTACCAGTGTTTTGGAGGATATGGGAATTGCTTACCAAATATTCTCTGAGGTTGCTCCGGATCCGGATACTGATACGGTTAATCGGGCTTTGAATATGGCCAGAAGTTTTGAACCGGATGTTATTATCGCTCTTGGCGGTGGTTCTCCTATGGATGCAGCCAAAATTGTTTGGTTGATGTATGAGCATCCTGAAGTTAAATTTGAAGATTTAGCTATGCGCTTTATGGATATCAGAAAACGCGTATGTATGTTCCCTGATTTGGGTTCTAAGGCTTATATGGTTGCTATTCCTACAACATCAGGAACGGGATCTGAAGTAACGCCGTTTGCCGTTATTACAGATTCAGCTACTCATATTAAATATCCGATTGCTGATTATGCTTTAAGTCCGAATATGGCTATTATTGATCCGGATTTGGTTTTGAGTATGCCTAAAGGTTTGGCTGCGGCTTCCGGTATTGACTCTTTGACGCATGCTTTAGAGGCTTTAGCTTCTATTTTGGCAACTCCGTTTACTGATGGTATTGCTTTAGAAGCTATCAGAATAATTTTTGATAATTTGGCGATTTCTGTTAACGATGGCGCTAATAATCCTAAGGCTCGTGAGAATATGCACTATGCCGCTACAATGGCCGGCATGGCTTTTGCTCAGGCTTTCCTCGGTGTGTGCCACTCAATGGCGCATAAACTCGGAAGTGCTTATAATATTCCTCATGGTATTGCCAACGCTTTGATGATTTGTCAGGTCATTAAATATAATGCAAACGAGAAACCAGCAAAGCAAGGTACTTTCTCTCAATATCATTATCCGGAAGGTCGTAAAAGATATGCTCGTGTTGCTGATTTGCTTCACTTGGGCGGAAAAAATGATGAAGAGAAAGTTGCTAATTTGATTAAGGCTATTGAAAAGCTGAAAAAGGATATCGGTATTCCGGCATCTATTAAGGCTTGGGGCGTTGATGAGAAGAAGTTCCTTGATAATTTGGATGAACTTTCCGAATTGGCTTTTGATGATCAGTGTACCGGAGCAAACCCTGTTTATCCGCTTATAAAAGAAATTAAGCAGATGTATTTGGATGCTTTTTATGGTAAAATCTAGACTATTTAATTAGAATTATCAGACAAGGGAGAAAGTTTATTTTTATAAACTTTCTCCCTTTGTTAAAAGCAGTATATTTTGATTTATTGTTTTCTTATTCTTGTTAGTAAAAAATTCTTTGCAGAAAATTAGAGACAGCGGCGTTTCCAATACTAGAGGCTGTTCCCCAGGCTTGTGATTCCAAATATTCAGAAGGATGGTTGTCTAGCATATAAAAATCTTGTGTTGTTAACGGGCGAACTTGAATTTTCGGATGATAGCCGTTGGTGCTTGAATAGGATTTATTTTGATGCTGATAGCCCGGAAAATTGCTTGCATAGTAGCTTTCGTCATATCCATCATAATAATATGATGTGCAGGCGTTTAGTAATAATATTAATGTCAATCCTAGTATTCTCATACTTTCATTGTATCAGATTTTTTTTATTTTCCAAGACTTTTACGATTGTTTTTAATTAGTTGATGTTTTTTGTTTTTTTCATAAAAAAGTGTTTGCATTTTATTTTGCGTTGGTATATATACTCTTGTGTCTGTATAAATTGCTTCATCGTCTAATGGTAGGACAGCGGACTCTGACTCCGTTAATCTTGGTTCGAATCCAGGTGAAGCAGCCATTTTTTAGCCGCTTTTGTGCGGCTTTTTTTATATATAGCAAAAAAGGTAAGTTGTTATGAATTTTGTGATTTTTGATACTGAATATGTGGCTGATAAAGGATTATTTGAAGAGGGTTTTGAGGGTTGGAAAAATCGGGAAATTATTCAAATTGCAGCCTTGAAAGTAAATGATTCTTTGGAGGTTGTTGATTCTTTGAATTTATATGTAAAACCAACTAAACATAAAAATATATCTCCGTATTTTTCTCAATTGACAGGGATTACTGATGATATTATCAATCAACAAGGAATTGATTTTCCTCAGGCTTATGAAGAGTTTAAATCATTTGTTATGAACTGCGATTGTTATTCTCATGCTTGGTCTTTTAATGATATTAATGATGGTGATGGAGAAGTTCTCAGAGAGACAATGTCATATTACGGTATAAATGATGATAATCCTCCCTCGTATCATAATATTGCCTATTGGTTTAGGGAACAGTATCAGAAAAAGCATATTAATATTTCTAAACAATCGTCCGGTGAAATTGCTCAATTACTTGGTCAAGAAAAAGAATTAGAGCGCCTAAATTTGAATCCGCATAATGCTTTGTATGATGTTTATTCTATTTTAATCGGTTTGAAATGTTTAGGTTTTAAACGCTAAAATTAAGCAGATGTTTTTAATATAAAGGCTCTTTTTTTTGAAGAGCTTTTATTTTTTTGTGCTGTTTGAAATATTGTTAAACTTTAAGTGATTTGTCTTTTGTGTTTTTTTCCTTCAGAGTGTAGGTATAAGCTAATTAAAGGGGTTTATTCTAATGAAACATGGAAAAAATTTTACACTGGGCGAATATGTCATTATTAAAAAACCTGATTTGGTTTCTGTGGGTGATAATGTGCGTATTTCTGATTTTTGCCGAATATCTTCAGCTTGTGAAATCGGTTCTGATTGTGAGGTTGCATGCGGGACCTATATTTCCGGCGGGGACGGAAAATATACGTTTAAAATGGGTAGTTATTCCAGTTTAGCCGCAGGAGTAAAAGTTTGGTTGAGTTCTAATGATTATGTTAATGAGTTGGTAACTCATTCGGTTCCGAATGTTAAAGAAATACAAGGAAACGTTACGTTGGAAAAATATACCGGTGTGGGGACTAATTCGGTTATTATGCCGAATAACCATATTCCTGAAGGTGTTAGTATCGGAGCTTTGAGTTTTGTTCCTTCAAATTATAAGTTTGAACCATGGACCGTATATGCGGGGAGGCCGATACGTCCGATAAAAAAACGCAATAAAGAAAATGTGTTGCGTGTTTTAAAAGAGCTCGGAAAAATTTAATAAAGGAATTTTCTTATGTGTGGTATTGTTGGTTATATCGGCAACAATGCGGTTGCCGAAGAGTTGATTAATGGTCTTAAAAATCTGGAATATCGAGGTTATGATTCTGCCGGTGTGGCTCTTAATGACAATAAAAATATTGATATTTTTAAAGCCAAAGGAAAATTATGTAATTTATGCGATGTTTTGAATCTTCATCAAAAAGATTTGCAAAATTCAACCGGAGGTATCGGGCATATACGTTGGGCAACACACGGTAGCCCGACAGTTGAAAATGCTCATCCGCATTGTTCGGCTGATGGTAAATTAGTGTTGGTTCATAACGGGATTATTGAAAATTATAAAGAGTTGCGAGAAGAACTTGTTAAAGAAGGCTTTGCCTTTGTTTCTCAAACAGATACTGAAACTGCAGTTCATTTGATAGATCGGACGTATCGCCAAACGCATTCTCTAGAAGAGGCTGTTCTGAATGCCGTTAAACGCTTAAAAGGAGCCTTTGCTTTTTGTATTATGCATAAAGACGAACCAGATAAAATTATTGCCGTTCGTAAAAATGCTCCGTTGATTGTCGGTTTAGGGGATAATGAAAATTTTATCGCCAGTGATATTCCCGCTGTTATCGGAAAGGTAAAAAAGATTATTTATCTTGATGATGCCGAAATGGCTATTGTTTCAAAAAACAAGGTGGAAATTAAAAACTTCAATGGTCAACTTCTTGATAAAAAGGCGGAATTAATTTCTTTTTCTGCAGAAACCATAAGCAAACGCGGTTATAAGCATTTTATGTTGAAGGAGATTTGTGAACAGCCTGATATTATTCGTAATATTTTGGCGCAAAGAATGTCTGATGTTAATAATCAGATTCAATTGCCTCAAGTTAATTGGAATGAAATTCTCAAGAAGAGTAAAGTGGAAATTATTGCGTGCGGAACATCTTTGCATGCGGCAATGGTGGCTAAGTATTTTATGGAAGATTTGTTAGGGATTCCCGTCCATGTTGAAGCCGCCAGCGAATATATTTATCGAAAAACCGTTACAGATGAAAATACTTTAACAATCGGGATTTCGCAATCCGGTGAAACTGCCGATACGATTACAGCGGTTAAACAAGCTCAAGATAAAAACGCCCATATCTTGATTTTAACAAATCGTCCCGATTCAAGTATTGTTCGGTATGCCGATAGTTTAATTCCTTTAGAGGCTGGAATTGAGGTTAGTGTTGCGGCAACAAAGTCTTATACCGCACAGCTGATTTCTTTGTATTTATTGACACTTGCTTGGGCAGAACGTAAAGAGTCTCTTACAGTTCGGTTGCAGAAATTAAAACAAGAACTTCTTGAAATCCCCGCAAAATTGGAAGAAATTTTGAGCAATGAGAATTGTATAAAAAAATGTTCGGAATTGTTCCAAAAATATAAGAGTTTTATTTATATTGCCAGAGGAATTAATTTGCCGACAGCTATGGAAGGTGCTTTGAAACTTAAAGAAATCAGCTATATTAATGCTTCAGGTTATGCAGCCGGAGAATTAAAACATGGTCCGATTGCTCTTTTAGATGAAAATATGCCGGTTTTGGCTGTTTTAATTCCCGGAACGCCGACTTATGATAAAATTTTATCAAATTGCGAGGAGGCTAAAGCTCGTCAAGCTCATTTGATTGCCGTAACGTCGTCTCATGATGAGCATTTGAATACGATTTTTGATGAAATTATTCAAATTCCGTTTTCTGATGAAGTGTTTTCTCCGGTTTTAGCGAATGTTCCATTGCAATTATTAGCGTATCATATAGCCGATAATTTAGGGAGAGAGGTTGACCAGCCTCGTAATTTGGCAAAGTCGGTTACCGTTGAGTAATAAAAAATGCCTTGTTTTACAAGGCATTTTTTATTACTCTTCTTTCCATATTTGAGAAACTATTTTTTCATAACCGCTGCCGTGTGTTGCTTGGGGAACGATGGTTATATTTTGTCGGTTTTCTTTTCCTAAAAAGTTATAGGTAATTTCAGGAACGATATTTGTGTCTTTTTCTCCGATATAGTGGTGTTGCGGAATTTTTAAAAAGTTTTCTTTGTAGTCGTTCAATGATATTGATTCATTTAGTGGTGGAAGTTTATGATATTCCGTCCATGCTTGATGATCTAGATTTCCGGCAATGGTTATAATTTTTTTTGTTTTTATTTGAGGTTTTGTTGATGCTATTAATCCGGCAATTTGTGCACCTCCCGAGTAACCTATTAGGATTGTTTCTTTATCTTGAGCAATAGCTTTAACGGCTTCAGCTTCCGCATTAATAACTTCCGGTGCAAATCTTGCCGTGCTCCAATGTCTGGGTGCGCAATTTTGGCTCATAATATATTGGCAAGGACGTGCTAAATAAATAACATTAGGTGAGTTATCATTGAAGGCGATATCTCGTAATGTTGTGTTGCGCGGAGTAGGGTCGTTGGAAACTTTTCCTCGATGATTAAAGGCATAACCATCTCCTTCAATATAAATTTTATAAGCCGCATTATTGGGGGCTGTTATTTTTTGCCAAGATGCTAATGTAAAATAACGTGTTTCAATTTTATGAAATTGGAATGACGGAGGAACAATATATGTGCTTTGGCAACTTATTAGCATAAATGCAGATAAAATTAAAAGGTGTTTCATAATTAAATGTCCCAAATATTTGAATACGCTAATGATATTCCAATCATGAAGTTGCTTCCATAAGTTCCTGAGCCTCGGTCTTCTGCTCTGAAGTACTGAACGTATGGGGCAAGGCTTATTTTTTCGATTAAAGATACATTCATTCGCGAGATAAAGCTGAACTCGTATTTGAAATCGGTTGCTTCATAAGAACTGTATGTCAGGTAATCTCTGAAATAACTTTCAACTTCAAATTTAACACCTTCGCGTAAAGGATATTCATAACGAAGTCCGATTTCATAAGCACTTTTTGTATCTTCTCGGCTGTAGGTTAAATCAAGTTCTCCTACGGCCGCTAGATATAATTCTTTTATATGTTTTCCATTAAATAATTTTATCCCGCTTTTGCCTCGGAAGGTTTTGGTTCTCGGAGCATCCTCATTTGGTTTAAATTCTGTTTGATAGCCTATGCTGGCAAAGGGACCAACGTCCATGTCTTTATATAGCCATATTTTTTGCGAATAGTCAGATGTAATTAATATTTTATCAGATGTTTCATTGGTTGTATCCGGCCCTTCGGCTGGTTTTAATTTTGTTTCGCCGTATTCCATAAATAGGCTGTTATGCCATTGGTATTTGGGGCGTTCATATTCTAAAACGAAATCAAAAACGCCTTTGACCATGGTTTCTCCATCGGCACTGAGTTTTGAGTTTGGTGAATTTTGATATTCTTTGGCATTTTTTACTTCTGTTGATGAGGCTTCTAGTGCTATTCTTCTTAAATTGGCACGAAATGAGGTTTCCGTATTACGTGGACGGTTGTCTGATGTTATCTCATCTTCAGCGTATGCTGATGATATTAAAATAATAGCCGCGCTTAAGCCAAGTGCTGCTTCTTTTAACATGAAAATTCTCCAAACTTATTCATAAGTCGGATTGAATCTTAAAAATATCATCGCGGATTGTCTAGATTATATTTATCGGCTTGTGTGTAGTTCTGTTTTGTTGTTATTGTTAAGAAAATTGTTTTATTTTGTATCCGCTTGTTATATATTGAAAAAAATGCGTTAATTTGCAAAGCTGGAAATCTAATGATTACAAAAAAGGATATTACGAAACTTGAAGGGCTGCTATATCTTTATGCTGTTTCAAAATCTAAAAGCAAACGTGACGTTGCCGAAAAATTAGGTACGACTATTGATACTATCAATAAATATATTAGAGAACTGGAAAACGAACAAAAAACAAAATTTTTGGTTTGTAACGGAAGAGGGTCGATTATAACACCTGAAGCGCGTCGAATTTTGCAGCTTTCGGAAGATATTGTTAAAACTTTTCGTGAGTTGGATAATTTTGCTTATGAAGCTGCAATTTTTGCCGGTACGGTCAGAGTGGCAACAATTGATGCTTTGGCTGATTATTTGACCTCTTTACGTTTGTTTGAGTTTATGCGAAGATATCCGGATTTGTCTATTGAGATGTCTATAGACAGTCATATTCCAGATATGTCAACTCTGGAAGCTGATATTTGTTTGGATTTTAATCCTCCTTCTAATCATAATGTGGTGGTAATGGGGACGAAAAAAGTACGTTTTGGTTTGTTTGCTTCACAGCAATATGCTGATGAGTATGGGCTGCCTAAAAGTATGGAAGATTTATGTGCTAATCATAGACTTTGTTTAAAAGAAGGGCAAATTGAAGCATCTAAAGAAGCTGCGGATTTGTTTAAAAATGCAAAATATGTTGTTTATAAAACAAATTCTTTACGTATTTTGAGAGCTGTTATTTCTAAAGGTATCGGTATCGGGATTTGCCCGTACCCATTGGGAAGCGAAAATTTAATTCATCTCAGGAATCTTAATTTTGGTTTTATTAAAGATATTTATTTGATGGCTCATAAAGATACCAGAAATATGCCTAAAATACGTTTAATGTTGGATTATATTACGGGAATTTTGGATGATAATTTTGGAAAGAAAAAATAATTTGAATCTCCTCTTGCATATTTTTGTTTTATAACTGTTTGAAAAATATATATAAATAAAAAATTAAAAATAAATTGAACTTTAAGGTGGTTCATATCGTTTTATCATGTGTAAGGAGGATAAAACAATGGATGATGAAATCTCTCAATTAATCAAAGAGGCTAAACCGCTTTACTTTGCCAGAAAAAAACGTAATAACTGTCTTAAAGCTGTTGCGGCAATGTTGGTTTGTGTCGGTGGTTTAAGTTGCTTCTATCCGAAAGGTGCCGATTATAGTTATTATGCCGAAACCGGTTGGTATGCGGCAGAGGGCGAATATTCGGTTATTGAAGAAATGGGATTGCCGACTGATGATTATGGTCTGTTGATGATTGGGTAAACATATGAAACAAATTATTGCTGAGAATCAAAGCCGCGTTAAAGCTATTATCAGAAAATTAACCGGTTCTTATAATGAAGATATTGAGCAAGAAGTTTATATTAAAACTTGGCGGAATTTGGAAAATTATAAGGAAGAAGGTAAATTTACGCAATGGATTAGCGCGTTGACTGCAAATGTTTGTCGTGATTATTTTAAATCCAAACAATATAAAATCGGGGTTAATCAACTTAATGACGAAGATATTTTGCAAGAAGTTGCATCATCTCAAAGTCAGGAGGAAATTTTAGATGCCAAACAAAGGCAAAAAATTATTCTTAAGGCTGTAGATGCTCTTCCTCGAAAACTGCGTCAGGTTGTTATATTGTTTGAGTTTGAAGAAATGACTTATGAACAGATTTCTAAAAAAATCGGGGTGCCGGAGGGTACCATCAAGTCCAGATTGTTTAATGCTCGTAAAATTTTGGCTGAAAAATTGAAAAAACTTAAAGGAGAATAAATATGAAAAAATTTTTACTCGGTTTGATGTGTGCTACAGCTTTGGTTATTTCAGCTAATGCCAACGCAAAAGAGAAAAAAGATTTTGTTAAAGAACCACCTCGCTTTGTGCAAATGTCGGATAAATTGGCTGATGATTTGGGGCTAACCGATAAGCAAAAAGAGCAGGCCGAGAAAATCCGGAAAGAGGGGCGTGAAAAAATTAAGCCATTAATGGAAAAGATGAAAAAAATTCATGAAGAAATGAATGAATTGCGGGAAGAAAATATGAAGGATTTTGAAAAAATTCTGACGCCTGAACAACAAAAAGAATTTGAAAAAATTAAAACAGAAATGAAAAAACATAAAGGACCAAAACGCCCAAGACCGCATAAAGGTCCGCGTCCGGAGCATGATATGAGAGGACCAAAACATCCGGCTCCGCACCCTGAGATGTTGCCTGAAGATTTACCTGAGCCTCCTGCACCTGAAAAAGACTAATCTTTTATAAAATCAGCTCCGTTTTTACGGGGCTGATTACGGAGAATATTAATGAAAAAATATTTGTTTGTTCTTTTGGCATTAATGATACTTCCGATTTCGAATGCAGATGCAAAATCTTGGCATCATATGGGAGGGTATTGGCGACACCATCCGGTGCGCGTTGTCAAACATCATCATGACTATGTTCCGGCAGCTTTCATAGCCGGTGTTGCCGGTGCGACTATCGGAAGTTATATTGTTTCTAATCAATATAAAGATGTGATTATTCAACCGAATCAATATTATCCTCCCGAAAATGGCAAGAAATGTTTTGCCGTCGTTTCAAAATCAACCGGAAATGTTACCCAAAAATGTTTAGATACTTCCGATAATACTGATTATGAGGTTTTGTATGTAAATTAATTAAAAAAGTCCGAAAATATCGGACTTTTTTTATATGGTAGGATTGGAATATCTTTTTTTAGGCTTATTTCTTCTAATATGGTTTGATTGTTAAGGAGAATAAAATGGATACGAAAACTATGTACGGTAATAATTTTTGGCATTTAGCAGCGGGAATTATTATGACTCTTTTCGGAATATTTGTATGGTTTAATCCGGCAGCTACTTTAATGGCATTGGCTATGTATTTAGGAATTATTTTTGTGGTTGTCGGTGCCGGTTATTTTATGGCTTCTTTTTCCGCTCGGTCGGGGTGGTATTTATTGGTCGGCGTATTGGATATGCTTGTCGGAGTGGTGTTTTTAACAAACATCGGTGTTACGGCAGCTTCATTGCCAATTATTTTTGCTCTTTGGTGTATGTTTGTCGGTGTTATTCAAATATTTGGTTCTTTTGAACTTAAAAAATTAGAATATCCGTGGGGGTGGTCTTTGATTGCCGGAGCTTTGGGTATTTTATTTGGTTTTTGGATTTTATCTTCCCCAATTGTGGGAGCTCTGACAATAACGGCTTTGATGGGGGCTTATATTCTAATTTACGGTATTATTCAAGTCGTTGAATATTTTACGGTTCGCAAACTTCAGAAGGTTATGGCGACGGCTTAACTTTTTTATTGTTTTGTTAAATCCGGTATTTTTACCGGATTTTTTTTGTTAAGATTTTTAAAACTCTTCATCTTTATAATACCTACTTATTTAATTTTATGTCTGCAATGTCCTATGAACTATTCAAAATTTTTTGCTTTGTCTGTTTTTCTTTTTCCTCACACGCTTTGGGCGGGAGAATGGAATTTTGATTATTCTTTAAGTTCCGTCGGAATGTATGGTTTGATGGAAGCTCGGGAACAAAATAATACCGATGTTTCAGCGAATCGGTGGGTTAATCGAACAGACTTAAAATTAAAGGCTGATTATAAATTTTCAGATTCTCATCGTTTAGGTATTGTTTCTTCAAATACGGCTATTTTTAAGGGGCATGATAAGAGCCGCAGAAATGGAGAATGGCGTGTCTATCCGCATTTTTATGATGTGTCTGATTACGGAAAATTTAAGGTCGGTATGGTTTATAATGCCGCATATGATTTGCATCAAGGAGCCAAAGATATTACTTTTCTCAGTATAGATGCTACAAATTTGACTTATTTTTTGCCAAACCCTAATTGGAATAACGGAACAAAATCGGTAAAATTTGCAACAGCTAAATCAACCGCGATTATTAATGACGGACAGGCTTTTAAAGTTAGCTATTTTACACCGGAGTTTTACGGGACGATTTTGGGATTTTCTTATACGCCGGACAATGCACAAAGACGCGGTATGGTCAGTCGTTATGTTGATTATGAAACCGTTGAAGATGGTTATACGATGGCAATTAAAAATCAGCTAACATTAGGAGCTCTTAAATGGTCTAATTCTTTGGGTTATGGTCTTTATAATCGTACAGATAAGGTTTTTTCTTTGGGAACTAAATTTAATTTTTCTGATTATACATTATCTGCCGCATTTCAGAAATCTTATATAGACGGAAATAAAAACCCGATAAGTACGTCAGATATTTCTTCTGCAATGCCTGCGTATTTTGATAACTATCGAGAAGGTTATGCTTTTAACGCGGCACTGGGGTGGCAAAAAGGAAAATTTAAAACGAATTTCGGCTTTTTGTATTCTGAAGCAGATCATACAAGGCATAAGAATATTTTTTATTTATGGTCAAATACTTATCAATTGACATCACAGCTACAACTGATTGGTGTTATTGCTTGGATGGATGCAAAGGGAGAATACGCAGATTCTGATGATAATAATCAAGCGGCAGCATTTATTTCCGGAATTAAACTCAGTTTTTAAGTCTGTTGCATCAAACGTTGACAAGTCTTTTTTTCGGGAATAAAACGAATGAAATCGGAGGATGATGATGAGTGATGTTTGGAATGAGGCTGAAGATTTTTCGGTTATTTTAATCGAAAATTTTATTAGGTTTGAAACAGCGGCTAAAAATATAACATATAAGGAAAGCGGAGGCTCCGAAGTTCTGAAAGTTTCTTTTAAAATCGCTTCGCAATATTATCAACAGATTCAAAATACTCCATATCCGGCGCCTTTAATCGGTTTGCAAATTGATTATGATGATAAAAATGAAATTTTAACAGTTGTTCCGAGTGATGCCTTTTTAAAACAGTATGAAAACCAAATTATGAAAGATGTTGCGTTTAAACAATGCGAAAATTGCAAAGTCAGATATTCTAAATTTATTCAGTTATGTGATTGATGTTTGCGAAAATTTTCCCAATAGATGTTCTTTTGTGCTGATGAGAGTATGATATTCAATTCTCTAAAACGGTTGATTATTTTTTCTCGTATGTTATTTGAAATAATTCCTTTATTAAAAATGTTATTTGTAAAACAGTTTAACTGGAATTCAAGGCCTGAATCATTAAAATTAGTCAGAAATACAGATGGTGTCGGGCTATTTAATATTTCCGTCATTGATAATGCAATACTAAGCAATGTTTCTTTTACCATATCAATATCGCTGTCGTAATTTACATTTATTTTTATTGAAATTCTTCCTTGTTGTCCGGAATATGTATAGTTAATCAGACTTTGAGATAAAATGTCAGAATTTGGTATGATCACCGTGGATTTATCCCATGCCTCAATTTCTGTAGAGCGTATGTTGATTTTTTTGACAATTCCTTCTTGCCCTCCAATTAAAATCCAGTCTCCGATTTTTATGGGGCGTTCCCATAAGATTGTCATTCCGGCGGCCAGATTTCCGACCATGTTTTGTAAGCCTAAACCAACTCCGAATGATAATGCTCCGGCAATGATGGCCAGGCTTCCCAGACTTCCTCCCATTACGGCAATCGCTATTAATCCTGAAATGATAAATCCTAAAAAATTGATTGAAGATATGACGGAATTTTTTATTCCGATATTCATTTCTATTTTACTTAAATTTCCGTTTATGAAACTGCTTTTTAGTATTTTGAATAATGAGAGAACTACAAAAAAACTTATAATTCCCAACAGAATTGAGGTAATGGAGATATGAATTCCGCCGATGTTAAAACCAATCAAAAAGTTTTTAATGCGAGCTAGTATCAAATCAACTGAAACTCCCCAAAGAGCAAGTATAATAAGAAATGAAAAAATCCAGATTATCGGAGTAAAAAATAGTCCGAACCAAAATTCTGTTTTTAACAAAAACTTGCGATTTATTCCAAAGTTTCTTGTCCAAAAACGGGGGCGCAAAAGGTGATGTAGAATAACAATGATTAATTTATTACTTATGTAGGTTGTTCCTACAATAATGGCTGTTAGCATAAAATGGTTTATTATGTATTCGGAAAGTCTGATGTATCCAAATAAAGATAAACTGAAGGTAATACTCATGGATACGGTTATTAAAAGGCCAGCTTTAGATGATATACTCAACTCAGATGTTTGGACATCTTCATTTGTTTCTTCTTCATAAGATGTTTGTTCGTCATATAGGGCTTTTCTGGTAATCCAGATTATGCAAAATACTTTTACGGCGTTGGCTATTATTTTTATGGCATAGACTGCAGAAATATCATGCTCAAATTCATCAGCAAGACTTTGAAGAAAAGATACAATGCATACCGCCACCGTTGTAAAAATAAACGCTGAACAGACTGAAATTGCTCGTTCATCGGAAGTTTCTATAATCCGCCATTTGGGAACATATGGAGAAAATATTGTTTTTATCAGAGCCTTAATTGTATAGTAATACAATAAATAAACAGCAATTTTTTGTAATAGTATTCCAAAAGAATCTTTGTATATTATCGGCGTGCTTTTTAACCATAAAATAAATGCTCCTATGATTGCTGCCGGAATAACACCTCTGGCAATAAACATCCAAATTGCAACGCGAATTTTTTGTGAATAGTCAGGATGCTCAACGAATGACAGATAACCAAACCATTGCTTGATATAAATCTTTAATAAATGAGCTCCGCCCAAAGCGCAAAGCATACATATTATGACAATTAAAAGGTTATTGTTTACGTTGATTTTTTCCGTATTCGGAAGATTATTATACCATTCAAACGGTGAGATTGTTAATTCTAAAATAAAAGCTCCAAAATTATGCAATGATTGCCAAAATTCTTTGGGATGAAAAATTGAACTTTGTTTTACAAGAATGTTATTTAAAAGCTGTCGGTTGCGAATTTTCAGAATAAGATTATTAATTTCTTCAGTTTTATTCAGAAGAATATCGGCTTGTGTTATTTGAGATTTAAGATTGTCAGCTAAAAGGGTAAATTCTTTTCTTTTTTGGCTGATATTTTTAGATTCTGAATTTTCTTTTTCAGGTTTTGGACCCAGAGTATCAAGGCTTTTTTGTACGATATCAAGTTCATTGCTGTAATGTTGTTTGCTTTCTCTTAAGTCATTTTGTATTTGAGTAATGTTTTCTAAAATTTCAGAAATTGAGTTTTTTTCTATTTTATTTTGATTTAATTTTGTTTCGATGTCATTCAGTTGTTTTTCCGTTAGGGTAAAATTTATTGTCGGTTCTGTTTCAGATACCGTTGATTGAGCCATGAGAGGGCTACAAAAAAAGTTCAGCAATACACTTATAATATATAAAGCTGTTTTTTTCATAAAATATCCTTATCATCTTATTTTTTGAATATGGTAAGGATGAAAGAATAATCAAGATTTCTGATATGAAATTTTAAACAAATTCATCAACCTCTTCTAAGGGACGATTGTGTTCATAGAAGTGTTTTAGATAAGGATGACTGTTGCGTTCACGTTCTTCTTTTTTAATTATTGTTTGATTATTGTCGTAAACGTTGACTTTTTTACTTGATGGCGGCAAAGCATCGCTATCTTCAAAAATGCCACTCGATAACATAGCATCTAAAGTATTGTTGAGATAGTTTTTGTTGCTAAAATGTTGCTCGGTTTCTTTGTGCTCGTGTTGGGGAAGGGATTGTTGCTGATTATTGTCCGAGGTAGTTTCATCACGAACCAAGACATTGTTGTTGGTGTCAACAACTTCAACAAATTGCTCTTCATGCCTGCCGGCTCCGTAGTTTCTTTCTGTGCGAACCGGAAGTTGAGAGCCTGATACTTTTCTGGTAGCGGCAATACTCATTAGGATTCTCCCACAAGTTTAGAAGGCATGATTCTTCAGCCTTATTATTTATATATAACATAAATTTAAGAAAGAGTCTATAGAGAATTGATTTTATGAAAAAAATCCTCCAAATGTTTTATTTGGAGGATTAGAGATATTGATAAATAAGATAATTATTTTTCTTCGTCTTCTTTTTTATTTTCATTATCTTTTTTGTTATTATCAAGTTGGGTTTTGGCATCGTCGATGAACTTTTTGATATGCGGCATTGCCTCTTCAATTTTTTCACGACCTTTCTTTCCCCATTGTTCAAGGTTGATATACCCAAACATTGCAGCAACAACGATAGCAATTAAAATCCATGTAAGCATTTGAATCTCCTCTATTGTTTCATCTTGTTGAGTGTTTCCGTCGCATCGTAGTCATCGTGATACGGTTCTATACTTCCAACAATATTTTTATATTGGTTAGCATAGTTTTCAATATTTGAAAAGGTGATTTTTGAAGTTATTATATTTTTTATTATTTGAAGGCGTTCTAACGCTATGTCCGTTAATGGTGGGCAAACTTCTCCTAAACAGCATAAGTTTTTATATTCGCCAAAAGCATAGCAAATACAATCACAGCCTGCTTTTATGGCTGCTTCGGCTCTTTCTGGAATATTTCCGGGAAGTGCGTGCATATCAATAGCGTCTGATATCAGTAAACCTCTGAAACCAATGATGTCTCGAATGATTGTTTTGATTCCCTTAGGACTTAAGGTTATCGGGAGCTTATCATCAATGGCTGTTATTACTAAATGTGCGGTCATTCCCGCCGGAGCGTAATTTAACTCTTTAAATGGTTCAAAATCTTTTTCCAATTCCGCAAGCGAGTTGCTTATTATCGGAAGATCAAGATGGGGATCTGTGTTGGCTCTTCCATATCCCGGAAGATGCTTAATACAAGGGCAAACTCCGCTTTTTATGTATTCATCGACCATAATTTTTCCGAGAGTGCAGATTGTTTGTGTGTTTGAGCCAAAAGTTCTGCTTTTTAGGACCTTTGATGTTTCTTGGTATAAAGTGTCTAAAACAGGGGCATAATTTAAATTAATTCCGATTTCTTTTAAATCAGAACTTATTAGCTTAGCATGTAGTTCAGATGCTTTCTGCGCTTGAGAAAACGGGAGTTTTCCTATGGTAATGGCATGTGTGTAACTGCGAAATTCAGGCTCACATAGGCGCCTGACTCGTCCGCCTTCTTGGTCTATGGCTATTAAAACATCATCTCTTTCAATCGTTTCTTTGATTTCTTGAACTAATTTTGTTACTTGTTGTTTTGAGCTGATATTTCGGCCAAATAAGTTTATTCCAAGCGGGTTTATTTTGTGGAAGAGTTTCTTTTCTTCATCTGTCAGCGATGTTCCTTTGCATGATAAGATGGCTGATAAAATCGGTTTTGTCATAGTTTGCTTCTCTTAAATCAGAAATGAAAGGAAAAACTTGGTTGTTTTGATTAAGTAATAACCGAGTGGGTTAAAATGATATCCGAAATGATTTGTTATTATCGGGATAATAAAAGCTATAGTTACAATGACAGCTAAACCGGCTCTTTCTGCATTCAAAAATTTTTGAATTTGCGGAGAGGTTGACCAGCCAAACAATATTTTTGAACCATCTAGCGGAGGTATCGGCAGAGCGTTAAATACAGCTATTACGATGTTATATGCTATCATGTTTACGAGAAACAAGGTCAGCATTTCACGTATATATTCATTTTCAATAATCGGGCATATCTTTAATAAACTGAATGATAAAAGTGCTAACAAGAAATTCATAATAATTCCGGCTGAGGCTACAATTACAACATCTCTTTGTGGGTGTCTGAGATTATTATAATTAACCGGAACGGGTTTTGCCCAACCAAAAATAAAACCGGTTTTTGCGGTCAATAAAATTGCCGGAAGAATAATGGTTCCGAATATATCTGCATGTTTTATCGGGTTTAGGGATAAACGATTATATTTTTTTGCGGTGTTATCTCCTAAGAGGTAAGCCGCATATCCATGAGCCAACTCATGTAAAACGATGGCTATAATGATTGGGACAAAGTTTACAATGAGGCTTATAATCATTTATTTTTTCTTTACAATGCAAGAGCCACCCAGTGCCTTTATATCATTACACAGTTTATCAGCGCCGGCGCGATCTTTAAATGAACCCGCTTTCAGACGATAAAACAATCCTTTAGCTCCGAGGTCGGCGGTTTCAATTTCATGAGGTTGTCCGCTGAGAACGGTATATTTTTGTGATAAAGATTTCCAAGAATTTTTTACCGCATCTAAATTGGGCGAGGCTATTAATTGTATCTGCCAGCTTCCTTTGGGAGCTGAAGTGTTTGATATTTCTTTAGCCGGTTCTGGAGATGGCGCATCTATCTTTATGTTGACAGCTTGACGTTTGGGTTCAGCTTTTTCTACGGATTTTACTTCTTTTACTTCAGGAGCTGTTGCTTTATTTTCTGCGACTATCTGAGGTTGCGGTGTCTTTTGTGCCGCTTCTTTTATGCTGATGACTTTTTCCTCTGGTGCAGGTTCTTTTACAGCAACAGGTTCATTAGCTTTGGCAATAACTTTTTCGGTAGTTTCTACTACCGGTGCAATATCTGGGATATTTGACGGTTCTGTAGAAATTGTATTATTTGCAACCACCGGAATTTCTGGAAGTTTGGGCTCTTCCGGCGGAGGTAAAAGATTTTCAACTACCGGAGCCTGAGTGCCGGTTTTATCAATGATATTATATATTGTCTTATCTTGATTATTAATTTCCATTCCGCCCGGATCTGCCGGTTGTACTTTGATGGCTGTTTGAGGTCTGCGTACGACCGGTATTTCTGCATCGGATACAGTTTCATAACGCGGTGAAAGAGCAAACCAACCGACCACGGCTGAAAGCGCTATTCCCGAAACAGCTCCGAGAAAAGCATTTTTGGAACGGTTTATTTCATTTTTCTTTTCTTCAAAATTTAGGTTTGATTCATCATTGATTTTCTGACGAATTTCATCAAGAAAGTCATCATCTTTGCGGTTGTCATCAAAGTTAGGAAACATCTTTGGGCTCCTTGTTGCAGCATAAAAAAATAATGCAGACAGAATCCTTCTGTCTTTAATTATTGATATCCTACAGCAAAAAACTTTATAATAGCTTAACAAAGCCCTTAAAATCTTGTGTGTGGGTCAAAAAGACGATGGTGCTCTTCAATGGCCATCATATCTGTCATGTTGGCAATGTAAGTGCATATAATTTCAGCTTTATCTTCTTCCGATGTTATGGCGGAAATATTTTTTCTTGTTTCCAGTGGAAGCAGAAGCGGATTGTTGATAAAAGCATTAAATAAATCTTCGACGATTTTTTGCGATTTCATATCCATACGTGCAACGTTTGTATGTGTGTAAAAATATTTTTTCAGAAATTTTCTGAGCTCTTTAATGTCGTTTTGCATTTTTGCCGAGAAATTGACTGTGAAATCTTTTTGTGAACGGACGTCTTCAGCTGTTTTGATGTTGAATTTTTTTAAGTTTTGCCGTGTGTTGTCTAATAAATCAAAAATCATACGAGCTATCATATTGCGGGTAATTGCATATATGCGCAAATTGTCATCGGCTTGCGGGTTTGCTTTATCAAACTCGGTGATTATTTCTGCAATAAAGGGAAGTTCGCACAATTGCTCAATGCTAAAAAATCCGGCACGAAAACCATCGTCAATATCGTGGTTGTTATATGCAATATCATCCGCAAAAGAGGCAACTTGAGACTCCATTGAAGAATAGCGTTTTAAGTCGAGGTCAAACTTTTTGTTGTAAAATTTTAGGTATTTGCTTTTGTTGTTTTTTATCGGACCGTTATGTTTTACAGTTCCTTCCAAAACCTCCCATGATAAATTAAGTCCTTCAAATTCAGGATAGTGGACTTCAAGCTGGGTCATGATTTTAAGAGAATTGACGTTATGGTCAAATCCTCCGTATTTTTTCATGGAATTATTAAGCCCTCTCTCTCCGGCGTGGCCGAAAGGAGAATGTCCGAGGTCGTGCGCAAGAGCTATCGCTTCTCCCAGTTCTTCATTTAAGCAAAGTGATTTGCACAATGTTCTGGTAATTTGAGCTACTTCTATACTGTGGGTTAGTCTGGTGCGATAGTTTTTTCCTTCATGATAGGCAAAAACCTGAGTTTTTCCATCAAGTCTACGAAAAGCCGACGAATGAATTAATCTGTCTCGGTCTCGTTGGAAAGGGGATCGAATAATGTTTTGAAAATCAGGATAAAGACGACCTCGACTGTCTTGAGGGTGAGACGCATAAGTTGCTAATTCCATATTTTTTTCGCTTTCAATACCGATATTTTTAATATATGCTTCTGTTAGACAAATATTAAGAGGGAATTATGATAATTGCAACATATAATGTAAATTCCGTAAATGCTCGGTTGGAAAATTTATTGCAATGGCTTGAAAAAAATCAGCCGGATGTCGTTTTTTTGCAAGAAATTAAATGCGAGTTTAATGCTTTTCCTTTTTTTGAAATTAACAGTGCCGGATATGATGCTAAAGTTTTAGGGCAGAAAAGTTATAACGGTGTTGCGGTTTTGAGTAAGCATAAGCTCAAAGTCGTTCAAGAGGGATTGCCCGGATTTAAGGATGAAAGTGCGCGCTATTTGGAAACTTCTCTTATGGCAGACGGTAAAGAGTATCGGGTTGCATCTGTTTATTTGCCAAATGGCAATCCTCCCTATAATGATTCTGATGACGATAGTCGATACGCTTATAAATTGGCATGGATGGATGCTTTATATCAGCATGCCAAAACATTGCTTGATTTAAGAATTCCGGTTATTTTGGGCGGTGATTTTAATGTTATTATGACTGATGCCGATGTTTATAATCCGGAATTATATATTCATGATGCTTTGTTTAGGGAAGAAGTTAAGCAAAAACTCAAATCTGTAGAATATTTGGGTTTTTATGATGCCTTTCGTACATTGCATCCGACGAAAAACGGTTATACTTTTTGGGATTACAGCGGTGGTGCTTTTTATATTGATAACGGTATGCGAATCGATTATATCTTTTTGTCTCCCGACGCGGTTGATTGTTTGGAAAGTTGTGAGGTTGATAAGTCGCCGCGCGCCGGTTCAAAGCCATCAGACCATACTGTTTTGAAAGCGATATTGAAATAAATGGTAAAACAAAGATATAAAATTCCTGAGCATCCGGTTAATTTAAAGGTCGTTCGACAGGGAAGTTTGGGCGATTTAATCGCTGAAATTTCTGATACTTCTTGCGGAAATGTTAAAGGGCGGATTTTTGTTATTGAAAATCGAAAAATTAAGCCTGCTTTAGCTGTGGGAGACGAGTTTGTCGGCAAAATTGATGTCAGAAAAGGGCAATATGTTGTCAAACCAATTACACGTATTGCATTTGCCGAGCAACAGTATGAAAAATTTTATGGTGTTATTGAAAAAAGAGACGGTAAGTATTTTTTAGTTTCATCTGAAAAAAGCCAACATATTGATTATTTACTCAATTCTTCTAAAAACGTTAAAGAAGGAGATTTTGTCAGTTTTGTTTTGGAAGGAGAAAGGCGTTTTAAACAGGTTAAAATTATTCATAATTTCGGTACTTTTAATCTTAACAAGGCAACCGCGGGTTTGATTTTGGAAAAATATAATATTCCTTATGAATTTGACGATAAGGTTTTAAAAGAGCTTAAATCTTTACCTTCTTTTGATAAAAAAATTCGGGAAGATTTAACGCATTTGCCTTTGGTTACCATAGACGGTGATGATTCCAAAGATTTTGATGATGCTGTTTTTGCCAAAGAAACTGAAGACGGGTTTGAGTTGATTGTTGCCATTGCCGACGTGGCTTTTTATGTTCGTGACGGCAGTGCTTTGGACAGAGAGGCTTATAGAAGGGGAAATTCCGTTTATCTTCCGAATATGGTGGTTCCGATGCTGCCTGAAAAATTATGCAATGATTTATGTTCGCTTCGTCCAAAAGAGGAACGAGCTTGTATTGCATGTATTATGAATATAAATCTTGACGGGAAACTCATAAATTGGCGTTTTACGAGAGCGGTTATGAAGTCTGCGGCCAGACTTACGTATTCTGAGGTTCAAAGGGCTTTGGACGGAGAAAAAACACCTCAGATTGCTCCTCTTTATTCTAAGGTTATTGAGCCGCTCTATCATGTCTATAAGGCTTTGGCTCGGGCGCGAGAAAAACGGGGCGCTTTGGAAATTGAAACAAATGAGTTTAAAATAAAAGTTGGAAAAAACGGAGAAGTTGTTTCAATTAGCAAAGAGGAAATTTTTGTTTCTAATAAAATTATTGAAGAATGTATGATAGCGGCTAATGTTGCCGCCGCACTGACTTTGAAAAAAGGAAAGTTGCCGGTTATGTATCGTGTGCATGATAAGCCTAAACCGGAAAAACTTGAGGAGGCAAAGCCTTTACTGGAAGACTTAAATATGAAACTTCCCGATGTTTCGGCTTTGCAACCTAAACATTTTAATCGTCTTATGAGTAAATGTGCCGCCAAAGGTTACGCTCAAGGGATTGATGATATGATTCTCAGAATGCAATCCCAAGCTGTCTATTCTCCTAAAAATATCGGACATTTTGGTTTGGCTTTGAAGGATTATGTTCATTTTACATCGCCTATTCGCCGCTATGCCGATTTATTGATTCACAGAGCTTTGATTAATACTTGCCATATGCGCGATGGAGAAGGATTAACTGATACGGCAACTATGACTCTGTTTGAAGATATCGGAAAACATATTTCAGAAACTGAGCGAAATGCCGTTAATGCCGAAAGAGATTTGGTGGCTCGTTTTGTGTCGGCTTATTTACAACCAGCGTTGGGGGCTGATTTTGAGGTTAAAATTGTCGGGCTCTCTAATGCAGGTTTGTTTGTGAGAATTGAAAGCCTTGGGGCAGAGGGATTAATACCTCTTTCTTCCATGCCTGATGATGATTATGAACTTTTGTGCGGAAATATGCGCTTGGAAGGTGTTTTCAGCGGGTTGTGCTTTAATTTTGGCGATAAGATAAATGCTCGATTGGCGGAGGCTTCTCCTATCAGTGGCGGATTGATTTTTAAGTATCTGGATTCAGAGTTGGGAGATACATATTATCAAAAAGGTCGCGGAGCCAAAACCTCATTTTATAAAAACAGCAAGAAAAAGTTTGAAAAAAAGAAAAAAACAGACAATAGTAAAAGACGTAAGAGAAAAAAAGTGAGAAAGTGAATGCGTGTCGGGTTCTTGATTTTTTTTGTGATGTTTTTGGTTTTCGGTAATGGTTATGCTGCCGATAGAGAAGTTTTGCGCGAAATCTACACTAAAGTTCCCGATACTTATGTTTATCCGCTTGATGTTGAAACGGTAGCCGTTAATTTGCTTAAGGGTATCCAAGGAGTGGATAAGCAATTGCGAATCGGTGATGATGATTCCAGAGTCAGTCTTTATTACAAAGGACGGTTGTTGAAGAGTTTATATAAGCCTGAGGACAGACAAAATATAAATCAATGGGTTGATTTGTCGGCAGAATTGTTGGATTTGGCTGCTGAAAAGTCTCCTCTTGCCGCTAAGCATGATTTTGAAATGCCTGATTTGATGATGAAAGCATCAATTTCTCAATACGGCGATGATTCAAAATTTTATCTAAATCCCGAAGATATGAGCGGCAAACGGTTGAAACATCGTCGCAATTTTGCTGCAAGAATTGAAGACAATGATAAATTGTATATTAAAATTTTGGCTTTTAATAATTATACCAAAGAAGATGTAGAAAAAGCCGTTAAAGAGCATCCGGAGGCAAAAGGTTTGATTTTGGATTTAAGAGAAAGTCCCGGCGGAGTGATTAACGGCGCCGTTGATATTGCAGATTTGTTTTTGGACAATGCTATTGTGGCTTCTACCAGAGGGCAGAAAGATATCGTTTTTTACAGCGCCAAAGAAGGAGATATTTTGAATGGTAAGCCAATCGTTGTTTTGGTTGACGGAAATACGGCATCGGCGGCTGAGGTTTTGACTGCCGCATTACAAGAGCAGAGCAGAGCGAAAGTTGTCGGGACTAAAACTTTCAGCAAAGGGAGTATTCAAACGCTGATTTCTTTGAGCAGCGGAGGCACAATCTCTTTAACCAGTGCTTATATCTATACGCCTTCGGAATTAAAACTTGATAAGAAAGGTGTTTTACCGAATTATTGCACGTTTGAAATGCCGGATTCAAAAAATGTTGAGAATTTTCTGGCTTTGGGAGAATATCGGCTTTGTTTTAGTGAAGAAAGAGCCGATAAAGGATTTGATATTGCCGTGGCCGCTGCTTTAATTGATTCTTTGGTCGTGAAAACTCCTGAAAATGTTTTTCTTGACGTTTCAGAGCCGCAAAACGGCGAAATTTAAAAATTCCTGTTGACATAAGGTTAAAAAAATGTATATTGAGCTCAAATGTT
Source organism: uncultured Alphaproteobacteria bacterium (assembly GCA_944391465.1). Taxonomy (GTDB): domain Bacteria; phylum Pseudomonadota; class Alphaproteobacteria; order RF32; family CAG-239; genus CAZU01. The sequence continues at coordinate 30,716 of CALXTS010000013.1, forward strand.
TGAATCAATAACACTAAAAAGAGTATAAAGAAATGGCTAAAGCAGTAAAAGTTAAAGTTAAATTAGAGAGTACAGCCGGTACAGGAACGTTTTACCTTGCTGAGAAAAATCCGAGAACTCATCCGGAAAAGTTGACTTTGAAAAAATATGATAAGAAGTCTAAAAAACACGAAGAGTTCGTTGAGAAAAAATTAAAGTAAATCTTTTGAGATTAAAATTTGTATCAGAAGGCGTTTGAGGTTGTATTTTCAGACGCCTTTTTTTGTTTTTATCCGTCTTATTTACTTTGTCGAACCCAAACAGTACCGATGATTAGGAATCTTTTTCAAGTGGGTGGGCTTTGTGATATTCTTTTTTTAATGTTTCAATTTGGACATCTGTATAGCGCTGAGTCGTGCTGAGGGACGCATGACCTAAAAGTTCTTGAATGGAGCGCAAATCAGTCCCTTCTGCCAAAAGGTGAGTAGCAAAAGTGTGTCGTAAGGCATGTGGGGTTAAGGTTTCCGGAAGACCTAATGCTCGGCGTATCTTTTCAAGGCTTCGTTGAACTATTCGCGGGCTTAAACGCTCTCCTCTTGCTCCTAAAAACAACGGCTCTCCGTTTTTGAGATGATAGGGGCAGGCATTTATGTAGGCATTTATATTTTCAACCACCAAAGAGAGTAAAGGAACAATGCGTTCTTTGTTGCCTTTTCCTTTGATGCGCAGAAAATTTTGGTCGGTTATATCTCCGATATTGAGTGACAAGGCTTCAGAAATTCGCAAACCGCATCCGTATAATATTGTAAAAATGGCGACATCTCTAAGCCCTTGCCACTCTTTTTTTTCAAATTCGGCGGCATTTTTCAAAAGTTTAAATGTTTGTTGTATATCAAGCGATTTTGGAAGAATCTTCGGCTTTCGGGGAGAGGATATGATACTGATGGCGGTATTTTCAATAATTTTATTGCGATTGAGCCATTTGAAAAAGCTACGAAGAGTTGAAAGTTCTCGAGCGAGGGAACTCTTTTCTATATATTTTGCGTTTCGATAACTCAAAAAAGCACGGAAATCTCGAACATCGAGTTTTTTTAAGTCAGAAAGAGAACACAAACGTTCATTAAAATACTCATAAGTAAAGTTGAAAAATAGGCTCAAATCTCGAGAATAACCATCAACGGTATGCGGAGAATAGCAACGTTCGTCGCGCAACCAGTCTTGCCAACGTTGAATTAATTTTTTAACCTCGTCCGAAGTTTTATATTCTATTTCTTGTCTCATGTTTTAATGATAACATGAAATATTTAAATTTTGGTTCATTCTTTTATGTTTATTAATTGCTGGGGATTGTTGAGGGTCTGGGGTTTTCATTTCGGTAGAGAGTTGTATGATGTCTCAAAAGGAAAAATAATGATTGTCGGCGTTTTATTACCTCTTCCGTTTAATGAACCTTTTGATTATCAAGTCGAAGGGGAGGTCGAACTCGGCGATATGGTCAGAGTTTCTTTCGGGCGGGAAGTCCTTGTCGGCGTGGTGTGGAAAATCGGAAAATCCTGCTCTCTGGATGACAGTAAAATTAAATTTATTCTTGAAAAAATAAATTTTCCGCCTCTCAGCCCGGAGTTGCGTCAATTTATAACTTTTGTTGCGCAGTATAATATGGCTTTTCTTGGTTTGGTGCTCAAAATGGTTTTGAGTGTCAAAGGGGTTTTTGATGATCCGAAAATGACAATTCTGTATGAGTTGTCCGGAAAAACATTGGCAGAAGCTAAACTCAAAAACTCAGATGCGCGTTGGCGGGTTATGGATTTTTTGAAATTTGCTCCTTTTAACAGGCAAGATATTGCTGCCGGAGCCGGTGTTTCGCAATCCGTAATCAAGACAATGATTGATGCTGGGATTTTAAAACCCGTTTTGATTGAAAATAAAAAAGTATTCGGTCATGAAAAAGCAACTTATCAAAAAGTTAAATTAACACCTGAACAGGAAAGCGCAGCTGCCGAATTAGTCTCAAAAGTTGGGAACGGGTTTCGGGTTACTTTATTGGACGGGGTTACGGGGTCAGGTAAAACAGAAGTTTATTTTGAGGCGGTTGCCAGAGCTTTGGAACTTGGTCAGCAGGTTTTGATTCTGGTTCCCGAAATTGCATTGACGACTCAATGGTTGGGACGTTTTGAAAAACGTTTCGGCGTAAAACCGGCAAAATGGCATTCTGCTCTTTCAACAAGAGAGAGAATAGATACATGGAAGGCGGTTATTGATGGTTCTGCAAAAGTTTTGGTCGGCGCTCGTTCTGCTCTCTTTTTGCCGTATCAAAATTTGGGTTTGATTGTTGTTGATGAGAGTCATGATCAGTCTTTTAAGCAAGAAGACGTTGTTAATTACCAAGGGCGAGATATGGCGGTTGTTCGGGCTAAATTTGAACAAATTCCGATTATTTTATCTACGGCTACTCCGGATTTGGAAACCTGCGTGAATGTAGAAGAAAAAAAATATGACGTGGTAAAATTGCAAAGTCGATTTGCGGCAGCGGTGTTGCCGCGAATCGAAATTATTGATTTGAAACAAAATAAACCCATAAAAGGAGCTTGGGGCGTTTCTTGGCTTGCTCCTAAATTAGTCGATGAGCTTAAAGCTAATTTAGAGCGCGGTGAGCAATCGATGCTGTTTTTGAATCGGAGAGGTTATGCTCCCTTGATGATTTGTCGAGATTGCGGACATCGGATTCAATGTCCGAATTGTACATCATGGCTCACTGAGCATAAAAAAACAAAATCTTTAATTTGTCATCATTGCGGGTACTCAATGCCGGTTCCTAAGATGTGTCCCGAATGCCATTCTGAAACGGGGTTGACGGCGTGCGGGCCTGGAGTTGAACGCGTTGCTGAGGAAGTTAAATTTCGTTTTCCTTCGGCTAGGGTGAAAATTCTTTCCAGCGATATTACATCTTCTTTTCTTGAAATTTCTCAAGTTGTTCAAGAAATGGAGGAAGGTAAGGTGGATATTCTTATCGGAACGCAAATTTTAGCGAAAGGTCATCATTTTCCAAGCTTGACTTTGGTTGGAATTGTTGATGCGGATCTCGGACTGATGGGAAGTGATTTAAGAGCCAGTGAAAGAACTTTTCAATTGTTGTCTCAGGTTGCCGGGCGTGCAGGGCGTGGAGATAAAAAGGGAACTGTTTATTTGCAAACTTTATATCCTGATAACGCCGTTCTTAAAGCATTGGTTGAAAATGATAGGGCTAAGTTTTTGGAGTTGGAGAAAAAAACAAGAAGAATATTGAAAATGCCTCCGTTTGGAAAACTGGCAGCACTTATTGTCAGCGGAACGAATCAGGAAGAAACCGAAAAAACGGCAATCTGGTTGGGGCAAACTGCTCCAAATAATGATTATATATCAACTCTAGGTCCGGCTCCGGCTCCGATTTTTATGCTGAGGAATAAATTTCGCTTCAGATTGTTGCTTAAAACTACTCGAAATATAAAGATACAAGAGGTTTTAATTGAGTGGCTTAAAAAAATTAAAATTCCTAACAGAGTTAAGGTTGAAGTGGATATTGATCCTTATAGTTTTATGTGAAAAAAATTATTTAAAAAGGTGAAGAAGTAAAAATAGTGTTATGAATTTAAATAAATATTTTTAAAAACGAAAAATGTATTAATAAATTAGAAACTAATTAATGCGATGATGTTTCCAGTTTGAATAAAGGTGAGTTGTTTATTGTGAAAAAAGTTTCAAAATCAAAAATTGCTATTACCTATGCAAGAGCTTTATACGAAGCAGCGGCAGAAGCCCGCTGTGTCGAAAAAGTTCGTGATGATGCAGAGAAAATCAGGAATCTTTTGAAGGAAAGTAATGATTGGGTTGTTTATCTCGCAAATCCAATGATTGCAGATGGTGATAAAAAAGATGTTTTAGAAAAAATCGTTCAGAAATTGAAACTTAATAAAGATACTTGCCACTGTCTTTCCGTTATATTTGAAAATGGCCGCTTTGCAGATTTAAGCGGAATTATTGATGCCTTCTTTCATGTTTATTATCGTATGAATGGTTATGAAGAAGTTGAAGTTGAAACGGTTAAGCAGCTTAGCGCAACTCAGAATAAGAAACTGCAACAGAATTTGGAAAAAATGTTAGATAAAAAGGTTGTGGTTACTTATAAAATTACGCCGGAACTTATCGGCGGACTTAGAATAAAATTTGGTTCGGAGATGATTGATAACTCTCTTGTCTCTAAACTGAATCGGTTGGAAATTGAGATGAAAGGTGTACAGTAATGTCGGTATCTGCCAGTGAAATATCTTCCATTATCAAAGACAAAATTATGAATTCCGATATTAAGGCCGATGTTGCCGAAGTCGGGCAAGTTTTGTCGGTGGGAGACGGAATCGCTCGTATTTATGGTTTGGATAAAGTTCAAGCCGGGGAGTTGGTCGAGTTTGAAAGCGGCGTTAAAGGAATGGCATTAAACTTGGAAGAGGATAATGTCGGTGTCGTTATTTTCGGTTCTGACCAAAATATTAAAGAAGGCGATATGGTTAAACGTACGGAGCAGATTGTTAGCGTGCCGGTCGGAAAAGAGCTTTTGGGACGCGTGGTTGATGCTTTAGGTGAGCCGATTGATGGGCAAGGTCCAATTAAAGCTAAGGAGTATAGTCGTTCAGAAGTTAAAGCCCCCGGTATTATTCCGAGAAAATCTGTGCATGAGCCGATGCAAACAGGTTTGAAAATTGTAGACTCTCTTATTCCGATTGGACGTGGACAACGTGAGCTTATTATCGGTGACAGACAAACCGGAAAAACGGCGATTATTCTTGATACAATAATTAATCAAAAGAAAATTAATGATTCTGTAAAGTCTGAAAAAGAGAAACTTTATTGCGTGTATGTGGCTATTGGCCAGAAACGTTCAACTGTTGCGCAAGTTGTTAAAACTTTGAAAGACTATGGGGCAATGGATTACACCATCGTGGTTGCGGCAACAGCATCTGACCCAGCTCCGATGCAATATATTGCGCCATACTCCGGATGTGCTATGGGAGAATATTTCCGTGATAATGGTATGCATGCTGTTATCTTTTATGATGATTTATCCAAGCAGGCAACGGCTTATCGTCAGATGTCTTTGTTGCTCCGCAGACCACCAGGACGTGAGGCTTATCCGGGTGACGTATTTTATCTGCATTCCCGTTTGTTGGAGCGTGCCGCTAAGATGTGTGATGAAGAAGGTGCCGGTTCTTTGACGGCTCTTCCGGTAATTGAAACTCAGGCCGGTGATGTTTCAGCCTATATTCCGACTAATGTGATTTCCATTACCGACGGACAAATCTTTTTGGAGACCGGTTTGTTTTATCAGGGTGTACGTCCTGCGGTTAATGTTGGTATTTCTGTTAGCCGTGTTGGATCTGCCGCCCAGATTAAGGCGATGAAACAGGTGGCCGGTACAATGAAGTTGGAATTGGCTCAATATAGAGAAATGGCTTCTTTTGCTCAATTTGCCTCCGATTTGGATGCTGCAACTAAACAATTGTTGGCTCGAGGTGCTCGTTTGACGGAGATGCTTAAACAGCCCCAGTATCGACCAATGTCGGTTTCTGAAGAGGTTGTAGCTATCTTTGCCGGTGTTCGAGGTTTCTTGGATCATATTCCGGTTAGTAAGGTTCAGGAATTTGAGGAAAAGGCTTTAGCTGATATTCGGGCTAATCACCCTGATATTCTAGATGAAATTGCTGAGCAAAAAGTGATTTCTCCGGAGCTTGAAAACAGATTGTTGGATTTTTATAAGAATTTTTCTCAACAGTTTATTGATGTTGAAGAAGCAGCTTAAACAGGAATAGGGATTATGGCAGGCTTAAAAGAATTACGAACCCGTATTGAGAGTATTAAATCAACGCAGAAAATTACATCTGCCATGAAAATGGTTGCTGCGGCGCGTTTGCGTAGGGCTCAAGATTTGCTTGCCAAATCCCGTCCGTATCATGACAATTTGTTAAAAGTTTTTTTGCAGGTTTATAATCAGCTTAAAGATGAAGAAGCTCGTTTGAATGTTCGTTATATCTTTCCTAAAATGATTACACCTTGTAAAAACGGAAATTCTTACTTGTTGATTGTTTTTACTTCTGATCGTGGGTTGTGTGGTAGCTATAACGCTTCAGTAATTAAAGAGACAATTCATCGTGTTGAAGAGTTGAAAAAAGCCGGTAAAAAGGTAAGTCTGATATGTATCGGTAAAAAAGCCGGAGATGCTTTAAAAGGACGCTATGGTGATATTATCATTGATGTATTAACCGGAGTTGCCTCTAAAGGTATTAAGTTTGAAGAAATGGAACGGATTATTGAACCTATTATCGGAATGTTTTATGTTAATGAGTTTGATGTCTGTGAGTTTGTTTATGCCAAATTTAAGTCTGCAATCAGTCGTGATGTTAAGGCTGAACAGTTTCTGCCTTTTTGCATGGAAAATATTAAGGATAAATATGAACCTGAAGATACTCGTGGGGCAATTTATGAATATGATGCTCCAAAACAGAAAATTTTAGTCGATATGCTTCCGATGGTTTTGACCTCAGTTGCTTTTCAGACTTTAGTTAATTCTCAGGCTTCAGAGCATGGTGCTCGTATGAGTTCTATGGATAATGCTACCCGAAATGCAAAAGATATGATTGCTAAGCTGACGCTTAAGTATAATCGTATTCGCCAGACCGCGATTACGACTGAATTGGTTGAAATTATTGCCGGTGCGGAAGCACTATAGATTTTGAATTACCAAAAGTGTAAAAAACAGGAGAGAATTTAATGGCCGCCGTTAAAGAAAAAGCAGTGAAAAAGACAGTTTCAAAAGCTGTTAAGTCAACAGCCAAGAAAACAGTTACAAAAACAGCTAAAAAGGCTTCCAATGTCAATGTTGAGATGAAAGCTGAAAAAAAAGCTATCAAACAAATAAAAGATATTGAGAAAAAAGACGTTAATCAAATTAAGGAAATTATCAAAAAAGAGAAAAACACGGGTAAACTCGGTCATATCTCTCAAGTTACCGGAGCGGTTGTGGATGTTAAATTTGATAATGTTGAGAATTTGCCTCCGATTTTAACTGCTTTGGAATGTGATAACCACGGACGTAAATTGGTTTTGGAAGTTGCTCAACATTTGGGCGAAAGTGTTGTTCGTACAATTGCTATGGATGCAACGGATGGTTTGGTCAGAGGGCAAGATGTTGTTAATACCGGTGCCCCGATTGAAGTTCCTGTCGGTCCGTCTTTGCTTGGTCGTATTGTGAATGTTATCGGTGAGCCGGTTGATGGTCGCGGTGATATTAAATCTGATTTCCATTATCCAATTCATCGTCCAGCTCCTGCGTTTACTGACCAATCTACCGATACAGAAGTTTTGACTACTGGAATTAAGGTTATTGACTTATTGGAGCCTTATGCCAAAGGTGGTAAAATCGGTTTGTTTGGCGGGGCCGGTGTTGGTAAAACCGTTTTGATTATGGAATTGATTAACAATATTGCAAAAGGACACGGTGGTTATTCTGTTTTTGCCGGTGTGGGGGAACGTACCCGTGAAGGAAATGACTTGTATCATGAAATGATAGAATCCGGTGTTATTGATTTAAATGGAGATAAATCTAAGACAGTTTTGGTTTACGGACAGATGAATGAGCCTCCAGGAGCTCGTGCTCGTGTTGCTTTGACGGGTTTGACACAGGCTGAATATTTCCGTGATGAAGCTCATCAAGACGTGTTGTTCTTTGTTGATAATATTTTCCGTTTTACTCAAGCTGGTTCTGAGGTTTCCGCTTTGCTTGGACGTATTCCTTCTGCCGTTGGATATCAACCTACCTTGGGTACGGATATGGGTGCGATGCAAGAGCGTATTACCTCTACTAAAAATGGTTCTATTACCTCTGTTCAGGCTGTGTATGTTCCTGCCGATGACTTAACCGATCCGGCTCCGGCTACAACCTTTGCTCACTTGGATGCAACGACTGTATTGTCTCGTTCAATTGCTGAATTGGGAATTTTCCCTGCCGTTGATCCGTTGGATTCAACCAGTCGTATTCTTGATCCTCAGGTTGTGGGGGAAGAACATTATCAGATTGCTCGTCAAGTGCAAGAGATTTTGCAAAGGTATAAAGCTCTGCAAGATATTATTGCCATTCTTGGTATGGATGAATTGTCTGATGAAGATAAGTTGACAGTTGCTCGGGCTCGTAAAATTCAACGTTTTCTGTCTCAGCCTTTCCATGTTGCAGAAGTCTTTACCGGTACTCCGGGAGTGTTTGTCAAACTTGAAGATACCATTAAAGGTTTTAAGGGTATTCTTGAAGGAAAATATGATGATATTCCGGAGCAGGCTTTCTATATGGTCGGTACAATTGAAGATGTTTTGAAAAAAGCAGAAAAGATGAAAGAAGCCGCTTAAATAAAAGGGGCGGTTGTGTAAAGCGGCCGCTCTGAGTTTATGTTTGGTTGACAAGAATTTGGAGTTTTATAATGGTAAATCAGGTTGAATTAACAATAGCACTTCCGTCACAGATTTATTTGGAGCAGAAAGCTGATAGTGTTTTGTTGCCGGCGGTTCGGGCTGATGTTAATATTCTTCCGGAAAGAGCTCCGAGTGTTTTTGTTTTAGATTATGGTGTCTTGCAAATTCTTGGTCGAGACGGACAGCCTAAAGCTCGGTATTTTATAAAATCCGGTATGGCTGATATTGCTAATGATAAATGTCGCGTAATGACGTCTTTTATTTTACCGTATGAAGAGATGACTCCCCATTTAGCGAAGAAAAAACTTGAAGAAGTTGATAATGAAGATGATAAACTTTTTTATGAAATGATTTTAGACTACCAAAGAGGTATTCGTCGTCGTTATTTGCGTACGCTAAATCTGTTTTCAGATAAGTCCGGACAACAAAAAACTTATGATGAAGTGGTTGAAGATGTACGAGCCGGTCTTGAGGCCTTGAGAAAACGAGGAAAAAGGTAATTTCAAAGGCTCCCGAAAGGGGGCTTTTTTGTTATAAAAGGCTTGTCGTTTTTATTTGATTGCTTATTTATGATAGAAATTTAAGGAGAAAAAAATGTTTTTGGAAGCGGGGTTATTAACCAGACGGTCGGTTCGTCAATTTGAATCCGGAAAGAAAATCAGTCGAGCAGATATTGAGGATATTCTTAAGATTGCAATGTATGCTCCATCGGCTCGAAATTGTCAGTCTTGGGAGTTTATTGTGATTGACGATGATACTCTAAAGAATAAAATTGCGGAAGTTCATCCATATGCTAAATTTTTGAAAGATGCCAGTATTGCGATTTTGGTTTGCGGAAATATTAAAGAGGAATGTGATTCGGGTTATTGGGTTGTTGATACCAGCGCAGCAACGGAAAATTTATTGCTGGCGGTTCATGGTAAAGGTTTGGGGGCTTGTTGGTGTGGTGTTTATCCAAATGAGAACAGAATGAAAGATATATCTGAGATTTTAAATTTGCCGGATTATTTGAAACCAAACGGGTTAATTGTTATTGGTTATCCTAAGTCTTTTCCTTCTCAGCCGAAGGACAGATTTAAAGTTGAAAAAATTCATTATAACGGTTTTAGCAGATAATAATTAAAATAGACACAAGATACTTGCATTTGTCTAATTATTGTGCTACAAGAAAAAATCCTTTTAAATATCTATTAATTAATTATTTTGCGTATGGAACATTTACAGTTACTTAGAAATTTCTATTATTTGTTGCCGCAGGCGGATAATATTTGGGTTGAATCCGGAAAACAACCGATTAAAGCAACAAAGATTGTTTTGTTTACTGCGGATATGGAGGTTATATATCGAGCCGCACAATTGTATCATCTGATAAATAAGTTTTATAATTTTTATCCGGAGATATATTGTATGGATGGCGATAGTTTTCTTGATCATGTCAATTCCAGACAAAGGTTGTTGTGTCGTAGTTTAGGGGTTTCCCGCAATAAAATGTTGGGCTTTACAGAGCATGATAAGGCGTATTCTGATTTAGAAAAATCTCAGGAACAAGTCATTTTTGTTATGCCCTTTGTATATTACAAGCCAATTAAAGATTATATTCAGAGAAAATATAATCTGAAGGCTTTGTATTATGCACCGGCAGAAGGACCTGAGCATGGTTTGCTACAAACGATGCGCTATGATAATTTAATGGCTTTGATGGATGGAAAGTATCTGATTCAGGAAATTGTTTTGTTATATGACAATGTCAATTTCCAAGAAATGAGTTCTGATACGGTTAGACAGTTGCGTAATATATTGCGCTATTTCCGGGGGATTGTAATGGTCTCTTGTCCGATGTGGCGTATTAGATTGTCTTTGTGGTGGAATAAAAAAAGAATCAAACAGGCTCGGGAAAAGTTGTTGAAAAAATATCAGCAACAGCTTAAAGAGCAGGGATTTAATTATTAAACAGAGCGGAGTTACTTTGAAAAGGTAACTCCGCTTTTTGATTTTAAAATATGACAAAATATGGGTTGAAATTTGTCTAATTGTATGCTAGTTTAATTGCGTTTATAAAACTTATTGTGTGGTTATATTAGTTATTAACTATTAATGAAATCGACTGTTGTTTGATTTCTTGCCATATAATAGGTTTCAACGTATTGTCTAATTTAATTTTTTTTGATTATGAGACCGATTTCTTTTTTCTCGCAATATTGCGAGTGTGAATATGTGGCTGAAAAAATAAATGCCGCATATGATATGCAATCCTCAGCTTATGATGATTGCGGAAAAGTTAAAAATTATGATTATCTCCTTTTTGGGGATGATGATATTACCGTAGTTTTAAGAGGGCTGCGGGTATGGTATGAGATTATGAAGCAGTTTGGTCCGAAAGGGCCGAGTGGCAAAGAACGAAAAATTGTTTTTTACGGGGGAGAAGGGCTTCTGGCAACCGCTTTTAAAGTTATGCGGTTTAACCTTGCTTTGCAGGGAAAGAAAAAGTTGCGTCTCCGTGTGCAAAAAGAGAATGAATCCGAGCGTTTGGCACGAGTTGCCGAGAAATTGGGATTAGATCCGTCTCTGATGATTGTACTCGGAGCCGGACGCAATACGACTGAGGTTCTTCGTTCGATTTGCAGTGCCGTTGAAGACAAAAAGTGTTTGCTGGTTGTAACCCAGCGGCTTGCGCAGATTATGCGCTGTTCAATTAATTTCCAATGTAATCGTAATCCGGAGGCTTTTGGAATGAGACCCTTGGATATTGATTACTATGTTATCCATCAAGAGGTGCGTGACACCATCAGATGGTATAACATGCAAGGAGCAGGTGGCGGTAGAGTTGCCTTCCATTTTTGGGGGCATCTGATTCGTCGTTTTGACGAGTATGACGGAAAATTTTTAGAAAAGCCGTTTGAACCGTCAAAAGAGCTTCGCGAAAGCTCGGAACTTTTGGCTCGGAAATTTTTAATCAAACAACGCCGAGGAGGGCTGCGTCGTTTGTGCCAGTATTTACCGATAATCTTGGATATATTCCTTCATGCGGAGGATATCGTTAAAGATGAGGTCGATGCTATTGCCGCGGCAAAGCAAGAACTAAAAAAAGAATTCTATTTTCTGAATACTCAATCTATTTAGAAAATAGAATTTGCGTAAAGAAAAAACGGAGAAGTTCAAACCTCTCCGTTTTTTTGTTGGTCGTTATAATTTTAGTTAAGGTTAATAATTCCGCGGGAAAAGGCATAAATTGCCCAAATTGCAATGATAATCAGTAAAATGGCCAATCCTTTTTCCTTTTCCTCAAAAGCGCAAATATTAGGATTATTTTGTTTACGCGCCCAGATATATATGGGGATACCAAGTGCAATGATAATATCTGCCAATAACAGATATTTTAGTCCGGCTGCATAAATCAACCAGATTGCATAAAAGGCACCGAGCATTGAAGTAATTAATGCGGCGGAGCGTTTTGTTATAATATTTTCCGGATATTCTCCGTCTTCACATATTTTCCAGAGATAAGCGCATGATGTAAAATATGCCGGAAGAACCATAACACTGGTTATGCTGAGCATGGTGTTCCATGCATTGTTAGAAAAATAAACCAGTAGTAAAAATAACTGCATGGCTATACTGGTTACCCATAAAGAAACCGAAGGTGAGCCGTTTTTATTTTCAGTTGCAAATTCTTTGGGAAATGTTCCGTTTTCTGCTGCAGCTTGCGGAATTTGTGCGGTTACCAGTGTCCAGGCTAACCAGCTGGTTAAAACAGAAACCAGTAATCCTATATTCATTACCCAAGCGCCCCACGGACCAACAATTTTTTCTAGTATTCCGGCTGTTGATGGGTTGGAGATATTCGCTATTTCACTTTGGTTAAGGTAGCCAAACGGCAATAAAGACAATAGCACATAAATTGCTAAACAGCTTGCAAAACCCAAAAGTGTAGCTTTGCCTATTTCTGCATTGTTTTTTGCTCGGTTTGACATAACAACAGCCCCCTCAATTCCGATGAATGCCCATAATGTAACCAACATCGTGCTTTTAATTTGAGTGCTTAGACTTCCGAGTTTGGCTTGTGTTGCAATGTTTTCACCCCAAAAATCGAAGTCAAAAAGAGGAGCTTTGAAAACAAAAAACATGATTATAATAAATAGTATCAAAGGGACGATTTTTACGATTGTTCCGATGAGATTGATGAAACTGGCCTGTTTGACACCTTTTAAAACCAGAAAATTAAATCCCCAGATGATTAATGAACCTCCGATAATTGATGCAAGATTGTTTCCACCGGCAAAATATGGTGGGAAAAAATAATTTAGAGCATCCATGGTAATTACAGCATAACCGACATTGCCACATACTTGACAAAGCCAGTAAGACCAACCGATTGTAAAACCGACATAAGGTCCAAAACCGGCTCGGGCATAAGAGTAGATACCTGTTGTGAGATCCGGTTTTGCTGAAGATAAAATACTGAATGTTTTTGCAATAAAGTAAATGCCGATACCTGTAATCAGCCAAGCTAATAAAACAGCTCCGGCGGAGGCTCCTGCCGCCATATTTTGCGGCAAACTGTAAATTCCACCACCTAACATTGAACTTACAACAATAGCGGCGAGGGCAAAGACACCTAAACCATTAGGATTATCTTTTGGGGTGGAGACAGCAGAGCTTGAAGAAACCGATGTTTTTTTATCTGCCATGTTTTTTTCCTTTATGATGTTAGAAAGTGACAGTCATTACAGATAATTTGTAATGACTGTCTGATGTTTTATAATTTAGCAGGTTCTGCGTGTTCAAAATTCAAAAATCCCATGGCTGTCAGGCTGTATCCAAACTGTTGAGTAATATTGACGTAGTTGTGCCACATTTGGAATTCTGAATGTTTTTCAACACCACGGATTGATAATTCGTGATTTAATGATTTGTTTAACCACATTTCAGCGTGTCCTTTGGCGATATCGTCATCAATTTGGGTGTCAAAGAATTCAACGTATTCTGCAGCCCATCCTCCGATAAGTTCGCCGTTTTTATCTTTTCCCCAGCAAACACCTAAACCGGTAGCTATTGCTTTGTGTTCATCACGGCTGGCTCCGTGTCCGGCCATAATTACTTCCAGAACAGCACCATGTTTAAACTGACTAACTATTTTATCGTTAATCGGAACAATTTTCCCGAATAATTCTTTAGGCAAAACGGATGTGTAAGGAACAACATTGAAGTTTTCAATTTTAGCCTGTAGTAGGGCTGAGTCGTAGCAGAAAGTTTCAAAAGGTTGTGGCGGAATTCCATCATCTGCTTGTCCTGCGCCACCGGTTATAAAAGCAAAAGTCGGGTAACGAACACCTTGAGTCATTCTCTTTCTCCTTAAAATATTATGTTTGATGGTTTGAGTTGAAGGTTGCAAAGATATAATTCAACTGTATAAATACCTAATCAGGTTCTAAGGATTTTCAAGGAAGGTGTGTTGGTTTTTTTAATATTTGGTATGAAAGTTTTTTATTAGATTGGGAGCGTAAGATATTAGTAAAAGAAATCCCCCTGAAAAGGGGGATTTCTTTATTTAATTTTTATATTATATCTCCACTTATATGAGTTGTCTCTCCCATTGCACTAATCGCATCAAAGCAAAAGTAAATTGCGGCGCTGCTTGCTTTTTCTTCAGGACTATCATATAATCCGATATAATAAGGTCCTTGTTCTGTGTTTCCGCACGTTGAGCGACATGTAACCCATATGTGACACTCTTTTTCTTCAGGATAACATGTTATATCTCGCGGATATTGGAAATCATAACCTTTATCCCATTCACAACTGGATATTCCGCAGGCTTGAATATATCCGCTTTTAATTGTTGAATTATATGTTCCGCAATTAATACCATCATTACAAATTTTTGTGTTATTAAGAACTACTTGCGTGCTTGTTAATTCAACACTTTCCCATTCATAGCAATGACCACTTGCTCTGGAAATTGTAGTATCAACAAATTCCATATTTTTTAATCCCATATATCCGTCTTTATAATAGACATCTCCACCTTCAATCGTGAAGTTTTCTAAGAAAAGCTCTCCATCCATAATGAATCTACCTCCGCTTTGGATTCTCATGGTTACTTTACTATCGCTTTCCGTACAAGAAGATATATCTGAGAAATATGAAGGGCCAACGATTGACTGCATTCCGGCGTATACACTAACTTCAGAATAAATATCAATATCATTAGTTAATAATGTTGTTCTACCATCAAAAAAGTCAATGTTAGCAAAATCGCCCTCATCTGAAATAAAGTTAAGGTTAGAATATTTGCTTTTGATTTCTCTAATACATTTATCCAGAGCTGTTTCTGTAGTTTCACATCCTGTATGACTACTATTTGCCTCAGTTCCACTTCCACAAGTCGTACACCCACTTGCACCAGCTAATGAAAATGTGTTTCCTGTACAGCTTGAACAATAACTTGAACCACTTCTGGAATAAGTACCGGCAGAACACGTTTTACAATAACTTGCCCCTGAATAACTATATTTTCCGGCTGGACAAGTTGAACATACGCTCGCACCTGAATAACTATATTTCCCAGCTGGACAAGTTGAACATGAACTTGCTCCTGAAGAACTGTATTTTCCTGCTGGGCAACTTGTACACGAGCTAGCTCCGGCACTTGAATAAGTTCCTGCTGAGCAACTGTTACAATAACTAGCTTTGGCAGAACTATATTTTCCGGCTGAACAACTCGTGCAACTTGAAGCTCCGGCATTAGAATAAGTTCCCGCCCTACAATCTAAGCATTTTGATGAGCCTGCCGTTGAGTAGGTTCCTGCCTGACATTGGCTACATATACTCGCTCCCGCCGCAGAATAACTTCCTGCCGGACATTGGCTACATGTACTTGCTCCTGCTGCGGAATAACTTCCTGCCGGGCAGGGTGTTTTATTTATGCCATCACAAGTGCTCCCTGCCGGACACTGCGTACAACTGTTGCCATCCTTATAATAACCTGCTTTACACGATTCCAAATTAAACTTTGATTCCGTATATGGATCAATTGCCTTACATGTTGAACAATCTTCAGCATTAGTCGGACAACTTCCCGTCGCCCAGTCTGATGGACATGCGCATAAATAACAAGTTCCATCTTTTCCTGTCGCATTTTGTGATGTACATTCATACTTGTTTGAAGTATAGCTTGATTTACTATCCTCTCCAATCCAAGTAGAGTTTTGAACATTACATGTATTCAAAACACAGGTTGAATACGAGGTTCCGGCACTATCCGTGCATGCGTTGGATAAGGATTCACAAAGTTTTCCATCTCCTTGATGCGAGGCTATTGTATATTGAAATTTTGATTTATCACAAGAACAAGATTTATAACAAGTTAATCCACCTCGTGTGAATTGCCCCGTACAAGTTTGGTTTGTGGCTTTTTCTACACCTCCGTAAGTGGCGCAAGTAACTTCTACCTTATCACGCCCACCATCTTGGTTGCGTGTCCCATATGATCCTTGATATCTTGGTAAATATTGGAGTGCGGCCTGTGCATATGAAAAACAAAATATTCCCGCCGCTACTATACTTAAATATAAAAGATTGCGCTTCTGCATGGCCGTCCTCCTCAATAATAAAAAGAGGTAACATACAACAGAAAGACTTTCGGTGGCGCCGAAAATTCCTGAAAGTCTGGTGTAATATGCGGTTTTAGACTTTATTCCGTTGCATGTTACTCTTTTAATATATCTCACTTCATGCAACTAGTCAACCTATAATTTTATTGGGAGGACAAAAAAATACCCCTCTTGCGAGGGGTATTTTTTTTTACCGGTTATGGTGTTGCATTACAATCTTGATAAGTGCAAAAACCATCATTTGTTCCACTATTATTACATTTTATGTATATGTTTTTATTTTTTTCACAATATACACAG
>CALXTS010000014.1 GCA_944391465.1 uncultured Alphaproteobacteria bacterium
CCAGTATTATTACCGGTGTCATTACCAGTATTATTACCGGTGTCATTACCAGTATTATTACCGGTGTCATTACCAGTATTATTACCGGTGTCATTACCAGTGTCATTACTGGTGTCATTACCAGTATTATTACCGGTGTCATTACCAGTATTATTACCGGTGTCATTACCGGTGTCATTACCAGTATTATTACCGGTGTCATTACCTGTTCCGTTACTATTAACGGCATCATGAGTTTCTTGTTGATTTTGATTACTTAGGGCCTTTTGCAACTTAGAAATTTCTTCTTCTAAAGCTCTAACTAAATCAGAAACATATATATTTTTGTCTTTGATAATAAAAATCTCTTTAGGCGGATTACCTGAATTCGGATCATACTTTAAATCTTTATAGAATTTATCGTAAAGAAGTTTCCATTCTTGCAATTTCTTTAAAAGAGCTTCTTGAGCTTCTTTATCAGTAGCACTGGAAACGATTTGATCTTTATTTTTGATAAATTTTGCAGCCTCTTTAATCATGAGGTCAATAAAGACGTTCCCTTTTAATTTAATGCCGATTTTACTAAAATTAGAATTAGAAGATTTAGTCGATAAAGACGCTTCAATAAGTCTGGCATCTGCCAATTTTCTCAAAATTTGAATATCTTCAATAGAAATATCATCAAACTTGTGTTTGGGAAAATCATTTCCAGAGATATTATCGCTCAACCAAGCAAAAGAATTTGCCAGATTATTTTCTTGATATTTATATCCTTTAAAATCGGAATGTCCTAAAGCCGCACCTGCAAAAACTAATAAAGTATGCAGATCTTTTGTCTTTTTTGCAGAAGCAAGCATCTCTTCCCATTTTTGCAAAGGATTTTCATTGAGGTGTTGTTCAGCTTTGTTGTTTTCTTGTTTATCTTTATCAGAATCTTTGTCAACTTTAGGCGTATCAACATTTGTAGAAACATTGTTAGGCAAATTATCAATCAAAGATTGGAGATTATCTTTTGCCGAATTAAAAATATTCTGCATTTCTTTATCTTGCGGTTTTTGTTTATTATAAAAATCAGCGCTCAAAGAAGCTAAATCTTTCAATGTTTCTAATTGGTTGGCAGAGGCATTGGAAGGAATATTTTGCAAGCGGAAATTAACATCATCGCACAACTCGAGCATTCTGTCATTAACATCTTCTTTTGAATAGAGGATATTTCCGTTGTCATCTTCAATATCTTTGGAATTTTGAATCATAATATCTTGCATGACAGCCAATAAATCTTCATCAGACAATTGAGCATAATCATCAATTTTATCTTCAACAAAATCCAAAGCATAAATTTGATTTAAATCTTTTCTCTTGTTATCAATAAGTTTTTTCCGACCTTTAGAGGGAACACCATTTGTATCCAACTTATTTTGAAAAGCTGTTAAATTTTCTGTTATAAAAGCATCTTTTTCATCTGCAAGATAAGCTACAAAAGAGGGAGCAGTTTCATTCTCGGAATCTTCGGTAACCAAACTTTCAGAAGAATGTTGATTCTTTTCTTGTTGTTCAAGATTTTCAAGAATTTGCGCATTTTCTCTCAATCCGGAGATAATATTTAAGATGCCTTGATTTCTAGCTTGCAAATCAGGATCTATTGATTGCTCTTCATGAGTCTGAGTTTGCGCACCAGAAAAAGGTTCTGAAACATTAGTGTCTTTTTCCACATCATCTAATGAAGATTCTTGTTGTTTTTGCTCAGGCAAACGGCTTTGTAAAACTGCCATCAGTTCTTCATAATTTCCGTATTTTTGAAGTCTTTCTTTATTGGCTTTCAGACATTCGGCTGCAGACATTCCTTTACCGTCAATATTTTCAAGTTCGCTGCCTTGCTCAATATAATATTTAATCGTTTCTAGCCGGTCGCCATCCATACAGTAAAGAATGCGCGTATATAGCGGAAGCTGATTCTGATTATTACGAATATTTAAGTCTGCTCCGTTTTCAACAAACAAACGAATATCATCGACACGATTCAAATGAACAATCGGCGTATTTCCGTCATTATCACGGGCATTGATATCAAGACCTTTTTCTAACAAGAAAGTAAAGAGCTCGCGATGATTAGTTCCTGGATTTTGAAAGTCCAGTTGATGCAGAAGGTTTTTACCTGTTGGATTTACATAATTTAAATACATTTCAGAATCAACGGAAGGGTAATTCTCTTTATACATTTCCATATTGACATTATGTTGATACTTCCAATCACCGGCATTCAGTAATAAATCTAACGAATGTGCGAAATCTTCATCTGTAGGAGTTGGAGAATCTGCATCATTTTCTGGAGATAAAGAATTTACGTCGGTATCTTGGAAGAAAGCCTCTCTCTGCCCATCAGGAATACTTGATACCAAAACTTTTGCCTCATTTTGCCCTTCTTCAAGAGGGGCAATAATTTCATTAACTTCCAACATATCTAATAAACGTGTCGCGTGGTCTAATTCAATATCAAATTGTTGTTGTAGCATGGCAATCGATGCCGTTTGCTGCTCGACAACAAGCTGCAAAGCATCTTTATAAAGAGGCACATTAATAATTTCCTTTTCTTTATTAACTAAATAGCCATGGTGAAATACGCCGTCTTGATAAATTTTAACCTTGTACGGAATATCGCGATTTAAAAACTCAATTTTTTTAATTTTACCATCTTTTTCGTAATAAGTTTTATCAGAGTTGTCAGAATCTCCTTGTTTGTGTATAACAAAATCTAAAACGCCATCTTCATAAGCCTCAAAAACAGAGTTTCCATCTTCACTCTTTGTAATATCTCGAATTTTTCCATCTTTATATGTTTCAATTCTGAAAGGCTTATCATCTTCTCTGTAAATCCCATCAGTTCTATAAAAATCAATTCTTTTTTCAATGGTTCTACCATCGTCTTCTGAGAAAAATAGTGTACGTTTTTTTATCTGTGTTTCAGGATCGTAAATGTCTTCTCTCCTCAGAGGGACATCTTCTTTACGAACATCATATTCATAACTTTCAAGAACAGTTTTTCCGTCATCTGCATATTTTTCCAGAGAAGACAAGATAGTAATATTTTGTCCTAATTGTTGATGTTTTTCAGAAGGTACGCGAGTTTCTTTTGTTTTAATTCTGCCGGTTTCTGCATCATAACTCAAAATTTCTATCTTCCTTAACGGGCTACCAAAAGGATCTTTTTCTTCTATAAAATTTGTTCTGCGAATTTCTTTCCCATTAGAATAATTGACCTCTTCTTTTAACACGGAATTTTGAAAAAACATTTTTCTGTCAGGGTTATTTTCATCCCCAATCAAAATGGCAAAATCTGTTTTTTCTTCATTCAGATAATATTTGAAACCGATTTGTTGTCCGTTTTCATCAACATAATCATCTCGAGAAACATAACTTCCGACAAATTCATTATAAGGAAGCTGAACTTCAGCAGAATTTTCTGCTGAGACGATATTTGAAGTATCATTGCTTATAGAACCGAACATCTTTTGGTGTTTCTCAATAACCAAAGGGTACTCTTGCTTAATTATAGCAAGTCTTTTTTCTAAAATATCTCGATTATCATTACTGCCAAAACCATTGTCTATCAAGAACTTGAGTATATCATAATTACTTCCCGTTGAGGCATACAGTTGTCTAATATCTCCAGTAAGAGACAAATTATAGTATCTATTTCCATCACCAAAGTTAATGGATGTTTCTGCTCCACAATTAACGATATGATCTAAAAGCACTTTAGGCATTTTTAAAAAATCATCAGGATGAGCTAAGCCAAACTTTTCAAACCAATAAATATTATTGTCTAAAGAGAAGTTTTCATTTGTATTCTCCATAAACAATTGTGAAGCACCGGCAATAGCCATTAAACTAAGATTTTTTTGTTGTTCTTTAAACGCATATCTATAAGAAGCGAGTTCACAAAGTTGAGATAATTCACCAATAGACTTGATTTTTAGGTTGTGCTGAGTAAATTTCTCCACTAGTTCAGCTTGTCGTTTTATATAGTTTTGGGCAGATTCCGTATTCTGTAGTTCGGGAATCTCTTTTATAATTTCAACTAAATTTGTTCCATGAAAATACATATAGCAAATATCATAGGAAAGTTGTGTTATAAAGTCTGAAATTTGTTCTTCAAAATTAGGAAAAGCCTCTCTGACTCTGGGATTTTTATAAGCATCTGAAATATTTCCGAGACCGAATTTATGTATTCCCCATTCAGGCGGCAGTCCGCAATATTCAAGATATCGAGATCCTGAATTATAACATGCTAAATTTCGTATGTTGCCTTTCTCTCGTATAAGAGCAAACAATTCTTCATCGAATAAATTTTTTTTGTTTAATAAATCAAGATAATCAGAAATATTGTATTTATCATCATCTTTATTATTGATAAAATCTTTAAGGTCTTGATGAATTTTTTCTAAGACCAAACGTTCTTCTTTTTTCAGATAGGGGATATCATCTATTGTTATATCGTCCTTAAGACGTTGTAAAACAGCGCGAGGATAGTTTAAAGAATAAGATGCAATACCTCTTTGCCAAAAATAATCTTTATCTTCTCCGTCGTATGGAACAATTTGCTCTTGTGAAAGCTCATCTTCGGTTTTATAACAGCGATTGATAACTTCAGTCGATATTTGTTCATCATCAGAAAGACGATTACTTTGTTTGCGTCCAAAAATACGATCAAAGAAGCCCATGTTTGTACCCCGTATCTAGTTTTATATTTATTTCAATATAGCATAAAATATTGCCATAATCAAATAAATTTTGTCTATTTTTAAATATTAAAATTATATCGAGAAATTATTAAAATTTAATAAAATCAATAAATAGAATGATAAAAAGAAGAATTAAAATTTAGTTTTTGCTTTTTTCAATATCTTTCAAACGATTCAGCAAGTCATCAATTTTTAAATTGAGGCGAGGATTTTGGCTAAGTTTTTTGGCTTCTGTTGCTTGTTGCTTGGCAATATCATTAGCTCCGATATAAAATGAATATTCCGCCGCGGCATAATTCGCGTTAGCATTGTCTTCATTCATTCCATAGGCTCTTGAAAGCAGCAACCAATTAAAGCCCATCGGGCGGTTAAGGTTAGATTTTGTCAATAATTGAATTGCGTGTTGAATTTCAGGTTTAGAAGGATTATCCTCCAAAATAGCCTGCGCTAATGAAGATTGAAGCAAAGCTGAATTCGGCATTAATTTAGCCGCTTTTTGATATTCTCGCTTAGCATCTTTGATTTTTGCTGTTTCTAAATAGATTTGCCCTTTCATTTCATGAAAATAAGGGTTTAGCGGTTCTTTATCTATTAAGTTATCAAGAATGTTCAGAGCTTTTTTAAATTCAAGTTTCTTAAAAAAAGCAATTGCATGTGCATATTGCGCCTCAACGGATGTATCATTAAGAGGATACGCTTGAAAGGTTTTGTTTGGTGTATTTAGATAAGCAAAAAGTTTAGCCTTTACACGCTTAAAATCATTTTGCAAAGCCACATCATATTTGTAGTTTGCATCGGATTTAATATGGTTTTCAAAAAAACTGATGCGTTCTCTGGTAATCGGGTGCGTTCTGAAATAAGGAGATTCCTCAATTCCGCTCATGGCGTTTTCTTTGCTTATCTTTTTCATGAACGTAAGCATGCCCTTAGGGCTTTGAGATGTTTCTGCAAGCAGTTTCATTGCCGCTTCATCAGCAGAGCGTTCTTCTTCGGTGCGATATCTTGTATAATGATTAAGGACGGAACTTTGCCCTCCCAAAATAACCGCCATGGCGGCATCTCCACGCCCGCTGACGGCAGCCGCTGTTCCTGCTAATATGGCAGAGGCCAGAGTGGCAATTTGCATTTCTTGATTTTTTAATTTTTGTCTTAAAATATGTCCGCCTTGAATATGTCCGGTCTCATGAGCGATAACACCGGCAAGTTCATTATAAGAGTCAGATTTGATAATTGTTCCCGTATGGATGAAAAGGTTATTTCCGTCTGCAACAAAAGCATTCAAACTGTTATCATTAACAATAAAAAAATTGTTTCTTCTATATGTTACGCCGGCTTTGTTAAAAAGTGGCTTGATAATTTTAGCGAGCATCTGCTCGGTTTCTTCATCAGAGATAATACTTATCTGAGCTTTTGCTGAGGAACAATAAAATACACACAAAGCTAACGGCAGAATGAATCTGCCGAATAGCTTTGCGAAAATTTTTAGCCTTTGATTAATTTTTTCCACCAAGTTGACTTTTCCTCCGAGATTTTTTCTTCTTCTACCTTGGGAGTAGAGTTAATATCTTCGTGGCTGTTATATAAGATAACGGCAGCCTCTTTTTTAGGCTTTTGAGTTGTGTCGTCTGAATTTTCGTTAGAGCTAGATTCATTATTTCTACGCTCATAACGACCACGTCCGCGGCGGCGATTATCTTTTCTACGACGACGGTAGTTGTTATCTTTTCCCTTTTCATCATTATCCGTCGCTTGAGAATCTTCATCATTTGCCGGAATAGGCTGTTCTTGGATTTGTTTTTCTTCTTTAGAACTTTGTTTATTTTTTCCGCTTTCTTGCGGTTCGCTTTTTACATCGGAAGAAGTTTCATCTTCTGCAGGCTTATTTATTTTACTGCGCTCAATCCTAAAATCGGCAATGTTCTTTAAAGAATTATCGGCACTGATAATAACTTCCATTTTATATTTATGTTCCAAATTAATCAGAGTTTGGCGTTTTTGGTTAAGTAAGTAAATAGCAATGTCGGCAGG
Source organism: uncultured Alphaproteobacteria bacterium (assembly GCA_944391465.1). Lineage (GTDB taxonomy): Bacteria > Pseudomonadota > Alphaproteobacteria > RF32 > CAG-239 > CAZU01. Next base: position 6,750 of record CALXTS010000014.1, read on the forward strand.
GACAAAAACATTAATGCGAGAAGAGCGATTCTTAATACCTTCTTCTTCAATATTGCGCAAAATGAATACGGCGCTGGACTCTGTTGTGCGAACCATTCCACGTCCTTGACAATAAGGACAAACCTGATAATTGCTCTCAAAGAAAGAGGAGTGCATTCTTTGTCTGGAGAGCTCAAGCAATCCGAACATGCTCATTTTGCCGACCTGGATTCTGGAACGGTCTTTTTTCAAAGCCTCTTTCATACGTTTTTCAACGGCATGGTTATTGGCAGGCTCATCCATATCAATAAAATCAATAACAACCAAACCGGCCAAATTACGCAAACGAAGCTGACGCGCTATTTCATCGCAGGCTTCAAGGTTTGTTTTAAGGGCAGTCTCTTCCAAATCTTTTTCTTTGGTAGCTTTTCCTGAGTTAACATCAATGGAAATCAGAGCCTCTGTCGGGTTAATAACCAAATATCCTCCGGATTCTAACTGAGCATTAGGATCATGAAGTTTATCAAGCTGTCCCTCAACCTGAAATCTGTGGAATAAAGGCATGTCATTATTTCTATAACTCTTGATTTTTTTCAGGCTGTGCGGAGAAAGAATTTTAAAAAATTCCTTAGCCTGCTGATATCCTTGTTCTCCGGCAACAATAATCTCGGAAATATCTTTGGTATAGATATCGCGCAGAGCTCGTTTAATTAAATTTCCTTCTTCATGAATCAAGGTCGGAGCTTTAGCTTTCAAAGAATCAATTCGGATTTGATTCCATGTCCGAATAAGATAGTTATAATCTCGGACAATATCCGCTTTTGTTTTTTCTTCACCGGCAGTTCTGACGATGATAGACATATCTGAAGTCAAAGGCAGTTCCTTGACGATGCCTTTTAATCTGTTTCTGTCTGCAGCATTTGTAATTTTGCGAGATACCCCGCCGCTTTTAATACGATTAGGCATCAAAACGCAATAGCGACCGGCTAAGGATAAATAAGTTGTTAAAGCGGCTCCTTTGTTTCCACGTTCTTCTTTAACAACTTGGATGAGCAAAATTTGTCCTTCTTTAATCACATCTTGAATTTTGTTTTTATGAAAAAGTTTGCGAGCTCTGATTAATTTGCGCTGAACTTCAAAATCATCGTCATCGTCATCTTCATCGTCATCTTCATCTTCTGCTTCGTCAGCGGCAGTATCTTCAAAATCATCATCATTTTCACTGTCAAAACATTCTTGTTTTTCAACAGTTTTGGTGTCGGAAACTTCTTCATTTTCATCAATTTCTTCAGAAATTTTTTCTTCTTCCAAACCGGTATCTTCTTTTAAAACTTTTAAGGTTTCCTCAGAAGGCTTATCTTTTAACTCTTCTTTAGGGTGTTGTTTAAGAAAACGTTTCTTGAGGAGGCGTTTTTTAGGTTGGCGTTTTCTGTCTGTGCAGTTTTCTGCTTCCGCCAGAACTTCTTCTAAAGTCTCTTTATGGGGCTCTTGAATTTCAGATTGAGAACTTGGAATTTCCTCCGTGCTTATATTTTCGGGCTGAGAAACTTCAATACCGGAGGAGAGTTGCGTTTCTGTTTCTTGTTTTAATTCTTTATCTTTTTTGCTCGGACGTCCTCTTCTTTTGGTTTTTGGTGCGGGAGCTTCGGAAACTTCAGTATTTTCTACAACATCGGGATTTGAAGAAGTTTCTATATTTTCCGCAGAGTTTTCGGGTTCGGTAATTTCATTATTCTCCGATTCTGCAGCAGCTTCTTCAGCTTGTAATGCGGCAGCTCTTTCGGCTTCGGCTTTAAGCCTTTCTTCGCGAGCTAAAGCCTTTTCCTGACGAATTCTCTCTCGTTCTAGTTCGCGTTCTTTGATAGCTTTCTTTTTATTTTCGATAATTTCATCAACTTCGCGGTCAACTTCATCAAGAACCTCTTGCGGAAGATTATAATAATCGGGATGGATTTCACCGAAAGCCAAAAAACCGTGTTTGTTTCCGCCGTAATCAACAAAGCAAGCCTGTAAAGAAGGCTCGACGCGCATAACTTTTCCTAAATAAATATTCCCTTTGATTTGTTTGCGATTGCTGGTTTCAAATTCAACATCTTCTAATTTGTTACCATTAATAACAACAACACGCTTTTCTTCCGGTTGCGTGTCGTCAATTAACATTCTCTTAGCCATAATCTCTCTCCGTTCGGTACGGAACCCGTACTCGTAAAATTCTATATACAGTGCCGGAGGGGATTTTTAGGAATTTTAAAACAACGATTCGCTGTTTAAAATTTTAAATATGAAACACCCTTTAACCGTAGGTATTTTAAACAAGCAGAAAAGAATTTTCTGCGAGAGTTCCTCAAAGAACTCATAAAAACGCAAAGTTAATTAAAACTTTACTCATAAAACCCGTCCGGCAAAATCTTTTGCCTAAATCATTGTATAATGCACATTTTTCATTATGATAAAACGGCGGTATCAAATTTTGGTCTTGTAAAATATAATCTGCTTTTGTATAAAAAAGACCGCATCCGATACAAAAAACTTATACAACAAAAAACAGAATATACATTTTGATTTAAAACACAACAATAAAATTCAAATCCTCCAATATTTTAAGAGATTGGTAATAAGTAATTTGGTATAATTACATAAATTTTGTAAGGGAAGAAATGGTAGAAGTGTTAGAAACAGCGTTAGTACGGGGCATAAAAACGCAGATTTTTCGGCTTGTTGTCGGAATGCTGTTCGTTTTATTGTATGCTGTTTCTGCCCATGCCGGAGATATAACCTCCATGCGGATAGGACAGGGAATAGGAAACGTCCGCGTTGTTTTTGATGCTGAAAATAAATTCAATTACAAAGTATTTCTGTTGGGAGAACCTCGGCGTCTGGTTGTCGATACACAAAACATTGATGTTGATGACAGAATAGAAAAAGACATTGAAGCTAATAGTTTTATATCTCAAGTTAGAGTCGGTACCAATGGAAGAATAGTCTTTGATTTAAGCAAGCCCGTTGTGGTTAAAAAAGTTTTTATGTTGCCTCCGCAAAGCACTTTTAAGTGGCGTTTTGTTATAGATTTAGAGGTGGCTTCCGAAAGAGAATTTGCCTCAAAAATTGGTAAAAACAGCGCATTGGAAAGTGGTAATTATAAAACATCTTCCTCTTCTTCGGAGAAAATGAATCCTGCACAAACTAAAAAAAGCAAAAAAATCGTTGTCTTAGACCCTGGGCACGGTGGAGTTGATCCGGGAGCAATCGGCGTAAGCGGTGTTTATGAAAAAAACATCACACTGGCGATGGCTAAAGAGTTAAAAGAATTATTGGAAGATGAGTATGGTTATAAAGTTTATTTAACGCGTAGCCGTGACATTTTTATTCCGTTGCGTGATCGTGTAAAAATAGCACGCAAGTATGAGGCGGACTTATTCTTATCAATACACGCAGACAGTGCGTATAACCGCAAAGCTCAAGGACTATCTGTATATACGCTCTCAGAAAAAGCATCAGACAAAGAAGCAGCAGCTTTGGCAGAGAAAGAAAATAAAGCAGATATCGTAGCCGGATTAAATTTTGCCGAGCATTCTAAAGAGGTTTCTGATATTTTACTCAATTTAGCACAAAGGGAAACCATGAACCGTTCTGCCGAGTTTGCTACATTTATGGTTCAGGAAATGAGAAAATCTACCCATACGCTGGATGATACGCACCGTTTTGCAGGTTTTGCCGTTTTGAAAGCACCGGATGTGCCTTCTGTTTTAATGGAGTTGGGGTATCTGTCAAACAAAAAAGAAGAAAAACTTCTGCAACAAAAATCGTATCGTAAAAAATTGGCGGTTTCTGCCGGAAAAGCCATAAAACGATATTTTGAAAATATGCAACACGCATCAGTCTTCTAAAAATAGTAATAATTGTTTGCAAAATGATAAAATTCTTTTGCTTTTTAATTTATTTGTAATAGATTAAACAGCAAATCTTGAGGTAAATTTTGCAAAATTCATGGGTTAAAAATGCTAAAGACATTATCATCTTTGCTGAGCACATTCTTTTTCTTTGCCGTTATTGGTCTTGTTTTGGCCATTACATCGTATTGGAAAATATCACAAGAACTGCCGGATTTTCATCAGCTTGCTAAATACGAGCCGGCCGTAACAACAAGACTGTATGCCGGAGACGGACAATTAATGATGGAATATGCAAATGAGAAACGTTTGTTTGTTCCGGAGGAAAAAATTCCGGATTTGGTAAAAAAAGCCTTTATAGCAGCAGAAGATAAAAATTTTTATACCCACTCCGGCGTTGATTTTATGGGAATAGCTCGTGCTGTAGTCATTAATATCAAAAACATCGGTCGAGGACGCCGTCCGACGGGAGCATCGACAATAACTCAACAGGTAGCAAAAAATTTTTTGCTGACATCGGAGCTTTCTTACATACGCAAGATTAAAGAGGCAATTTTAGCCACCAAAATAGAACAAGCATTTACCAAACAACACATATTGGAACTTTATTTGAATGAAATATATCTCGGAAATCGAGCATATGGAGTTGCAGCGGCCGCATTAAATTATTTTGGAAAATCTCTTGATGATTTATCACTGGAAGAAATTGCATATCTGGCAGCACTTCCCAAAGGTCCAAACAACTACCAACCATCTCGAAATTATGAGGCTGCCGTTATACGCCGAAATTGGGTAATTGACCGAATGGTAGAAGAAGGATTCGTTGAAGAGGCAGATGCACAAACAGCAAAACAACGTCCGTTAGAAACATTGGAAAAAAGAGGAGAGTTTGTTAAAGGAGCAGAATACTTCAGTGAAGAGGTTCGTCGCCAAGTAAAGAGTAAATTCGGAGAAGACGCGTTATATGAAGGAGGGCTGCTGATTCGAACAACGCTTAATCCCAAACTTCAAGAAATAGCAACCCGTGCTTTTCAAACAGAAATTCGCAATTATGACTTACGCCATGGCTGGAGAGGGCCGTTAGCAAACATTTTATTAGATGAAAATTATCGAAACCGTTTGCAAGAAGTTGTTCCGCCTCCGGGACGTGAAAGTAGTTGGATTAAAGCTGTGGTACTGGATGTTAATAATGAGAAAGCAATTATTGAGACAGAAAAGGGTGCAAGCGGAATAATTCCGGTTTCAGTACTCGAGTGGGCCAGAAAAAATTTAAAAAATCAATCCGTCGGTAATGCTCCGAAGTATGCTTCTGAAGTTTTATCTAAAGGAGATGTCATACTGGTAGAAAAAATGTCGGAAAAAGAAATTGCCGATAAAAAAGTTGCGGCGAATTCTTATTTTTTACGACAAGTTCCGGATGTTGAAGGCGGATTAATTGCTCTGGACCCGCATACGGGGAAAGTCTTGGCAATGGTCGGCGGTTACTCGTTTAAAAAATCTCAATTTAATCGTGCCACACAAGCTCTTAGACAAACCGGTTCAGCATTTAAACCGATTGTTTACTTGGCGGCTCTTGATAATGGTTATTCTCCGACGGATTTGATTCTTGATGCACCTTTTGTGTTAGATCAAGGTCCGGGAAAACCAAAATGGAAGCCTGTCAATTATTCCAAAAAGTTTTATGGATTAATGACTTTGCGTCAGGGAATTGAAAAATCCAGAAACTTGATGACGGTTCGACTGGCTCAGGATTTGGGTATGGATAAAGTTGCCGAGTATGCAAAAAAAATGGGTGTAAATGATAATCTGCCTCCACTACTGTCAATGTCGCTTGGCGCCGGAGAGACCAAGTTAATTAATATGGCCTCAGCCTACGGAATTATGGTCAATGGCGGAAAAAAAGTTTCACCATACTTTATCGAGCGTATTCAAGACCGTAAAGGAAAAACAATATACAAACATGATGAACGCCCTTGCGAGGAATGTGTACAGGACAGTTGGCACCAACAAGCCTTACCGAAAATTCCTGATATGAGAGAACAAATTGTTGATCCGCTCAGTGCCTACCAAATGGTTAGTATTTTGGAAGGTGTTGCCCAATATGGTACGGCAGCACGTTTACGCTCATTAAAAAAACATATAGCCGGAAAAACCGGAACAACAAATAAAAACCAAGATGCATGGTTTGTAGGATTTTCGCCAGATTTGGTTGTTGCTGTATATGTTGGGTTTGATGAACCTCGAAGCCTCGGTCGCTATGAAACCGGAGCTGCATCGGCACTTCCTATTTTCCACAATTTCATGAGAGAAGCATTGGCCGACCAGTCAGATGTTCCATTCCGAATTCCGGCAGGAATAAAGTTGGTCAGAGTTAATCATAATACCGGGAAACCGGCTAAACCGACAGATAAAGTTGTGATTACGGAAGCTCTAAAGCCTGAGTTTAATTTTGATTCAAAGAAACAAAGGGTTATCGGAAGCTCATCACAACAATCGGAAGAAAATTCAAACAATGAAACTGTAATAGAAAACGATAATTTTGCCGATAGTGAAAATTCAGATTTTCAACTCGGAACACAATACTAAAGGAAAGAGAAGTCAATGAGAGCCGAAATTTATGAACTGACGTCAACAATCAAGCAGTCTTTAGACCTGCTGAGGAGGTCTCTTTGACTATGATAATTCATGCCTTCGTCTAGAGGAGTTAAACGCTTTAACGGCAGATGCCGGCATATGGGAAAATCCACAAAAAGCCCAACAGCTGATGAGTGAAAAAAACAACCTCGAGTTTAATTTGAATAATTTTAAAAACATGGAAAGTACATTAAAGGATTTAAGTGAACTTTCCGAATTAGCGGAAGCTGAAAATGATGATGACGTAATCAATGATGTGATTAATCAGCTAGAAAAGCTGAAAGCAGAGGTTAAACACGGGGAACTTGAAGCCTTGCTTTCCGGAGAAGTAGATGGCAATGACGCTTATTTGGAGGTTCATTCGGGTAGCGGAGGAACAGAAGCGCAGGATTGGGCAGAAATGCTGTTAAGAATGTACACGCGCTGGGCAGAAATGCACAAATACAAAGTAGAATATGTAGAAGAGACAGAAGGTGAAGTTGCCGGTTTAAAATCAGCAACCGTTAAAATTTGCGGGCATAATGCATATGGCTGGTTAAAAAATGAAAGCGGCGTTCATCGATTGGTAAGAATATCCCCGTTTGACAGTAACGCCCGTCGTCATACCAGTTTTGCTTCCGTAGGTGTCTATCCCGTAATAGATGATGAAATAGAAATTACCATAAATGAGTCTGATTGTCGGGTGGATACATATCGGGCATCGGGAGCCGGCGGTCAGCACATTAACAAGACAGATTCTGCGGTCAGAATTACCCATATTCCAACAGGTATTGTTGTACAATGCCAAAACCAACGTTCTCAATTTCAAAACAGAGAGGCTGCATGGAAAATGCTCAAAGCCAGACTTTATGAAAGGGAGCTTAAAAAAAGAGAAGATGCAGCAGAAGCAGAAAGAGATAATCAGGGAGATAATGGTTGGGGGTATCAAATTCGCTCATATGTTCTTCAGCCGTATAAAATGGTTAAAGATTTAAGAACAAACGTCGAAACCTCGGACTGCAAAGCTGTTTTAGATGGTGAAATAGATTTATTTTTAGCTGCATCATTGGCAGATAAAGTAGGATAAAAAAGATGCGTAGAATATTCAGAATAACAGGTAAACTAATTAAGAATGTAATATTTTGGTTTATAGTCGGGTATTTTTCTTTTTGCACGGCAGTTATTGTTCGTCCGGAATGGTTCTTTTATCACCCAGACAAAACACCATCAGAAATAAATAAAGCCCGAGCTGACGGATATCAAGCACAACGCGTTGAATTTTCTTCTGAAGACGGAACTCGTCTCCATGCCTGGTACACCGCTCCGAAAGGTAAAAAGCCGATAATCGTTTTTTTTCATGGCAATTCATATAAAATAGAAAATTTTTATCATAAATTGATTCCGTTAATGAGAGAGGGATATGGAACAATTATTCCGGAATACCGCGGATTCGGAGGTGTTGAAGGCAGAATAACCCAAAAAGGACTTACCGACGATGCTTTGGCAACGGTTAAATATTTATCGAAAAAAGGTTTTAAAAACGCCCAAATAGTTTTATATGGGATGTCCTTAGGCTCACACATGGCGGTCAATACGGCTTATCAGCTTGGCTATAAAAAGCCGTTTCGCGGTGTTATTCTTGAAGTTCCGTTTGATACATTACCTAATGTGGCAAGAAAAATCGTAAAATTTCCATTGCCGATAGATTTTTTAATTAAAGAACAATATGATAACATTTCCATGATAGAGCATTTGCACGCACCGCTTTTAGTAATGGGAGGCGAAGAAGATAAGGTTGTTCCTGTCGAATTAGCGAAAACCCTTTATAAAAAAGCGGTTAATCCTAAAAAAATAATTATATATCCCAATGCAGGGCATAATGATTTGTATGAACATAAAAATTACAAGGATATTCTGAGTTGGTTGAAAGATAATGAAAAAAATAGACCTTAAAACATATAAACTGTACAAACTGACAGATTATATCGGCGTTATCTTTTTGATAATGCTGTTGGTCTTTATTTGGCAATTATACCGAGGCCCGATATCTATTCCGTTTTTAAAACCTTATATTATTAAAGCGTTGAATCATGATGATGCCGAATATCAGGTAACATTGGATTCTGTTAATTTGGAATTGGTTCGTTCAATAAAACCGCTGAGAATTATAGCCAATAACGTGGTTTATCGAAAAAACAATGATGAATTGGTAATTAATGCGCCCAAAACCTCTGTATCATTCAGTATTAAAGCCTTATTGAGAGGTGTAATAGCCCCGTCAAATATAAAAGTTGAGCATCCGAGTGTTTATATTTTTACAACCTACGGCGTAGATAAGGTAAAAAAAGAAGAAGTAAATCAAAAAAAACTTACATACTATATGGAGGAATTGGAAGAGTTTTTGGAAAGATTTAATTCCGAAGATAAACTTTATCCTGAAAGCTATATCAACGGAATTAACATTCATAATGCTGAAGTTGAATTTCATGAAGTTGACTTAGGGCAAAAGTGGGTTCTTTCAGATGTGAACTATCGTTTTGAGAGAAAGATTTTGGGGCTTGAAACAGAAGCAAACGCTCTTGTTAAATTTAATGATACAACGTCTTCTTTAGGCGTTGAATTAGAGTACAGCCCGCTGAAGAATAAAGTATTTACGGAGTTTTATTTTTCAGATCTAATCCCGGCTAATTTAATAGATATGATTATTTCTCGCCAAGAAAAAAGAGATATTTATCAAGTGGATATACCAGTTAACGGCAGAATAAAACTTACGGTTGATGTTGATGAAGTTGTAAAAAATATAGATTCATTGGCAGATAATATAAATACAACAATAGAGGATATAAATTTTGAATTTGAAGGCGGCAACGGAAGAATAGTCTTTTCGGAAAAAGAGTCGTTTAACGTTTCATCTTTAGTTTTCAAAGGCCAGCTGGAAGGAGATATGGACAGCGTTAACATAAAAAATGCTTCGGCAATGCTGGATGGACAAGAAGTCAAATTGGGACTGACTGCAACGGGATTAAAAAATTACTTTTTAAAATCAAGCCCTAAAGATTTGCAAGTTGAATTAAAGGCGGCGGTTTCAGGTTTACCGATTAATAATCTTTATGACTACTGGCCGCGATATATTTCCCCCAAAGCATGGGATTGGTGCAAAGAAAGTTTAGCCGATGGAGTGATTAACGACGCTGATTTCTCATTTAAATTCGGGTATGATAAAAGCAAAAAATCTTTTGGATTTAAGGATTTGAGCGGAAGCAGTCGTATCAGCGGAGCCAGTCTTGATTATCTGACGGGAATGCCCAAAATTACTTCAATAGATGGGAATATTCAGTTCCATCTTGATAAATTATTGATAGATTTTAATAAAGGTATTTCAGATGATGTTATCTTAAACGGCGGTAATGTTGAACTCTATGACTTGGATAAAGAAGACAATTTTGCCAAAATAAATTTGCAGGCGGTGGGTTCGATAACGGATATTTTAAAATTGATAGACCATAAACCATTGGAATACACGTCAGCAATGGGGATTAATCCCGAAACCATCAAAGGAACAGCCAATACAGACTTGGGGTTGGAATTTGAAATGAAGACGGATTTAACGCCTGAGGAAGTTAATGTAAATATAAAATCTCAGCTGAATGATATTGTTATTAATGATGTGATACAAGGAAAAAAAATAGAAGCAAAAAGATTGGATTTATTAGCAACCAATAAAAATCTACTTATTACCGGAGTAACTAATTTTGAAGGTTTGCCGATTAATCTGTTATGGGATGAGAATTTTACGGCCAAAAATTACAACAGCAAATATCAATTAAGTTTTAATTTTGATAATAATATGAAAGAGAAACTCGGAATAGATTTCTCGGCTCTCAGCGCTCCGTATATTCAGGGTTCGGTGCCGACAGAAGCCATAATTACAACGTACGATAACGATAAAATTAATATAAATGTAAAAGGAAACCTGAAAAGCGCAAAAATTGATTACTCATTCTTAGGTCTAAAGAAAAATTCAGGCGTTTCAGGAGAAATTACCGCCAGTATAGATATGGAAAAGGGAATAGTGAAAAATGTTCCTAATTTTAGTTTATCAAAGCCGGATTTCAATATAGACGGAGAAATGTCTTTTACGCCGGACGGAAAAATCAAAGAAGTAAATATCAAAAAAATTAAAGGCCCCAAAACATCGGCGAATGCGCGGATAGAATTTTTAGAGCAACCGGAAAAAGTAAAAATTACGGTATCAGGAAACAGTTATAATCTATCAGACTTTTTTGCCAAAGATGAAAGTGAAATTCAAGAGGCCAAGAAACGCCGTAAGCAACTAAAACTAAAAAATCTGGATGATGAAGATAAAGATGAACTTGAAGATGTCATGACTGCGGATATTAATATAGCGGTAAACAGTCTTTGGACGAACGAAAATATAGCTATTCGGAATTTTGCCGGTTCAGCTAAATTAGTAAATGGAATTGGAATACAGGATATGCACCTGATTGGTGATTTTATCCCTAAAAAGAAAAGCAAAAAAGAAAAAAAAGCTCAGTTGAAGCTAGATTATGATGCGCGTCCCAATAATGAATATTTATTGACGATAGAAAGTGATGATGCCGGTTCAACGCTAAAGTTTTTAAGACTTTATGATAATATGAGCGGAGGAAAATTAAGCATAAATGCCCGCCGAAGTGCAGATAAAAATTTGATAGGACATGCAAAGATAAGAGATTTTAATATTTATAATACGCCGGTTTTTGCCAAACTGTTGACCGTCGCATCATTAAGCGGAATGGTTAATTTACTGACGGGAGAAGGAATTGTATTTTCACATTTTGATGCTCCGTTTGAATATAAAAATAAAGTTTTGAGTATTAATGATGCGAACGCCTTTGGAAATGTTGTCGGAATAACCGCAAAAGGAAGATATTACTATAAATATCAAGAGTTCAATATAGATGGAGTCATAGCTCCGGCATATGGCTTAAATACATTTATAGGGAGTATACCGATAGTCGGGAATCTTTTGAGTGGAAAAGATGGAACGGTTTTTGCAGCAAACTATAAAATTACCGGAGACATAGATGATCCGAAAATTAAAATAAATCCGTTATCGGCGCTTAGTCCAAATTCATTAAAAGAGCTGATGTCATCAATATTTGGAAGTAAAGATGAATAAATGTTTACTCAAAATAGGATTGGATTTTCATGGTGTTATAAACAAACGTCCCGAGTTTTTTTCGGAGTTTTGTAATTTAGCATTGCAAAGAGGGTATGAAATACATGTAATAACCGGAGGTCCGCTTGAAGTTGTAAAAGAAATGCTGAATAAATGGCATGTTCGATACAGTCATATTTTTGCAATTTTAGATTATTATGAAAGTGCTGGAAATGTCAGCTATTTTGAAAACGGAGAGATAAAAGTACCAGCCCAATTATGGGATACGGCCAAAGCAGAATACTGTATGCGCCACGGAATAAATATGCACATTGATGATAGTTCGCAGTATGTCAAATGGTTTTCAACTCCATACTGCCACTACGATGTTGAAAGTTGTTGCTGCACAACAGAAAATTCCAATAGTATAGATTTTAGCCAAACGCCGGAGAAAACACTTACCGAAATAGAAAGAATAGTTTCAAAGGTTCAGTATTACTAAACGTTATTTGTAAGTAAGTTTAACGGCAATACTGCGGCTTTGAGAAAGGATTTGCTCCAATTTTTTGATATTTGGTTTTTGAGACTGTCTAGCCTTGGCAAGGTTCATGGTTTGAGCCAAGCAGTAATTGTTCATTCCGGTACGCAATTGAATTTCAGGGCGCGGCAAAATATCATAATGGTTTTCGAAATTAGAAAGGGAATCAGAATGATTTTTCAAATAAATATCAGACATACAGTCTCCTTACTGGCTGAGCCAGACAATACGGTTAATGAGCCGAATATCAGAGATAGGAACGGAAAGTTCTTTGCTATCGTTCATATCAACAACTTCGAGAGTAGAAGCTGTACGACGAACAAACTTACGAATATCCACACTCCCATCGGTTTTAAAAATAACAATTTTGTCATCACGACGAATTTCTGAATTTTTGCAAACAATCAAAACCGAGCCATCAGGAAAGAGGGGAGAAAATTTATCTCCGCAAATTTCGACGGCAAAAAGATTTTCATTTGCATCAGGGAAACGGATTTTTTCCCAATCGTCGGTAACAACTTGTTTCTGATATATATCACAATTTTTTAATTTTGACAATTTAATAAAGGGGATGACGTTATTAAGTTGAATAACTTTATCATCATCATCACCAAGATGGGAGAATTGTTCAAAAGTTATGCCTGAGACTTCAATAATTTTATTAATACTTTCCAAGGAGGGCCAACGTTTTTTTCCATCAGGACGCAATCTTTTGCTTTTATTAAAAGTTGTAGCGTCCAGACCGGCTTTTTTAGCCAAACCGGAAGGGGATAGCCCTTGCATTTTCGCCAACTTATCAACAGCATTCCATACTTGATTGTATTGCATAGCACCCTCCTTTTTCTGCTAATTTTCTAATAAAGGAAGATTATAAAAGAAAAAAATCTTCGAATCAATTATTTTTTTAAGTTGAAATTCCTACAACTTTATATATAAAAAATAAAAGTTAAAATTAAGTTAAGTTGTATTTTGGGGAGGACTATGGACGATGAATGAAACTTTTGATCCCTTTGATAATGCAGAAGATGTCTGGTTTTGGTTTTGCGCATGTCTTCAAGCAAGAGGCGATGGATTGCGCTCTCGCAGCGATTATGTGGGCAAAAGAAGAAAATGTGAGGTGGCTGATATTTATCGCATTATCAAGAGATTAAAGATGCATGGAGAAATTAGCAACCGACAGTTGAGAGTCATGTATAATTGGGGATATATGCACTTTCCGCCATACTACGATTCCAGAGCCAAAAGGAGTGAGGTTCGTTTATGGGAGGAGTCGATGCGCATATTTGAAAAAGCTTTGATAGAAAAAAATATTTTGGAGGAACGTTATGTATAATGGGTTGATAAAACAAGATTTTTCCAAGGTTCTGATTGTCTTTCAAGATGAGGTAAGTCTTTGGTGGCTGCGTGTCTTAAAGAAAGGATTCCGGCATTGCTATATTTTGATTCCGTTTGAAGAAAATTCATATTTGGAGATAAATCCAATGTCAAATCGACTGTTTATAAATATTTATAATTTTCCGAAAGGATATGATTATGTGGCAATTCTAGAAGGAAAAGGGAAAAGGGTATGTGAGGCTGATATTCCTGAAATTCCGCCATTTTCAGCATTTCCGATTGGGGTTTTTACATGTGTTGAATTTGTTAAAAGAGTTTTGGGGATTCAAAGTAGAATAGTTGTTACACCGTATGAGTTGTATAAAAAAATAAAAGTTGTAGGAAAAAGTTCTTGACAAAGCGTTTTTTTTATATTATATCCTGAATATCACTTGCTGGTAGTGTGTCTAAAATAAATCAGAGGCTCGAAAAGTTTTACTTTTCCGAGCTTTTTTTGTTTTAAAATTTCAGAGGTTAAAATATGACACTCAAAACCATAAAAAATCTAAGAGCCTTAAAAAAACGTCTAAAAAAAACACTGCCGCAAAAAGTTTCGGAGGTCATAAACAGTTATGAAGATTTCTGTTCTCATCCAATACCGGAAGATGCCAAAGGATTTACGGCTCATCATAATGCATGTCGCTCAGCAGTGGTTCATGCAGAAACATTGCTGAAATTAGCTCGATGGACCGATGAGGAGGCTGAAGTTTCAGGCCTTGAAGCGGATTCAAATATAAATCTTGAAAGACTTTTTAACGAGGCCGCAGAGGAGGAGGCCCGTTTTGGAGAAGATTAGAAAAGCAACATTTTTTGAGTTTGTTTACATTTGGTTCAAAATGCAAGGCATAAAAGTTCCGACGCATCAGCGTAAAATAGCAGTTTGGCTCTCGGCACTTTGGAATGCCAAAAAACAAAGACGAGGTTTGTTGATGGCGTTTCGAAATTCAGGCAAATCAACCCTTGTCGGATTATTTTGCGCATGGGCACTATATCGAAACCCATCAGAAAGAATACTGGTTATGGCGGCAGATTATGCATTGGCAAAAAAAATGGTCAGGAATGTAAAAAAAATTATTGAACAGCACCCTTTGACCAAAGGTTTAAAACCGTCTCGTTTGGAACAGTGGGCTTCAGATCAGTTTACCATTAATCGGGAACAAGAGCTAAGAGACCCATCAATGCTGGCGAAAGGAGTGGGAGCTAATATTACCGGCCTCCGTGCAGATATTATTATTTGTGATGATGTGGAGGTTCCTAAAAATTGTGATACAGCTCTTAAAAGAGAGGAGTTAAGAACCAAACTTGATGAACTTGATTACATTCTGACACCTCAAGGACTTCAATTATACATAGGAACGCCGCACACTTATTATACGATTTATCAGGTCAAAGAAACAGATGATACAAAAGAGCAAAAGCCGTATCTTTTAGGATTTAAATGCCTAAAACTTCCATTGTTAAATGAGGATGGACACAGCGCTTGGCCGGAAAGATTTTCAGATGAAGAAATAGCCTCCATCAGGATTCGTTCCGGAGAAAATAAATTTTTATCTCAAATGATGTTGGAGGCGGTCAACCTGACAGATTCGGTTTTAAATCCCGACCTGTTGCGTTCATATAATCAAAGGCTTGATTTACAAAGTATGAACGGAAGGTTTGTACTAAAAATCGGAGAATTAAAGATGTTGTCGGCATCATGCTGGTGGGATCCGTCTTTTGCATCGGCTAAAGGAGATAATTCGGTTATTGCTTGCGTCTTTACGGCAGAAGACGGTAGTTGCTGGTTGCATGATATAGAATACATCAAAATATATTCAGAAAATGCAGATGAAAGCAGAGCTGATATACAATGTCGAAAAGTTATTGATTTTTTAAAACGCAATTATCTTCCCTCCGTAAGGATAGAGAGTAACGGAATAGGAAAATTTTTACCGTCGATATTAAAAAGAGAAATAAAGAAAGAGGGAATAAAAACTGCGGTAATTGAAGAAATATCAAACCAAAATAAACAACAAAGAATATTAGAGGCCTTTGAAGTTTTGTTGGCAGCCAGAGCATTGCACGTCCATGAAAAAATTTGGAATACACCGTTTATTTCGGAAATGAGAGAATGGAGTTTTAACGGCGCCACTCATGATGACGGATTAGACGCCGTTGCCGGATGTTTATTATCAGAACCGATAAGACTGCCACAGCCAAATATTTCTGAACATGTATCGGAGCAAAGGTGGAACAGCGGCGGAACTTCATATCAGGCACAAACAAAATTTGAAATTTAAGGGGAAAATTAATGCCAAATGAATTTGTCAATTGGCTGGCGATGATAGAAATACCGATATTCGCCGGCCTTTTTAGACTATTGATGAAAAACAAAAAAGAAGCAGATACCGGTTTAAGACTTCAACAAGATGTTTTATCGGAGTTTAAACTGTATGCGGCACGCAATTACGTTTCAATAGCTTGCCTCAAAGATGTTGAAAACAGGCTGACGGAACATTTGCTGAGAATAGAAGATAAACTGGATAAAAGGAGCTTTGCCAATGACAATTGAAGAAGATATTTTGGCAAGAACTCTTTACGGAGAGGCAAGAGGAGAAGGTTTAGCCGGATTAGAAGGCGTTGCATCGGTAATCTTAAACAGAGTTACGCTAAGTAAAAAAAGAAAGGGCTATTGGTGGGGGAATACGATTAAAGAGGTCTGTTTGAAACCTTGGCAATTTTCATGTTGGAACGAGGACGATCCGAATTTCCGATTAATAAAAGCAGTTAAAGAGGACGATAAAATCTTTGCTCTTTGTAAAAGGATTGCCAGAAGAGCAGTATCAAACGTATTAAACGATACGGTAAACGGGGCAACACACTACCATCATCGCAATCTGCGCCCAAAATGGTCTGAGGGAAAAATTCCCTGTGCGGAAATCTGCAGTCATTTATTTTATAACGATATTGAGGAGTAAAAAATGATAACAAAGATTTTAGGAAAAATAGGTCTTCCGATAATAGTCAAATATTTAGGTAAGGCTTTAGGTGCATTAAATAATGACAGCGCCAGACAAGCAGGGATTTTATTGGGCGATGTTGATAGTGCAATTCAAAGCAGGCAAATATCGTTGGAGGAATTAAAAGAAGCTAATCGTCATTTAGAAAAGACACAGGAATTAGAGAATGAGTTAGATGATAAAACCCTGTCAACACTTCATGAAACCATCAGACAAGAAATGGGAGCCACGGATAAATTTGTAAGATTTTGGCGACCGGCTTTTGGTTATTCTGTCGCAATTGCATGGCTGATGAACATGTTCACCATTTGTTGGGTTATTTTATCGGAAAACCCGAAAGCGCCGGAGATAATAACGGCTCTGGTAGAAACGACATCGCTTTGGGCTATAGCTTTGGGAGTACTTGGCGTTTCAGTAGTCAAAAGCGGATCTGAAAAAATTAACAGAACAGTAATCAAATAAAAAGAAAGGAATAAAAAATGGGAGGAGTACTAAAACCGTCAAAATCAGAAAGTCCGGCACCTGCGCCTGTTGTGGTTGATAATTCCAAAGAAGAAGCAGAAGCCAAAGCCAGACAAGAGGCTTTAGAGCGTCAACGCAGAGGTATCGAAAGCAATATTCGTACTTCGTATAAAGGAATTCTAAAGACGAATGAAGACAGTTTCAAACGCAAAAAACTTTTAGGAGAATAAGCATGGAAGACTTAGCCGTTCAGATTATAGAAGGCTATAAGAAAGCACAGCTCAGAAAACAAAACTGGGAACCACATTGGGCAGAGTGTTATGAATACGCCTTTCCGCAACGAGAAAATTCTGTTTTAACGGAAAACTATGCTGATTACGGCAGTAAGAAAAATCTGCATTTGTACGATGCGACAGCTGCCGATGCCGTTGACCAACTCGCTTCTTCATTATTGGCAGAATTAACTCCGCCATGGGCAAAATGGTTTGGCTTTAAAGCCGGAGCGGAATTGAGTGATACAGAAAAAGCACAAGTCGCACAAACATTAGATGATACTTCAACGGTAATGTTGCAAAATTTTGAGCATTCAAATTTCGCGGTTGAAATTCATCAATGTTATCTTGATTTGGTTATAGCCGGAACCGCATGCCTAATGTTTGAAGAAGCCCCGTTAGGGGAAGCCAGTGCATTCAGATTTTATGCCGTTCCGCTGAGGGAGATAGCTTTTGAAGAAAGTGCCGGCGGAAGAATAGACACAACATATCGTTGTTCAGAAACCGGTTTAAATGAACTACGGCTAAGATTTCCCAATATTGAACTTCCGGCGTCTTTAGTCGAGAAATTTGAAAAAGATAACAATTATAAATGCCGTTTACTGGAAGCAGTCATTCCGCAATACGGAAAACAGGGCGGTTTTGGCTATGAATATACAGCTTTGTTGTATGATGATACATCACTGGAGAGCAACATTATTAAACGGGGACATTTTAATGATTCCCCGTTTATTAATTTCAGATGGTTAAAAGCTCCCGGAGAGATTTATGGTCGTTCACCGGTAATGAAAGCTCTTCCGGATATAAAAACAGCCAATAAAGTTGTAGAGCTGATTCTTAAAAATGCCTCAATATCAGTAACAGGTATTTGGCAGGCCGATGACGACGGAATACTAAATCCGGCTAATATCAAACTTGTTCCCGGAGCAATAATTCCCAAGGCTGTAGGCTCAAAAGGTTTAACGCCGTTGGAGGCTCCTGGAAAATTTGATGTTTCTCAGTTAATACTGGAGGATTTACGAGCCAGAATCAATCACGCATTATTATCAGATCGTTTGGCGCAAGTAAATGTTCCGAATATGACGGCAACCGAGGTTCTGGAACGCTCTGCCGAAATGGCCAGAATATTGGGAGCATCGTTTGGTCGGTTGCAATCAGAATTATTAACGCCGTTGCTGAAACGAGCGTTTCATATATTACGGCGCCGAGGAGATATTTTGAATTTTGAGCTTGATGGCAAAATAGTTGATTTGCAATACAAATCGCCTTTAGCGATGGTTCAGTCTCGGCAAGATGTAAAGAATGTTTCTGATTGGATAAACATGCTGTCAGTTTTGGGAGCCGGAGGAACATTGGCTCTAAACGCGTTTGAAACCGCCAAATGGTTGGGCAAAACATTAAATGTCCCGACACATTTGATAAACGAAACATTACCGGATTTAACACCTCTGATAGAAGGAGAAAATGGTAATGTTTAAGAAAACAAGCATCGGAGAGCAAGACAACGAAGAAATTCGCCGCGCATTCATCCGATGTTTTAATACAAAAGATGGACAAGTAGTTTTGTCTCATCTTCGCCGGCTAACATTAGAGCGATATATGGGGCCAGAGATTTCTTCAGATACACTTCGTCATCTTGAAGGACAAAGGTATTTAGTAGGATATATAAGTTCGCTCTCAAAAGTTGGTTTATAATGATAACAGAAAGGAAAAAAACATGAAACCAAATGCAGAAAATCTGCTGGAACAAGCACAAGAAACAATATCCGGTAAGCCGCAAGGTTTGCCGGATAAATTTTTTGATGCCGCAACTAAAACCGTCAAACTCAACGAGTTGATAGCCGCATATAATGATTTGGCGGCAAGAGATGACAACCTTGTAGAAGGTAATCTCCGTAATCTTCCTGAGAGTTATGACAAATACGACATCAAAATACCCAGCCCGTATCTTGAAAGAGATGATGAAGTCTTAAAACGTATGTTTGAAAAAAGATTTACCAATGAGCAAGCGCAACTTGTTTATGATCTCGCCAATGAAAGAGTGCTTCCCTACATTGAAGAGATGACGGTAAATTTTGAAGCCGCTCGCCAGACTGAAAAATTGATTTCTTATTTTGGCGGTAAGGAACGTTTTAATGAAATCTCAAGACAGTTATCGGCTTGGGCAAAACAAAATCTCAATACTCAAGTGTATGACGCATTAGCCTCCACATCAGAAGGGGTAATCGCATTGTATCAAATGATGTCATCAAAAGAGCCGATATTGGCAAAAGAAAGTTCTCTTCCGGAAGATATAACGGAAGAAAGCCTTAAAAAGATGATGGAAGATCCGAGGTATTGGAGAGATCATGACAAGGCGTATGTCAATAAAATCACTCGAGGATTTGAAAAACTTTATCCTTCAAAATAAAAAATTAACGGAGAATATATATGTCTATAGAAATCAGTCAGTCTTTTATCAAACAATTTGAAGCCGATGTTCATTTAGCTTACCAGCAAAACGGTTCCAAATTAAAAAATATGGTTCGTTCACAAAATAATGTAAAAGGATCCAGTACGGTTTTCCAAAAAGTAGGAAAAGGAATAGCCTCAGAGAAGGCACGTCATGGATTGGTTCCGGTAATGAGTATTGACCATACGCCGATAGAATGCGAGCTTCATGATTATTACGCCGGCGATTGGGTAGATGCATTAGATGAGTTGAAAATCAACCATGACGAAAAACAAGTTATCGTCAATGCCGGAGCATATGCGTTGGGACGCAAGACAGACGAATTAATTATTGCCGCTTTGGCAAGTGCTTCATCGGAAAATGATGTTGGTTCATATGATAAGGCGCTGGATAAAACCACATTGTTGAGCGCTTTTGCGGTTCTTAACGGTAATAATGTTCCTGATGACGGACAAAGATTTGCAATTGTCGGACCTTTGCAATGGAATGCATTATTGAATATTCAAGAATTTTCAAGTTCTGAGTATGCGGGAGAGAATATGCCGTTTTTGAAGGGTACGGAAAGCCGTCGTTGGTTGGGTATCAACTGGGTAATGCATACGGGGTTGCCATTGAGCGGAACATCAAGAGATTGTTTCATGTTCCATAAAACGGCAATCGGACACGCATCCGGACAAGATGTAAAAAGCGATATTACATGGCACGGAGATCATGCGGCTCACTTTGTAAATAATATGATGAGTCAGGGCGCTTGTTTAATTGATGAAACGGGTATCGTTCGGATTAAAGCCAAAGAGGCATAATCAATAATTTAGTTGAAAGGAAAATTAATGTCATATAATTCAAAAAACTTTAGCGTCATGGCATACGCCAATGGCTTTACACTTTGGAATTATTCTACACCGGATGCAATGAGTACGGTAAAAGCATCGGGATATTTCAATGATATCGCACCGTTTGCAAGAGCAGGAGATATGATTATGGTGAATGCATCATCGGGAACGACGATAGAACCGGCGATATTTTCCGTATCAGCGGTGGCAGACGGAAGTGTTACGGTATCATCAATAGCCGCGCCTGCAGCATAAAAAAATAACATACTATCAGCAAATGAACGGAACCCCGAAAAATTTCGGGGTTCTTTTTTTATTTTGGAGTTCAAAATGACAACTTATACCGATATTGGCTTATGTTCCAAGGCATTATTAAAATTAGGAGCTTCAAGCATATCCTCTTTTGAAGACGGAACAGCCGAAGCAGAAATTTCATCAAACTTATATCCGTTAATTCGTGATGGTATGCTGTCATCGTATCCATGGAGCTTTGCAGTAGTGCAGACGACATTGGGAAGGTTATATGACAGTCCGTTGGCAGATTATCAATATGCGTATCAGCTTCCAAATGACATGTTACGCATAATTTCAGCCGGAAGCCAGTCTCGGGGGAGAGGAATAGAATATTGTATAAAGGAGAATACACTACATACAAATTCATCACATGTTGTTTTAACATATATATTCAGAGCGCTGGAAAATTCTTTTCCGGCGTTTTTTTCAGATGCTCTGGTAGCCAGATTGGCAGCGGAGTTTTGCCTTCCGCTGACGGAGAGTTCAAGTCGCGCGGAGTTTTTGTATAAACTTGCGGAAGAAGAGTTGAAGAAGGCAAGATTAACGGATGCCCAACAAGCAACCCCAAAAAGATTTGAGGACTTTTCATTAACGGAGGTACGTTTATGAGTGCGCAAATTAGCTTAAAAACCAATTTTACGGCCGGACAAGTATCATCATATCTTTATGCGCGAGGAGATTTAAGCATTTATACCAACGGAGCCAAAACGTTACAAAATGTGATTATTCTTCCAACAGGAGGCGTTTGCCGAAGAAAAGGGCTTCGTTATGTTGATGAGATAGATTCAGATAGTCGATTAATTTCTTTTGAATTTAATACGGAACAAACCTATTTATTGGTATTTTCTCCACAAAAAATAAAAGTCTATAAGGAAGAGGTCTGCATAGCCGAGATGGATTCAGTATGGACGGCAAAACAGTTAAAAACAATAAATTGGACGCAAAGTGCCGATACTTTGTTAGTAGTTCATCCTGAAGTTCCGCCGATGCAAATAAGCCGTAATGACGGAGAGGTATGGAAAATAGAGGAATGGGAATTTTATTCAGAGAACGGGCAGGTCTTTTGCCCATATTATAATTTTTATCAAAAAAAGGTAAAACTCTCCCCGTCAGGAACAAGCGGAACCATAACATTAACGGCAGATTCTGAAATATTTGATGAAAGTTGGATGAATATCCGAATTAAAATTAACGGAGGAGAAGGCGTTATAACAGGAATAAGTGCAGCCAACAAGGCTTCTTTAAGTGTAAGTAAAGGGCTGAGCGGAACAGGCGGAACAACAGATTGGGAGGAACAAGTTTTTTCAGCCCGCAGAGGATATCCGTCATCATTAACCTTTCATCAAGACCGTATGGTTATCGGAGGGTCATATAGTTTACCGAACCACTTATGGCTTTCAAAATCATCAGATTTGTTTAATTTTGACATCGGAACCGGACTAGATGATGAAGCAATAGATTTTTCTATTTTGTCAGACCAAGTGAACGCCATAACCAACGTTGTATCCAGCAGACACCTTTTAGTGTTTACAACCGGAGCGGAATGGATGGTAACGGGAGAACCATTAACACCATCAAGTATTCAGCTTCACAGACAAACAAATGTCGGCAGTTACAGCAAATATACACTTCCGCCGCAAAATGTTGACGGAGCAACTTTGTTTGTATCACAAAACGGCAAGCAATTAAGAGAATTTTTATATGCCGATGTTGAACAAGCCTATCAAGCAACGGATTTAACGCTTTTGGCCTCAGAGATTATACAAACCCCCTGCGATATCGCCTACAGTCAGGATGAAAGTATTTTATATGTAGTTTTGAGTGACGGAACGGTATCGTGCCTGACAACATACAGAAGTGAGGAGGTTAACGCGTGGAGTAAGTTCACGACACAAGGAAAAATTCGTTCCATAGCGGTTATTGGAGATGACAGATATTTTGCCGTAGAAAGGGATAATAAAACATTATTGGAAGTAATAGATAAAAACTTTTATGTAGATTGCGGAAAAAAATTAAGTGCTGAAATCGCAACAAAAGATTGGACAGGATTGGACTATCTTGAAGGAAAGGAAATCAGTGTCATCGGAGACGGATTTGTCATCGGAGATTTCACGGTAGAAAACGGAGGAATTGAGCTTTTGGAACCGGCAAAAGAAATTATTGTGGGGCTCTCTTATGAGCATATCATAGAGCCGTTACCTTATATAGTAGAAAGTGCAACGCCGTATCCGCCCAAGGCATTGAGAATAATATCAGGGATGTTTAGGCTCTTAGATACAACCAGTTTTTGTATTGATATAGGCAACGGGTATAATGAAATACCGTTAAGAAAGATGTACCGAGATAAGGTTTTGGATGCTCCGGTAGAAAGCTATACGGGAGATTTGCAAATCAGAGCTTTGGGGTGGATAAGAGAAATGCAAAAACCGATTTGGAGTATCAAGAATCAAAAACCATGTCCGTTTACATTATTGGGTGTTGTTTTAGATGTTAAAATCAAACAGTAGGAGGAATAAATGGGAGGAGTAAGTTCAGCTGTGGTATTACAGCTAGGGAGCACAGCTTTGAACCTTTTAGAAAACGCCAAAGAAAATAAGCGTGAGAAGGAATACCTGACACAATCATATCAAGCATCTGTAAATAAGAAAAAAAATTTGTTGGAACAACAATTGGCCACAAGAAGAGCGCTATTGGGAGCAAGCGGAGCCGGAAGTGGACAATCGGCACTGGCCGTTCAAAACAGATTGGTAGGAGAAACATATGATGAAATAGAGGAAGATACTGCGGCATATAAAAAGAAATATGCATCATTAAAAGAGAGTAACTTACCGTCTCAAATATTGCAGAGTGTAACATCAATTAACAAAATCATAAAATAAATAAGGGTGATAATCATGTCCGGAGTTCGTCAAACATATTATGAAAAACGCCAAAAAGCATATAATAAAGAATTACCGTTAGGTGAGCAGTTAGATGCGGTATTAAAAGCCTTTGATATGGTTTTGCAAGAGGGTGGAACACTTCCTTATGAGCTGATAGATATAATAGAACGCTGGCAGGGAATAAAAAACAAATATCCGAAGGAATAGATTTTGTCCTCCCAATAAAATTATAGATTGACTCTTTGCGATAAATGGGGTATATTAAAAGAGTAACATGTAACGGAAACAAAGTCTAAAACCGCATATTACACCGGACTTTCTATTATTTTCGGCGCCACCGAAAGTCTCCTGTTGCATGTTACCTCTGTTTATTATTGAGGAGGACGGTCATGCAGAAGCGTGTTCTTATCTATCTGAGTTTAGTATCGGCAGGATGCTTGTTTATTTGTTCCGATGTTTTTGCCGGTGTTCAGTTTTTACCGAGATATCAAGGTTCATATGGTGTCAGAGGAGATGCTTCTAATCCTCCGAGAAAACCTGTTGACCCGTATAAAGATAAAATCTGTTCTGACTACGGTCTGTTGTCGTCTCCTAAAGATACAAATCTCTATGTCTGCGCCAAAGTTCAAAAAGGTCCTCTGACTTGTTATGGTTCTTGTATTTGTTTGAGCAAGTTTAAATATGATGCTTCGAATTGTAGTAATCCGGAGGGGATAAGTTGTGACGGTAAATATGAAAGTTGTTGCATGGCTAACTGTGAAAATTACCCGCATGAGAGTATTCCGGAAGGATACGCGGAGAGCGGACGCTGTACGGACTGCGTAGGCAAGGTCTGGTATTCCATCAAACCGAAAGACTGTGGTTCAGGGTATCAGACTTGCAGTAACGGGCCGGAGGCAGGCGCAAGCAGTTGTAAGAGCGGAGAGTTGATTTATTACAGTGAATGTAAGCCCGATACGATAACTTGCACCAGTCCGCAGGTAAACTTGGAAAGTTATTGGTGTAACGGCGCGTTAAAATGCTGGGTAAAGAATTAAGGTAAGACAAACCTGATAAAAGGGAGGAGAAAGCGATGAGAAAGATAAACTATTACAGAATGTTGCTCGGCGGCATAAGTTTATTAGGTTTGGCAAATGCAGTCCAAGCACAATGTGTTACACCGCCGACTTGTAGCGAGCTTGGCTATACCAAAACGGCTTCGGAATGTTCGGGGCATACGTTTCTTAAATGCCCTTTTGATACTTCCGTCGGATACTGCGATTTGGGAACATCGTCAACGCCGGTTGTTCAAACCTGTGAGGAATGGTTAGCAGCAAATCGTTCTGATGTTTATTTAATTAGAACCGCAACAGATTTTGATTCGGCAATTGCATCATCAAAAAATATTTTAGCTTTGTTAAATGATGTTTCTTTATCTTTTTCAAAAACTTATGAACTTAAAAACCGAAAACTGGTTTCGGAAAGTTATTTTAATGACCAATATTCTAACTGCTTGGATAATAATCAACTTATGGCTGCAAGTTCAACAATTAAAAACGGACTTTTTTATGCGAAAGTTTCTAAAGCCACAGTCAGCGGAACTTGTGCGTTTTATAAAGGCTCTCAATCTTCATCAGATTTAACTTTTGCAGACGGTGGAGCTTATACAATCATGGAAAAAGTTGAGATTAATGGAGGAACTTCAGGTTGCAGTAGTAGTTTTACTGTAGGCGGAAAATTGGTTTTATCATCAGGTTGTTCATCTAGTATTAAGTGGAATAGTTTTAATATAACTTCTACCGGATATTTATTATCATCAGGCAGTTATACATATGGAGCCGGAGCATTAGGAATAGCCGCGGGAGGTTGTTTTCAGGCAAGTTATTCCAGTTATAGTGCCGGACCAATGTCAACCTCAGTCAGTTCCGTACTTAAAAATAACGTGAGCGGTATAGGAATGAAGACATCAGATTTTAAGAGAGCTGACGGAACAAACATGCTGGATGTACCATGCGGTATATGGAGCGGGTATTAAAAATAAAAGTCCCTCATAAAATAAAACCCCCTCAAAATGAGGGGCTTTTATTTTTAGAAATTATTTTTTCAACTCATCGGGATCACGCAAAACATAACCACGCCCCCAAACGGTTTCAATATAGTTTTTACCGCCGGATGCTTTTTCTAATTTCTTACGAAGTTTGCAGATAAACACATCAAT
This sequence comes from uncultured Alphaproteobacteria bacterium, assembly GCA_944391465.1. Lineage (GTDB taxonomy): Bacteria > Pseudomonadota > Alphaproteobacteria > RF32 > CAG-239 > CAZU01. Next base: position 32,696 of record CALXTS010000014.1, read on the forward strand.
AATTTTCAATTCAGGCTCATCAATTCCGCCATATAAGTGATTCAAAAATTGGTCTTTGTTCAGCGTAGAACCTTTGCGTAAAGACAACAATTCCATAATTCCATATTCTTTTCCGGTCAAATGCAAAGCCTTTCCTTTAACGGAAACGGTCTGATTATCAAGATTAACTTCAACATCACCGGTGCGGATAAGTGAGTTTGAATGCCCTTTAGAGCGTCTGACCACAGCTTGAATACGTGCTAACAATTCAGCCTTATCAAAAGGCTTTGTCAAATAATCATCAGCACCATATCCCAAACCTTTAACTTTTTTATCCGGTTCACTTAATCCGGACAAAATCAAAACAGGCGTATTAATTTTTGAGGCGCGCAGATTCTTCAAAACTTCATAACCATTCATATCCGGCAACATCAAATCAAGAATAATGATATCATAATCATACAATTTCCCGATTTCTAATCCATCTTCACCCAAATCGGTTGTATCAACAATCATTCCTTCTTTTTTAAGCATCATCTCAATACTTTGAGAGATGGCGTAATCATCTTCTACTAACAAGACCCGCATTGTAGCTTCCCCCTATTAATTACTCAATGCCCATATCTTAATCTCTAATTTTTAATTTGTTAATTTTTTTATTAACTTTTTAATAAGGTTGTTAATAATTATTAACGAAAAAATTTTTTAGCCGTTAAAGAAAGAAAATACTTTTAACAAATGAATATTGTTAATAAGATGAAAAAGGGCTGAAAATTAATCATTAAATCGTATATCTTAAGAAAAATAAAAGTTAAGAATGAAAGAAAAATATGACCACGCTTTTGCCGAACATCTTAAATGACATAAATAATATGGACACATCTTTGTACTATGGATGTGTAACCGGCGTTCAGGGATTGTTTATTGAGGTCGGAGGGATTCGCACTCAACTCTCCATCGGGGACCGTTGCCGTGTTTTTGCCAATAACGGAAAAGTGGTTCCTTGTGAATTGGTTAGTTTTAAAGATGATAAATTGCTTTTAATGCCGTATGCATCTCTGGATGGTATAGGGCAGGGATGCAGGGTAGAAGTTGCAAACGCCAAACCGGTAATTTATCCGCACCCTTCATGGCTAGGGAGAACCATAAATGCGTTTGGAGAGGCCATAGACGGAAAAGGTCCGTTATTAAAAGGTACCAAGCCATATTATATTAAAAATTCACCGCCTCCGGCTCAATTCAGAGATAGAGTGCAGGGCAAGGTTGATTTGGGCGTCAAGGCTGTTAATACATTTTTGACGATTTGCAAAGGGCAAAGAATGGGAATTTTTGCCGGATCGGGAGTCGGAAAATCTACATTGATGTCAATGATGGCTCGCCAAACCGATTCGGATATTTCCGTCATTGGTTTGATAGGAGAACGCGGAAGAGAGGCTAAAGAGTTTGTTGAAGATGTTTTGGGAAAAGAAGGACTTGAAAAATCGATTCTTGTGCTCGCAACATCTGATGAAAGTCCGTTAATGCGCCGCCAAGCCGCATATGTGACAATGGCTGTTGCCGAATATTTCAGAGATTTGAATAAAAATGTTCTATGTATGATGGACTCAATAACCCGATTCGCAATGGCACAAAGGGAAATTTCATTATCAGTTGGGGAACCTCCGGCATCAAAAGGATATACGCCGAGTGTTTTTGCCGAGTTGCCCCGTTTGTTGGAGCGCGCGGGACCAGGCTCAGGAAACGGAACAATCACGGGGCTTTTTACGGTTTTGGTTGATGGTGATGACCATAATGAACCTGTCGCAGATGCCGTTCGTTCTATTCTGGATGGTCATATCGTATTGGATCGAGCCATTGCCGAACGCAACAGATATCCGGCAATTAATATTCTGCGCTCAGTGTCAAGAACCATGCCCGATTGTGATACCAAAGAGGAATACGCACTTGTATCTAAAGCACGCAAATATATATCGGCATATGAAGATATGGCAGAATTAATACGTCTCGGAGCTTATAAAAAAGGCTCTAATCGAGAAGTTGACGAGGCAATTTTTTATTATCCGAAAATAGAGGAATTTCTGGCACAAGGAAAACAAGAGAGATTCACACTTGCCGAATGTTATGAAATGCTGGGGAAAATTTTGGCAACGCCTTATAATCCGGAAACGTAAGGATAAAAGCAAATGAATAAATCTCTCAAAACGTTAACTCGTATTCAGAAGTTCCACATAGACGAGCAACGCAAAAAATTGGTTGAACAGCTTGAAAAAGAAGAGCAAATCATCAATAACATTAAGCTGTTGGATGCCAAATATGAAGAAGAAAAGGCTTTTCAGGCGCAAAACGGCGGAATAGGGGATTTTGGTGCATACGTTAAACGTTATCTTGATATAAGAGAAGAACAAACACGCCTGTTATTGGAAACTCAGAGAAAAATAGCAGAAATCAGAGAAATTATAGCAGATATGTTTAAAGAACAAAAAACTTATGAAATCGTAGATGAACAACGCCATAAACGCGCGCAAAAAGAGCTAAGTGATAAAGAACAAAAAATGCTTGATGAAATTGGAACCAACACCTATATAAAACACAAACAACAATAATACAAAGGAGAGAACAATGTTTGAAATGATGGCACTTCCTTATGAAACAACCGCTCTCGTACCATATGTTACGGAAGAAACCATAAATTATCACTATGGAAAACACTATAAAACATATGTCGATAATTTAAATAAGTTGATAACCGGAACCGAGTTTGAGAATTTACCGCTGATTGAAATTATTAAAAAAACGTACGGTAAACCGGAGTATCAAGGAATTTTTAATAATGCCGGGCAGGTTTTTAATCACGAATTCTATTGGAAATCCATGTCTCCGCAACCAACAGAACCCTCTGAAGAATTAAAAAATCGCATTGTTCAGGATTTCGGTTCAATGGAAAAATTGCTTGAAGCCATGAAAAATGCAGCAGTTTCTCAGTTCGGCAGTGGTTGGGCATGGTTGGTTGACAATAACGGCAAACTAGAGGTTATGAAAACGGCAAATGCAGACACACCGGTCGCTCACGGCATTAAACCATTGCTTAATATAGATGTATGGGAGCACGCATACTATCTTGATTACCAAAATCGTCGAGCCGATTATCTTGATGAATTTCTTAAACATCTGGTAAATTGGAAGTTTGCATCCGAATAAATAGGATAAGTATAAAACCAAAGCCCTGAAAAATATCAGGGCTTTTTTGATATTGTTTTAACCAAGCCTAAACTTTTTTCAAATAATATAAGTTTAAAATTAATTTAATTGCTTTTATATTGACAATTTTTGTCCAAAATTGTAAAATAAGAACAATAGATAACATCTTTGGAGAAAAATAATGAGTCTTAAAGATACCAAAAGAATTTGGGAAAATATTATGGAAAGTACAATTCCCGGAACTAAAATCAAAGTTAAATATGCAGTCGCATCAACAGCAATGATAACGGGAATCTCCGGATTGAATATAGACGATGCCGCCCAGGCTCGCGGAGAGTTAGGTCCGGAACCTGATTATTTACAAGTTTTTGCCAGCGGTGCAGTTGCCCTTGCCGCTATTGGAACAGGCAAAAGAGAAGACAGCCACAATCTTACTAAAGGTAATATGAAAGAAGCAGCAGAAGCCGGAGCAGAGAAATTAAACAAGAAAGTGTCAACATACAATGCCACTAAAGAATTTACCGGAGAAAATGTCGGTCGCTATGATAAAGACGGAAATCGTCAAGAAGTTGATTTTACTGTTCAAGTAGGTAATGGAAATGGCGGATTTGATATTATCTATCAATCATTAGTGAATAAAAAACAAAATAGTTAGAGGAACAGATGTCAAATTTTGTAAAAGCAAATGATTTCATAATTGCCGAAAGTTCCAAAGGTGATTTGTATATCTTTATTGAGGCTCAGGCTAACACACCAAAAGATCCAAAGATTGTCTATGACGGCTATGAGCATGCAATATTTTTCAGAACGCCGGAAGATAGAATAATTCTTGACTATATAAATCCAGAGATTCGAGACAGATTAAGAAAAAGCAAAGAAGTCGTGATGGTTGAGACATTGCTCGGGAATATAAAAGACAGCTACTATGCCGGCATGCAAATGGTCGAAAAAATACCGGTAGATTGGTCAAAGATAGGTTTGAGTACATGGGAAGAAGTATCACTTCGGCAGCAAGCATAAATAAAATTTAAGAAACATCGCTTCGGCGGTGTTTTTTTTCATTTTAAATCTGTTTACGATTTATTTATTTATTTTAAGTATTAAAAAAGCATAATTAATCCCGAAAGAATAAAAATGATTGCGGAAGAAATAGTTCACGTTAAAGGCTACCCAAAAAAATTAGTTATTTTTTTGCATGGGTATATTGACAGTGCTGAAAGTATTGATGCCCGAATAACGCCGCTTTTAGATAGCCTGGATGATGTCGCAATTCATATTCCTCAGGCTCCGTTAAGTTGCGAGATATATGATACAAAACGCCAATGGTATTCAATGCACCGTTTTGATTCTGAAGATGAGAGAAAAACCGTTAAGACATTAAGAGAGTGTGTATCTATTTATAATCGAATGTCTTTAGGGTTGGTTGAAACATATAATTATTTGGAACCCTATATTGAGCAATGCCTACATGAGTATGGATTAAAGTATAAGGATTTTTATCTTTGCGGTTTTTCGCAAGGAGCAATGGTTGCATTGTTTACGGCATTGAGGTTAAAGAAGACAATCGGCGGAGTTATAAGTTTCAGCGGGATTTTAGCTGCCGCGGATTATATTAAAAAGCATGCGCGTAGTCATCCTGATACCTTACTGATTCATGGAGATACCGATAATTTGGTGCGTTTTCAGGCTTTGCGATTTACACGTACAAGTCTGAAAAAATTGGGATGCGATGTTGATGAATATATCATTCCGTCCAACAACGGACGCCACATAGTAACCCCGGACGGACTTGTTCGCTGCGCGGAATTTATAAAAAGTCGCGATAAGAAATTATAAAAAAGGCTTAGTTATAATATAGCCGCCGTTTTCAATCAGGTTGTTTTTGCCTCTCTCGATGCCGATAATTGAATCAGAGCCAACATTCCGTTCATAAATTTCTCCAAAATTCCCTAACTCTTTGAGAGCATTTTTGACCCATGACGGATTAACATTAAATTTATTCCAAAGGGTTTTATCAATTCCGAGCAGATATTTTGTTGAAAGATTGTCAACGCCGATAACCGTATCAATATTTTTAGAATTTATCCCTAAGGATTCGGCTAACGGCAAAGCATTTAAAATCCATTTACTGGTAACCAGCCATTCAGCGTTTCTCTTATCTGCAAAAGCATAGACAGGTCGATAAGCAATTACTTCGGGGAGGACTTTAACATCTAATTTGCTGTTAACCACAGACTTTGTTAATCCGGTTAAATAAAATTCTGTAGCGGAAAAGAGTTTGCACCGATTAGTAAAAAAAGCATTGCGAGCAGAAGCCATATTTTTAAAAGTTATGAGTTTTAGTCCCAAACCATATTTTCGGCTGTATTCCCGAACATTATATGCATCGGCGGAATTTGCCAGAGCACAGACCGTAGAGCCTTTATAGCTTTCCATGGATGTAGCATTTTCGATTGGGTGAGCAATAAAAACTTGTTTATCAAAGTAAATAACGTCAACAGCGCGCGCATTGGTAGAAATTTCATAATCAGCTGAGATGGCGCTGTTTCCGAGCATAATGTCAATTTTATTGCGTTGCAGAGCAGAGGCAATTTCATCGGAGTTGACATTAACCATCTCAATCGCATCGCTGTTACTGAGAACGGCAAGAGCAAGAGCTCTGCACAAATCGGCATCAATACCTTTCCAAACACCCTCTTTGTCTTTATAGGCATAAGTCTTTGAGCTTAAATCTGTCCCGCAGCGAACGGCTTTATGCGCATAAATCTGCTTCAGAGCATTATCTGCGGCATGACACTCAAAAGAGAAGAATAAGCCAATAAGGACAAGAAAAATAAATTTAAGCTTCATTTTATTAACCAATTAATGTTAAAATACTCTCAAAACTAACTATAAGGTAAATTTTATGAAAAGTAATAATTTTTTGCAACTTATCATATTAATTGCACTAATTTTATTTCCGAATATAGGGAATTCGGCTCCGCTTGACAATAAAAAGGCAGAACTTTGGGCGCAAGAAAAAGGTCAATTATTGCTTGAGACTTTTCGAAACCCGAATTTGGAGGAGCGCTACAATAAACTTGATGAGCTTTTCCTTGAGTACGTTGATATGGACTATGTCGGGAAATTTGTCATCGGTAAATATTGGCGGAATATGACGGAAGAACAGCAAAAGAAGTATTTGCAGTTGTTTAAAAGATATGCGTTGGCTTTATACAAAACATTCCCGTTAGATTTTGCCGAGAGCATAACATATAAAATTATCGGAGCTTCAAGCGATTCCAAATTCACAAATGTTACGGTTAAGGTAAATGTAAAAATGAGTCCTGAAAAAACATTTGAAGATATAATGCTTCGCTTTAAATTATATCAGGAGCAAAACAAAATCAGATTAGCCGATATAATTGTTGCCGAAAGCAGTCTGATGTTGGTATATCGCAGTAAGTTTTATGAAATTGTTACGGCAGACGAAGGTGAAATGGAGTGGTTTTTAGAAGATTTGGAAACGATGACGTTATCAGCAGAAGCCATTAACCAAAAAAAACTTTCAGGAGCACTGTAGATATTAAAAAAGCCTTGAATTTAGAGTCATAAACTTATATTATCCACGATAGTTTTTTTGATAAAAGTGGATTTTGTTCAGATGACGAATATAAAAGTAAGATTTGCACCCAGTCCGACGGGATTTATGCACATAGGCAATACCCGTACGGCGGTTTTTAATTGGCTGTTGGCAAAAAAATTAGGCGGCAATTTTATGTTGCGAATAGATGATACGGACGTAGCGCGCTCCAAACCCGAATATGAGGAGGCTATTCGCGATATATTAAATTGGTTGGGGTTGAAATGGAGTGAAGAGGCTCGCCAATCCGCACGCATGGAAAGATATAATGAAGTAGTAGCCAAATTAAAAGCTGAAGGTCGTGTTTATGCCTGTTATGAAACGGCAGAAGAACTTGAGGTTATGCGTAAAAAACTGATGACCAAAGGATTACCGCCGATATATGACAGAAGTGCGTTAAAATTGACGCCGGAACAAATATCTGCTTATGAAAAAGAGGGAAGAAAACCGCACTATCGGTTCAAGTTGGTTCCGGGTGTTATAGAATGGGATGATATGGTGCGCGGACATTGCCGGTATGATGCCTCAAATCTGGCAGATCCCGTAATTATCAGAGAAGACGGTAGTTATTTGTATCATTTACCCTCGGTTATTGATGACAGCGATTTCGGAATAACCCATATCATACGCGGCGAGGATCATGTAACAAATACTGCCGCGCAAATCCAAATGTTTGAAGCGTTGGGAACACCGGTTCCGACGTTCGCGCATTTGCCGTTGCTGACGGGAAAAGAGGGCAAATTGTCAAAACGTTTGGGTTCACTGGGTGTTAGAGAATTAAGAGCCGAAGGTATTGAAGCCATGGCGATAAGCTCATTTTTGGCAAAATTGGGAACCTCAGAATCAATTGAACCGTTTTATGATTTGGATAGTTTGTCCGCAAGTCTGGATTTGCACAAACTCGGTCGTTCACAACCAAAGTTTGATGAAAGTGAATTGAAAATATTCAATACCAAATATGTTAGAAATCTTCCGTATGAAAAGGTAAAAGACAGAATAAAATCAGATGAAAAATTCTGGAATGCGGTTAGAGGAAACTTAAATATTGTTTCAGATATTGAAGAATGGGAGAAAATTTGCCACCAAAATTTAGTTCCGATAATAGAGGATAAAACTTTAACGGATATTGCGGCAGATTTATTGCCCGAAGAGCCGTGGAATGATGAAACGTTCAATTTATGGATGAATGACGTCAAATCAAAAAGCGGCAAAAAAGGCAAAGAACTGTTTCACCCGATTCGGAAAGCCTTAACGGCTCAGGAGAACGGGCCCGAACTCAAAACATTGTTGCCGCTTATCGGAAGAGAAAAGGCTTTAAAAAGGCTTAAAGGAACAGAAGCATAGCAGGAGAAAATAAAAATGGTACAGATATACTTAAATAATACGCTGACACGTCGTAAGGAAGAGTTTAAGCCGATAGATGCTTGTAATGTGCGTATGTATGTCTGTGGACCGACGGTTTATGACAGAGCGCACTTAGGCAACGGAAAGACACCGGTGTCATATGATGTTTTGTATAGATTGTTGTGCTATGTTTATGGAAAAGATCATGTCACTTATGTCTCTAATATAACAGATGTTGATGATAAGATATTAAATAAGCACAAGGAGACAGGAAAGCCCATCAGAGAGATAACGGAAGAAACATACAATTGGTATATTGAAGATATGAAGAAGCTCGGTAATTTGGAGCCTAACGCACGTCCTCGTGCAACAGATTATATTCAAGATATGATAGAAATTGTAAAACGTCTTCTGGATAATGGTCATGCATATGAGGCTGAGGGACATGTTTTGTTTGATGTTGATTCAATGCCTAATTACGGCTTTTTATCAGGCCGTTCAATGAAAGAGATGCTAGCCGGTGCAAGGGTTGATGTTGCGGACTATAAGAAAAATCCGGCGGACTTTGTGCTATGGAAACCGTCAGACGCAAATGAACCGGGGTGGGAGAGCCCATGGGGCTATGGTCGTCCCGGATGGCATCTTGAATGCTCGGCAATGAGTTCTAAACTTTTGGGAAACGATTTTGATATTCACGGCGGAGGAAATGATTTAATCTTTCCGCATCATGAAAATGAATGTGCTCAGTCATGCTGCGCATTTGAAGGTTCAAAATTTGCCCATTATTGGGTTCACAGCGGTATGCTGATGGTTGATGGCGTAAAAATGTCCAAGTCATTGGGAAATTTTTATACATTAGACGAGGTTTTGGCAAAAGCTCCGGCGGAGGCGTTGCGTTTACTATTTTTAACCGCACATTATCATCAGCCGTTCAACTTTACGTTTGAAGGATTATCAAACGCAAAGAACGTATTAGACAAGTTTTACAATGCTTTGCTTAAAAATAAAGAGATAAAGGTTGAAAATGTAGAACCCGATGAACGTCTGATTGAAGCATTGGCAGATGATTTAAATACGCCTTTGGCATTGACGTATTTGCATGAAAGCGTCAATAACCTGAATAAAGCGCAAACAGAAGCGGAAAAAATAAAATATAAATCAGAGCTGTTAGCAAATGCGTATATGCTCGGATTGCTGTATCAAGATCCGGAAGAATGGTTTCGGGGAGAAAATGGTAAAGATGAATCATCTGAGATAGAAGAAAAAATCCGCCAAAGAGCAGAAGCAAAAAAGAATAAAGATTGGGCAACGGCAGATAAAATAAGAAATGAGTTGAAAGAGAAAGGAATTATTTTAGAAGACAGTCCCACCGGAACAACATGGAAAAAGATATAGTAAAAAAAAGCCCCTTGACAGAGGGGTTTTATTTTGTCCGCCCGCTGAAATTCAGTATTGACATATGGGAAGATGTAAGTTATTCTGAAAGAGTAATATGCGGGCGAATATTTTTATAGCCTAAAGATATTCGCATACTACAAATTAGATTATATAAAAAAATATATTTCGGCGCCACCGAGATATGTGAGTTCGTCCGCATATTACACTATTTTTAGGTAATATGAGGAGGACGGCCATGCAGAAGCGCAATCTTTTATATTTAAGTATATTAGCGGCAGTAATATTTTGTTTTTCATATGCACAGGCCGCAATCCAGTTTTTACCAAGATATCAAGGATCATACGGAAATCGTAGTCAAGAAGGAGGTCAAGAAAAAACAGAGGTTTCTTGTGCCTCAAAAGGTGGTGTAGAGAAAGGTACAAATCAAACTTGTACGGGGCAATTCACAGCAGGAGGAAAAACCTGCTATAAATCTTGTACATGCGATAAATCAAAATTTCAATACACCATAGCCTCGCATCAAGGGTCAGGAAAACTTTGTGCATCGCTTTCCAACGCTTGCACGGATAGCGGAGGGACTTATTATTCAAGTTGTGTTTTGAATAATTGTAATGTTCGAAATTCTACATGGATTAGTGAGAGCAGTAAATCAAGTTATACATCAAACAACTATACATGTACATCACAGAATACCTCAGGAAAAGACGGAACCTGTTATGTATGTGCGTGTCCATCGACATGGGCAACGGGAAGTTGTCCGGCTAATGCTGATAATTGTTCAACATGTAAAGCGATAAGTCCATACACGGTATCAAAATTTAATTTGGTATCGTGTAAAGCAGGTTATTATAAGAACGGCAACAGTTGTACGCAGTGTCCGGCGGGAAGCGCTTGTGATGGCATAAATAAAACGCTTTGTCCGGCAGGAAGTTATTCCGCAGCGGGAGCAAGTTCATGTACATCATGTGTGGCAGGAACATACAGTGCAGAAAAAGGCGCAACAGCATGTACGGAGTGTGAGGCCGGAACTTATTCAACGGCAGGTTCGTCAAAATGTTTAGATTGTAGTGCCGGAACTTATTCGGGGAAAGCAGCCTCAAAGTGCGAAAGCTGCCCAGCCGGAAAATATAGTTCCGCCAAAGCAAGTTTTTGTAACATCTGCTCAGCAGGAACTTATTCAAGTGCCGGAGCTAGTTCTTGTACTGAATGTGAGGCTGGTACATATTCCGGTCGTGAAGCTAGTAAATGTTTAGATTGCAGTGCCGGAACCTATTCAGGGAAAAAAGCTTCAACCTGTTCAGCTTGTACTGGTAATACTTATTCAGCAGCAAAAGCTGGTTCATGTACATCATGTTCTAGCGGAATGGTTGCCAACAGCACCCATACAGGATGCGAGGTTGTACCTTGTGCAAAATATTTGGTTGCACCTTGGGTTCAAGCGGAAACTATCTCTGAATTTGAAACCAAATGTGAAGTCTATAATGTAGGAAGTAAAAGATACTATGGTTATGGCGGACGATTTTATGCATCTAATGCTAAGGAGGTTTGTGAGAATAAAACCTATACAAAATGTGTAGATTGTTTTGAATATGTTGGTGAAGGTGCCACATTTGATAACTGTGAGACGGGGTATGTAAAAGTAAAAGCCGACGGCACTATTTCCAGAGGTTATGGACAAGAAACGATAGGCTGTGGTTTTTGCAGTAATGATTGCGCTAAAGCGTTTTCAGGAGCCGTATTTGTGACAGGAAATCGCTCAAATCTGGATGGCTTTGCCGATAGTTGTTTGGCTGAAGGCATGGGTTATGTTGCCAGCGAGTTTTATGACTGCGGAGGAAAAACTTACGCTCCATGTCAAAACTGTACAGGCTTAACCAGGGTAACAAAAGGAATGTATATATCGTCCACATCAGATTTAAGTGATTCAGCATGGTATACACAATGTTCTAGCAAATATGGTTATG
>CALXTS010000015.1 GCA_944391465.1 uncultured Alphaproteobacteria bacterium
CATCCTCACAAACAATTAGGGACAATAAACATTGTATATCATACTTCGTTTATTGTCCCTTTAATGTATAAGCCCCTGAAATCAGGGGCTTTTCTGTGAATAAGAGATTAACTGGCTTTTTTTATTGAAGAGTTTCTCTTAGCTTTTTTTTCAATCTGACAAGGTTGAATATGCCAAATATTCTGAGCATATTCCATAACCGCACGGTCAGAAGTAAATTTACCGATTCTCGCAACATTAAGAATAGCTTTTTTAGCCCAACCTTCTTTGTTGTTAAAATCATTCTCAATATCTTTCATTCGTTTATTAAAGGCCTCTAAATCAGCCAAAACAAAATAGTAATCACGATTGAGAAGTTCTTCAAAAATCGGTTTAAAAAGCAAGACATAATCTTTTTCACAGAACATATTAGAATTTACGGCATTCATAATTCTCTTAATATAGTTATTGTTTTCATAAATCTCTCGAGGATTATAAGTTGCACGTTTCGCATGAACTTCTTGTTCTGTTAAACCGAACAGATAGAAGTTGCCGTCACCGACTTCTTCACGGATTTCAATATTTGCACCATCAAGAGTTCCTAAAGTCAGAGCCCCGTTAAGAGCAAATTTCATATTGCCGGTTCCACTGGCTTCAAATCCTGCCGTAGATGATTGTACACTGACATCTGCAGCCGGAATAAGAGTTTCGGCAACAGAGACCTTATAGTCAGGAATAAAGACAACTTTAAGAACATCATTAACACGCGGATCATTATTAACAACATCTGCCACGTTATTGATTAGCTTAATGATAAGTTTTGCAAAGTTATAAGAAGGAGCAGCTTTCCCCGCAAAGATATAAGTTTTTGGGGTTGCCGGTTTTTGATTATCTTTAATGATAGCTAAATAATCACCGATAACTTGCAAAATCGTCATTAATTGGCGCTTATATTCATGAATACGTTTTGCATGAACAATAAACATACTTTCCGGATTAACCATGATACCGGTTGTTTTGAAGATGAATTTAGCCAAATGTTTTTTGTTGTTGATTTTGATGTTGCTGAAATCTTTAATGAACTTTTTGTCATCGACAAAGTCTTCCAAACCTTTGAGCTGAGTAAGTTCAGTGACCCAACCATTGCCGATTTTGCTGTCAATCAGGTCTGAAAGAGCTGTATTTGCATGAACCAACCAACGTCTCGGTGTAATACCATTAGTAATATTGGTAAATTTTTCCGGCCAAAGTTCATAAAATTCGGGAACCAAAGATGTTTTAATCAATTCCGAGTGAATTTTAGCCACTCCGTTGACAGAGAAAGAGCCGACGATGGAAAGATTGGCCATACGAATAATCTGTTTATCACCATCACCTTGTACAATGGTGACTCTTTCAAGTTTTTCATGATTGTCGCCAAATTTTGTTTTAGCAAATTCAATAAAACGACGATTAATTTCATAAATAATCTGCAAATGCCGCGGAAGCATTTTAGCAAACAAGCGAGCCGGCCAGGTTTCAAGAGCTTCAGGCAACAAAGTGTGATTTGTATAAGCAAATACTTGAGTTGTAATATCCCAAGCCTTATCCCATTCTTGCCCGTGTTCATCAATTAAGATTCTCATTAATTCGGCAATAGCGATAGCCGGATGAGTATCATTAAGTTGGATACAAACTTTTTCGGGAAGTTTGCTGAAGTCATTGCTTTTTTCCATAAAGCGACGAACAATATCCTGAATGGCACAAGATACAAAGAAATACTGTTGTTTAAGACGCAATTCTTTTCCGGATTCTACAGCATCGGAAGGATACAAGACTTTAGAAATGGTTTCTGTCTCAATTTTCTCCTTCATAGCCTCCATATAACCACCTTCATTGAAGATGTTTATATCTAATTCGTCATCGGTTTTAGCAGAGAATAGACGCAAGTAGTTGACGGATTTTCCTTCATAACCGACGATTGGAAAATCGTAAGGAACCCCGTATAATGTTTTGGTATTCATCCAAATATAACTAGGTTCACCGGTTCCGTTATCAATAGCTTCAACCTCGCCGTAGATAGGAATTTTTACGGTACGATCTTCACGAGCAAACTGCCAAGGAGAATTTTCACCTTGCCAACTATCAGCTTGTTCAATTTGATATCCGTTTTCAAATTTTTGTTTAAACAATCCGAATTGGTAGTTAATTCCATAGCCAAATCCGGCGATACCCAAAGAGGCCATAGAGTCGAGATAACAAGCCGCCAAACGCCCTAAACCTCCATTACCGAGAGCAGGATCATATTCCGTATCAAATATCTCTTCCAAACTCATATCAGGAAAGCCTTCAATTTTGATACTTTTGATAATATCAAATAAACCGAGGTTGTGGAGGTTATTTTCCAAAGAACGACCGATAAGATATTCAATGGAAAGGTAATAAATTCGTTTAGAATTGCACTGATTATATCGGGCAATTGTTTCATACATTTTATCCATGGCAAACTCACGAACAGCCAGAGCAATGGCATGCAAAGCCTCATCTTTATTAATCTCGCAAGTTCTTTTGCCTATAAAATATTTAATATAGTGTTCAATTGAGAGCTTAAGACGAGCTTTATCAATTTCACTAATAATTGTGGCATTTTGTTTCACGTTCTTGTCTCCTTCTGGGTAAAGATACCTATTTATGCTCAACCCTAAATGCAATTGATTGAAATATAGTTAATACATACTGAATTTTTATAAAAAATCGTTAGCAGTTATAAGTTTTTTAAGAAATAATCTTGTAATTTTAATGCTATGTAATATAATCGCACAGAATTAAAAGTTAATAATTTGAGGTGAATTTATGAAAAAAAGTTATCTTGCCGGTCTAATGTTTGCCACAGCATTAAGTGCGACATTTTCGGTACGAGCAGAAACGATGTTTGAGGCATTGAGCCAAACCTATAACACAAATCCGACCTTGCAGGCTCAACGTGCATATTTGAGAAGTATAGATGAAAATGTTGCAATAGCAAAGTCAGGTTTTCGTCCCAACATTGCCTTAAGTGCAGCTTATAGTGATGCGACCAAAGACAGTGATATTTACAGTCAGGATGGGTCCAGTAAACAAAGTACATTAGCCGCAACAATAACGCAACCGATATTCAGCGGTTTTTCAACTGTAAACTCTGTAAAATCAGCAGACAGCAGTGTCAGAGCTGAGCAAAACAATTTGTATAATGTTGAGCAAACAGTTTTTTTAGAAGCCTCAACGGCGTATTTAGATGTTGTCAGGGATATAGCAATTGTTGATTTGCAAAAGAATAATGAAAATTTGTTGAAAAAGAGATTAGATGAAACAACCCAACGTTTCAAAGTCGGAGAAGTAACCAGAACAGATGTGTCACAAGCTCAAGCAAGATATTCTCAAGCAATTTCGGATCGCATTAGTTCTGAAGGAGATTTGGAGGCATCGAAAGCAACCTACACACAAATTATCGGTTCAAAACCGGAAAATTTGGAAAAACCGGTCTTAATTAGAGATTTTATCCCTAAGACATATGAAGAGGCATTAAACATAGCCTTAGATAACAACTATACTATTCGTCAAGCCAAACATATATTGCAAGCAAAAGATTATAATGTCAGTGCTAATACGGGAGCTTTGGCGCCGCAGATTAATCTTGAAGGTAGTGCCTCTAAAGTTCGCAGCGAAGGAGATAATTATGACGGAAAGCCCGAAACAAACAATTATGAATGGGGTGTCAATTTGACATTGCCGTTATATAACTCGGGAGAAACCAGAGCCAAGATTCGCCAAAGTAAATATCAGAAATGGCAAGCTCAAGAGCAAGTTTTGGAAGCTGAAAGAAGGGTTAGAGCAGAGGTTTCCAGCGCTTGGGAATATATGGTAGCGAACAGAAGTAAAATATCGGCAATCGTAGATCAGGTAAAAGCAAATGAAATAGCATTAGATGGTGTTCAAAAAGAAGAAGCTCTTGGAAATAGAACAATTTTGGATGTCCTTGATGCTTATCAAGAATTGTTAAATTCAAACGTAGAAGAAGTCAAGGCGCGTCGTAACTTCTACGTTTCTGCAATGAATCTTTTACAGGCAATGGGAAAATTAACAGCCAAAGATCTTAAACTTGGTGTTGATTTGTATGATGCAAAGCACTATTACAAAGAAACCAGAGATAAGTGGCTGTCCTTAAATTAGAAAAATTAGCTTAATAAGTGGCTAAGCTATTGCTAAAGAAAAAATTCTTATGTAGGATATTACAAAACAATTAAAGTTGAGGATTTTGAAATGGCGGAAGAAAATAACAGTGAAGATCTTTCAATGGAAGATATTTTGTCATCAATAAAAAATATCTTAACAGAGGATGGTGCCGTCGCTCCTGAGAAAGAAGCAACCCCAAAAGAAGAGGTTAAAGAGCCGGAAACTGCGCCTGCGCTACCAGTTGCTCAAAAGGAAGAAGAAAAAGACGAAACTGTTATTGAGCCTCAAGAAGATGAAGAGCCGGAAGAAGATATTTTAGACTTATCTCCGGAAATGCGTGTTGAGGATGAGGATATCGGATTAGATGATATTAAATTGGAAGATGTTTCTGCCAATATAGATAATCTGATTGCCGAAGACACAAATAAAGAAGAACCTCATTTAGATATATCAATTCCAACGGTTGAGGAAATCGTGTCGGAAAAAGAACCTTATTTAGAAAGTCCAATTTCTGAAAATATATCGGAAAGTTTTGATGATAAATCAGATCCGTTTTTTGAGGATAATTTTTCTGACACGCCTTTGAATTTGGATGATGTCAACTTGAATGCTTTGGATGAAATTAAGGCTGCAGAAAGTAGTGAAGAGGTAGATTCAAAAGTTTCTAAAGAAGAGGTTTCACTTCCATCAGCAGATGATTTTAATATAGAAGATATTAACTCAGAAATAGCATCAGTTTTAGAAGAAGCCAAAGATCCTTTGGAAGATATAAAACTTCCCGAGATAGAAGAAACAGCTTCTGTAGATGTTCCTTTAGAGGTTACAAAAGAAACCAATACCGAGATCATTGAGCCAAAAATTAAAGATGTAGAAGAAGTTGCTGTTTCTGAAGAAAATAAAAATGATGTTGTAATATCGGAAGATTCGCAAGCTGAATTATCGGAAGAGCCAAGCGTAATAGAAAACATTGAACCTTCGGCAGAAGAAATTCAAGTTTCTGAAGAACCGAACGAGGCAGAAAGTATTGAACCTTTAACAATTGAACCTTTAGCAGAAGAAACTCAAGTTTTAGAAGATAGCAGTTTGCCTGTAGTTGAAGGCTTTGAAGAAACACCGAATATCTTCAATCAAGATTTTGTAGAGCCTGAAGTTAAAGAAGATGAAAATACATTAGAACCATTGAAAGAAGAAACAGACAGTACAATAGACAGCTTGCTGGAAAATGAGATTTTACCGCCGGTAGAAGATATTGAAAGCCTGATTCCGGCATCAGAAAACATTCAGAGTCCTCTCTCAGAAATGCCGAGCTCAACACTAACAGAGAAAGAGGAAAAAGAAGATAAAGTAGAAGAAGACAAAGTAGATGTATCAGCATCTATTATAAATAATTTTGCTAAACTCCTGTCTAAAGATGAAGATAAAAAGGATGAAAGCAAAGAAGATACATCATATGATATGTCTTCCTATACAGAAACAAATGAGGAAGATGGTTACGATTTCAGCGCTATCGAAAAAACATCGGAAGAAAAGAATATTGTTGTTAATCTCGGAGATGGTGATAAAACGCTGTCAGACATTATCCAAGATGTCGTCCGTCAAATTATCGGAAAAGAAGTTGCCCGCAGATGGAATTTGAGTCTTGATTATGATGAAATTGTTCGCCAAGAACTTAAAAAGTGGATGGATGATAATCTTCCGGCGATGGTTGAAGATTTAGTCAAAAAAGAAATCAGACGAGTGATGGTAAAGGTTGGCGATAATTAGGAGGAGCTAAGAGCCAACCTGCCATTGTTATTGCCCCCAATTTAATTTGAGGGCAATTTTGTGTCAAAAAGGAAAGTTTAATTAAAAATAAATTGGAATAGAAAAATGTTAGATAAAAACTATAACCCGAAAGATTTTGAAGAAAAAATTTATGCCGACTGGGAAACTAGCGGAGATTTTATACCGGATATGCACAGTTCCAGTGAGGCATTTTCCATAGTAATTCCTCCACCTAACGTAACAGGCTATTTGCATATGGGACACGCATTAGATGATACCTTGCAAGATATTTTGATTCGTTACAATCGCATGCAAGGTAAAAAAGTCCTGTGGCAACCCGGAACAGATCATGCCGGAATAGCAACTCAAATGGTTGTAGAAAGAAATTTAGCAAAAGAAGGAATTTCACGCCATGATCTCGGACGAGAAAAGTTTATTGAAACCGTATGGAAATGGAAAGAACACTCAGGCGGTACCATATGCAAACAATTACGCCGTTTAGGAGCATCTTGTGATTGGAGCCGTGAGAGATTTACGATGGACGAAGGTCTTAGCCGAGCCGTAAGAAAAATATTTGTAAATTTATATAAAGACGGGTTGATATATAAAGCTAAGAAATTGGTTAACTGGGATTCCAAATTTATGACAGCCGTTTCAGATTTGGAGGTTGTCCAAAAAGAAACAGTCGGAAAAATGTATTATTACAAATATCCGATTGAAGGAGAAAAAGAAGAATATATCCATATAGCAACAACACGTCCGGAAACGATGTTTGGAGATACCGCGGTAGCAGTTTCAAAAGAAAATGAAAAATTAAAACATTTAATCGGCAAAAATTGCATTATTCCGATAATAAACAGAGTTATTCCGATTATTGCGGATGAGCATGCAGACCCTGAAAAAGGAACCGGCGCGGTAAAAATTACACCGGCGCATGATTTCAATGACTTTGAAGTTGGACGCCGCCATAACTTACCAATGATAAATGTTTTGAATTTAGATGCAACGCTAAATGAAAACACTCCGTATCCGGGAATGACAACGCTAGAGGCGAGAGCTAAGACTATAGAAACATTGACTGAAATGGGGCTTATGGACAAGATAGAAGACCACCCGATGGTTATACCCTATGGAGACCGCTCAGGTGTGGTTATTGAGCCGTTAATGACAGATCAATGGTTTGTTGACGCTCCGGTATTGGCAAAAGAAGCTATTCGGGTTGTTGAAAGTGGAGAAATGGAATTTGTTCCCAAATCATATGAGAAGACATATTTTGAATGGATGCGCAATATTCAACCATGGTGTATTTCTCGTCAGTTGTGGTGGGGACACCAAATGCCGATATGGTATGGTCCGGACGGAGAAATCTTTTGCGAAGAAAATGAGGAAGAAGCCCAAGCTGCCGCAGACAAACATTATGGAAAACATGTTGATTTGACAAGAGAAACTGATGTCCTTGATACATGGTTTTCATCAGGCTTATGGGCGTTTTCAACATTAGGCTGGCCGGATAAAACAGAGTTTTTAGATACGTTTTATCCAACGTCTGTTCTGGTAACCGGATTTGATATCATCTTTTTCTGGGTAGCCAGAATGATGATGATGAGTATGTATATGATGAAAAAGGTTCCGTTTAAAAAAGCCTATATTCATGGATTAGTCAGAGATGAGCAAGGTCGCAAGATGTCAAAATCCAAAGGCAATACGGTTGATCCGATGGATACGATTGAAAAATACGGAGCCGATGCTTTAAGATTTTTCATGGCCGCGATGGAAACTCAGGGAAGAGATATCAATATGAGTGAGAACCGCATAGCCGGTTATAGAAACTTTGCCACTAAATTGTGGAATGCCGCTCGCTTTGGAGAAATGAACGAGTGTAAAACGGATAAAAGTTTTGATGAAAATTCGGTAAAACATCCGGTAAACAAATGGATTATAGCCAAAGCCAAAGAAGCAAGTAAAGAGGTTACTGATAATCTCAATGCGTACCGTTTTTCAGATTCTGCCAATGCTGTTTACCAGTTTGTTTGGGGTACTTTCTGCGATTGGTATATAGAAATGATTAAGCCGTTGCTTTATGGAGAAGATGAAGCAGAAAAGGCAGAAACGAGAGCATCATTTGCATGGGTTCTGGATAGAATTTTGGTTATTTTGCATCCGTTTATGCCGTTTATTACCACGGAGTTGTGGAATAATACCGCTCAAAGAGAGGTTAAATTAATTCATGCTCCATGGCCTAAAGCGGAAAAGGTTGATGTTTCAGCAATGAACGATATTGATTGGGCGATTGATTTAATTACGGCAATTCGTTCTTTGCGAGCAGAAATGAACTTACCTGCCGGAGCAAAACTAAATGTTACATTGAAAGATGCAAGCGAACAATCAAAGAAACATGCTAAGACGTTTAGTAATATTATTTGTTCTTTAGCCCGGTTAGAAGGTTTGAATTGTGAAGAATGTGAAATAACATCAGATATGGTTCAATCAGTCTTTAAGGAATGCACATTGCTGTTACCGCTTAAAGGGGTAGTGGATTTTACGGCCGAAAGAGAAAGATTGAACAAAGAGTTGGAGAGCTTAAATAAAAACTTGGAAGGCTATGCACGTAAGCTCAATAATCCGAGTTTTGTAGAGCGAGCTCCGGCTGCCGTAGTTGAAGAGGAAAAACGCCGTCAGGCGGAAGCCTTGGAAAACAAGTCAAAGGTAGAAGAGGCGTTAAAACGTATCGCCAATTTCTAATGAAAAATAAGCAAAATCCCCCTCTTTGTAAGAGGGGGATTTTAGCGTGAAAATAATCTTTATTTTTGTCTAATAAAGTGGTATGATAAACAAAAATAAGGAAGATAAAGTATGGCAGAAACAGATTGGCAAAAAATCGAAGAGTATAACAAATTGTTTCAAAATTGGAAAAATGAACTCTTCCCCAATAAAGAATATATGTATTCCAATGAATGTTGTTATGCCTTTGCGCATCTCTTGGCTCAGAAAGCAAAGGAGGCGGGGTTATTACCGCTAAAAGCATGGTGCTTGCAGTCGGAAAAAAGAGAATATCCCACAGACAGTCCGCTGATTGTTCATAAAAATCCTCAAAACTACACCGTTTCTGTCGTCAGACCATCAGATAATCCGATGGAGTTTAATGAAGTAGGGTGGACTAATTACCATGTTGCGATGTGTATTCGTTCGGGTAAAGAAATTTTTGTTTTTGATCCGATAATTTTTGATGGCGTTGCAACACTCAGTCAATGGAAAAATGTTTTAAATGCCAAAGAATATAATATAGAAATAAGTGGCTGTTCTCTGGATGGTAGTGATAAAAGCATTATAAACGGAGGCAGCGGCTATTGGCGAGCACCTAATCCGTCAGATATGAATAGCCATGCTAAAAATAAAATATTGCAAATAGATTGCGAGCAAAAGCCGGAACATTTATTACGTTCAAAACTTTTGATAGATTTACAAAAACAAAAAAGACAAGGAAAAATTCTGACAACATCAAAAGAATATACATAAAAATAAAGCCTCAGAAATTCTGAGGCTTTATTTTATAAACACCCAATAAACTATTTTTTCAAAATAGATTTACCGGCATAGATAGCCATATCACCAAGCTCTTCTTCAATACGAATAAGCTGATTATATTTAGCCATACGATCTGTACGAGACATAGAACCGGTTTTAATCTGACCGCAGTTTGTAGCAACAGCGATATCAGCAATTGTTGTATCTTCTGTTTCGCCGGAACGGTGAGATAAAACAGCGGTGTATTTATTGCGGTGAGCCAAGTCAACGGCTTTCATCGTTTCAGTTAAAGTACCGATTTGGTTTACTTTAACCAAGATAGAGTTGGCAACACCTTTTTCAATACCCATCGCCAAACGTTTCGGGTTAGTAACGAATAAATCATCACCAACGAGTTGAACTTTATCACCGAGGGCATCGGTCAACATTTTCCAGCCTTCCCAATCATCTTCGGCCATACCGTCTTCAATTGAGAAAATCGGGAAACGGCTGCACAAATCTTTGTAAAATTCAACCATTTGAGCGTTGGTATAAGATTTTCCTTCGCCCTTCATTTCATATTTTCCGTTTTCATAGAATTCGGAAGAAGCCGCATCAATGGCCAAAACGACATCATCACCCGGTTTGTATCCGGCGTCTTTAATAGAGTTTACGATGAAAGTTAAGGCTTCTTCAGCAGATTTCAGATTCGGAGCAAAACCGCCTTCATCACCAACATTGGTGTTGTGTCCGGCAGCTTTCAAATTTTTCTTCAAGGTTTGGAAGATTTCAGCACCCATGCGAACAGCTTCTTTAACAGATTCGGCAGAAACCGGCATAATCATAAACTCTTGAATATCAATCGGGTTATCAGCATGTTTACCGCCGTTCACGATATTCATCATCGGAACCGGAAGTGTGCGAGCCATTGTGCCGCCGAGGTAACGATAAAGAGGCAAACCAGCTTCTTCAGCCTGAGCTTTGGCAACAGCCATAGAAACGGCCAAGATAGCATTAGCGCCGAGTTTTCCTTTATTTTCAGTGCCATCAAGTTCAATCATGGTATGGTCGATTTCGATTTGATCTTCAGCTTCCAAACCGGCTAAAGCATCATAAATAGCCTCATTAACATTTTCAACGGCTTTCAAAACACCTTTACCGCCAAAACGAGACTTATCACCATCGCGCAGTTCAACAGCTTCATGCACTCCGGTAGAAGCGCCAGAAGGAACGGCAGCGCGACCAAAAGCACCGCTCTGCAAAACGACTTCGGCTTCTACGGTAGGGGTACCGCGAGAGTCCATAATTTCTCTTGCATGAATATCAACAATAGCACTCATTTTTTTCTCCTTATTATATAAAAATGTACTGGCTATAAATTCATTCATTTTTAGGCAGATGTCAAGCAAAACTCTTTATTGATGACAATAAATTTGAGATAAAAATAAGAGGAATAAAATATTGCAAATAAAAAAATTATATGATAGAACCGCAGGCTTAATAATCATAGATATTAAATAATTATGGAACAAAATGAAATTTTTTATGAACCGAGAATACATCATGAGTTAGAGCAGACGATGTATTTATCATCAGCCGTCATGGCGCTTTATTTTATCGGAGGAAATTCTGGTGGAATTACGGAAAGTTTGGGTACAGGAAAAAATACATTTATATTTTTATGCCCGTTTATAATGTCAGGTGCTGCAATATACGGATTAAATAAAAAAATAATATCCTTTTTTCGTTTTCGCGTTTTGATTTCCAATCAAAAATTGTGTGGATATTCCAAAAGACAGGAAAAAGCGTTAGTGTTTTTTCTAAACACTTTTATTTTTACGCGGTTGCTGAGTTTTTCGGTAAGTCTTTATTCAGAGGCGGGAAGTAAACGGCTTGATATATGGAGTATCGTTTGGTGGCTTTGCAGTATTGTAATGCTATTAACGCTGTTTGTATCTCAATCAGGTGTCGGTTACAGAGAAAAAAATTAAGAATTTTCATTTCAGGGTTTGCAATTTTTTTTGCAAGCCCTTTTTTCTAAATAAGCGCAGATTCATATTGTAATTAAAATAAAAATCACTACAATCAAAACGAGATTGATGATAAAAAGGATGCAGAGTATGTTTTCACAAAAATGGCATGAACGGTTTATGGATGTTGCTGAATTGGTTCGCACCTGGTCTAAAGACCCGTCAACTAAGGTGGGGGCGGTTGTTGTAGGGCCGGACAGAGAAATACGTTCAACCGGATACAACGGTTTGGTTCGCGGCGTTGATGATAATAAGCCGGAACGATTGGAAAGACCGACAAAGTATGATTTTTTTGAGCATGCAGAACGTAATGCCGTTTATAATGCTTGCCTCATAGGTGCATCATTAAAAGGTTGCGTCATTTATGTAACGGCGATGCCTTGTCCGGATTGCGCCCGCGCAATTATTCAATCAGGAATCAAAATGGTTGTAACGCGTAAGCCGGAATTTGCACCGGATGCTCCGGCAGGTACATGGAGAGACAAGGTTGGTTATTCTGAAGAGATGTTTCAGGAGGCCGGAATAGAATTATTATATTTACCATTAAAATAAAATTAGAATAGCACTTTAAATATAAGAACAGAAATATATATAAAGCATTAGTAAAAAAATTTATCTGAAAAGGTTAAATATTTTGGAATAATGCACCCCGTTAAGATGCAGGAGAAGATGATGAGAATTCTTATCGCGGACGACCATGCTTTGTTCAGGGACGGTTTAAGCATGCATCTTGAAAGAATTGCCCCGCAGGCAGTAATCACACAGGCGGGAAATTTTTCTCAGGCTATAAAAATATTAGAAACAGATAAAAAAGTAGATTTGATTATTGCAGATTTAGATATGGACGATATCAATTGGGAGCAAGGGTTATCAGAAATTAAAACCAAGTCTCCCGGTTCCAGAATAGTTGTCATATCGGCGTGTGAAGACAATCGCAGTATAAAAAAAGCATTAGATTTAGGCGCTTGCGGATATATTCCCAAACGTTCAGATACAAAAGTTTTGACCTCAGCCTTAAAATTGGTATTAGACGGAGGAAATTATCTTCCACCTTCAATTTTGGAATATGCCAATCCGGAACTTTACGGAAAAGATGCCGGCGAGCCTAAAAAATCAAAAATTTTGACCCCGCGCCAAACGGAGGTATTGGGTTATGTCGCACAAGGTTTGTCGAATAAGCAAATAGCTTATAACATGGGCGTAAGTGAAGCAACGGTAAAATTGCACATAAATGCCCTGCTGAGGTCTGTAGGAGCCACAAATCGAACACAGGCGGTAATTCTGTCCCAAAAGATGGGGCTAATCTAAATAAATGCAGAAAGTTTCGTTGAATTATTTGAAAATATCAAAAAATACATACTAAAACATTTTTTGTATGCAGTGAAATATGTTTTGCTATAGAAAATCCCCTCTGTTTAAGCAGAGGGGATTAAATTAAATAAAAAACAAATTAAATGCCGTTATAAGGAACAATTCTTGAAGGGTTTCCATAGATTACAATACATTTTTGTCCCGGATGCAAAACAACATCGGTTCCTTGAGTAAGGGTTACAAGACTTCCGTTATCAAGCTGAATGACATATTCATAAGCAGTTTGGCTTGATAAAGCTCCTTGTGCAGCATCGCCGACAATTCCGCCGATAACAGCACCACCGATAGCACCTAAAATATTTGCAGTGCTGCCTTTACCGATAGTAGAACCGGCAACACCACCTGCAGCTCCGCCGATTAACGTTCCTGCACCGTTTTCACTTTCGACATTAACGGCTCTAACGCTCAAAATAGTCCCTCTCAATGCTCTATTTACTTGCCCTGTGCCAGAAACGGAATATTCGTTTACGCCGATTCTGGATGTGCATGCCGTTAAGATGATGGCTAAAGGAAAAAACATTAGCAGTGCAATTTTACTCATAACAATAACTCCTTGTCTGTTTATTTATAAAAAAATTACTTCATAGGATAATAATTGTCAATCCTATAGACAAGCAACAAAACTTGTAATATATTCTTTTCGCGATTAAAAATATATATTCGTGAATATAAGATTTTTTGAGGAAATAACTAATGTTAAAAAGAACAAAAATAGTAAAGGTTTTAGCTTCAGAGCAAACAATGCCTGAGGTTTTGGTTAAAGGTTGGGTAAAAACCCGTCGTGATGCAAAAGAATTTTCATTTATAGAACTTAATGATGGTTCATGTTTGAAGAATGTTCAAGTTATTGCCAATAATAATCTTAATAATTACGATGATGTAAAAAAACTTTCCACAGGTTCATCTGTTGCCGTAACCGGAGCGTTGGTCGAGTCTAAAGGTGGAAGTCAAAAATATGAAATAGTGGCAGATAAAATAGAAATATACAATATCGCACCTGATGATTTTCCGTTGCAAAAAAAGAAACATACGGATGAATATTTACGAACGATTGCACATCTTCGTCCGCGAACAAATAAATATGGAGCAGCTTTCAGAATTCGTTCTGAGCTGTCGTATGCAATTCATAAATTTTTCAATGAAAGAGGTTTCCGTTACGTCCATACGCCGTTGATAACCGGTTCTGACTGTGAGGGTGCCGGAGAAATGTTCAGAGTAACAACTCTGGATATGAATAATGTCCCCAAAACAAAAGAGGGAAAAGTTGATTACACACAAGACTTTTTTGGAAAAGAAGCTCATTTAACCGTTTCCGGACAACTAAACGGAGAAATGTATGCGATGGGATTGGGAGATATTTATACTTTTGGTCCGACATTTCGCGCTGAAAACTCAAATACAACTCGCCATGCGGCAGAATTCTGGATGATTGAACCTGAAATGGCGTTTGCTGATATTTATGACGATATGGATTTAGCAGAAGACATGGTTCGTTATTGCGTTAAACATCTTCTTGAAAATTGTAAAGAAGACATGGAGTTGTTTAACAAGTTTGTTGAACCGGGTTTGTTTGATAAATTGAATAACATTGTTGAGAACGGCTTTGCGCGCATAACATATGCTGAGGCAATAGATATCATGAAAAAATCCGGTCACCAATTTGAATATACGCCGGAATTTGGAATAGATATGCAAACGGAGCATGAACGTTATCTTGCCGAAGTTCATTTTAAACGTCCGGTCATTGTCAGAGATTATCCCAAAGAGATTAAGGCATTTTATATGCGCCAAAATGATGATGGACGCACGGTTGCCGCGATGGATGTTCTGGTTCCCGGTATCGGAGAATTGATAGGAGGCTCTCAGCGTGAAGAACGCTACGATGTTTTGGTTAACCGGATTAAAGAGTTGGGAATGAATGTTGAAGATTATTCATGGTATTTAGATTCACGTCGTTACGGTTCCGTTCCTCACGCCGGATTTGGTTTGGGCTTTGAAAGAATGATGATGTTGGTAACTGGTATCGGAAATATCAGGGATGTTATTCCGTTCCCAAGAACGCCAAACTCAATTAATTTCTAAATTTGGAGAAAGTTGCAAATGAGGTATCTTGTATTTATGGCTTTAATGCTCGCATTTGTATCAAGTGTTCAAGCGCAAGATACCTCTAAAGCAAACAGTCAATCAGAGCCGATAATGGTTATAAATAATGCTCCGAGTATAGAAAAATCGGTTGTTTTTTTAGATTCGAAAAGTGCAATTTTTCCGTCATGTGATGATGAAGAGCTTCAAAAACAAATACAGTATCATATTAAAGAATATGAAAAACAGTATCCTCAGAAAAGTGTAGATGAGCGCCGTCATCAGATGCTGAATTTGAAAAATACGTCTGGTTTTTCAGCTATCTCGATATCTGAATTTAAGCCAAAGCAAAATCGAGATGTTGCAAATAGGATTATTTCTTTAAAATTAAACGAACTAATCGGTGAAAAAGATATGCGCTTATGCTTTCAGAAAAACCGGATTAGCGAAAAAACGGTTTATCTTTTGATGTATCGCAAAGCAGATGCCATAAAGGTTGAAATTCTTGGCTATTTACCTAGAAACACATCAAAGCCTGTTCTGTTTTTTGATTACCAAGTTTAACCCACAAATGTGAATATTTTAGAATTTATATTAGATTTTTATTGCAAAAGCCCCTTAAAAGTAATAGTATTTCTCTTCTGGAAAGGGGTTGTTTTTTATATTTACAATTCCTAAATTAACAGAGAGATTTATTAAGAATAAAGAAAAGAGGTTGACAATATATGGGTATGGGTTCTGAACTGGTACTTAGAAAAACGTCAAATTTGCCGGCGCTGGTTAGTGATAACAGTCTGGTTTCTTACCTCGAACAAATAAAAAAATTTCCGGTTCTTTCCGAGGCAGAAGAAGAGAAATTAGTTCTTGATTTCCAAAATAACGGAAATATGGAAGCTGCGCAAACATTGGTAACATCACACTTGCGTTTAGCTGCTAAAATAGCCTTTAATTATCGTCATTATGGATTGCCGCTGTCTGATATAATATCAGAGGCAAATATAGGTTTGATGCAAGCGGTAAAGAAGTTTGATCTCAGTAAAAAGGTTCGTTTGGCAACCTATGCAATTTGGTGGATAAAAGCCGCAATAAACGATTATATTTTAAGATCCTGGTCCTTGGTAAAGATAGGAACGCGCGCAGCTCAAAAGAAATTGTTTTATAATTTGAGCCGAATTAAAGCTCGCTTGGGCATATATGAAAATAAAGAATTATCTCCAGAGGAAGTCAAGACGATAGCTTCAGAGTTAGTTGTGGAAGAAAATGAAGTTCGTGAAATGAACGGCCGCTTAGGCGGAGATAAATCACTGAATGTTTCTGTTTCAGATGATGAGGAAGATGAGCGGATAGATTTTATTGTTGACAAAAGACAAAATTTGGAAGATAATATCTCTCACCGCCAGGAGGCAGAACTCAAGGCCGGAATATTAAAAAAATGTCTGGCAAAATTGGACGAAAGAGAACAATTCATTATTAAAAACCGTATGTTGTCTGAAAATCAGATGACTCTTGAAGAAATCGGCAGTAAGTTTAAGGTTAGTCGAGAAAGAGTTCGTCAGATTGAAAAGAAGGCTTTTGATAAGCTAAAAACGATGGTTTTGTTTGAACTTAAAACTGAATTGTGATACAATAATAAAAATAACAACGAGGAGCAAACGAATGCCGAAGCAAAAAGGCAAAGAGTTGGACGTCACTGAAAAAAAAGATGTAAATTCTAAAGAATTTATCGCTTTTCGTGAGCGTATGTCTGAACGTTTGGCTCGCGTTTATAAGATTTTGCATCCGGAAGAAGTTTCTCAAGTTCAAACAATTGAAAATACGCAAACAACGGTCCGTGCATACTAATTTATAAGATTTTGGGTAAGGCTTTTAAAACAAAAAGCCTTTTTTAGGTTTATTTTATGGATTCATATCTAAATCAGCAAATTGATGAAACCGCATCAATACTTAAAGAGGCGGGTATTGAAGATGCGTGTCTGGAGGCTCGAATCATTTTTGCCCATTTATTAGGATGTGAAATTGGCAATTTGAGTTTTTGTTCTTCTGATCCGGAACTTTTAAATGAAGATAAATTAAAAGAAATTGTATCCGCACGGTTATCACATCGTCCTCTGGATAAAATCCTAGGAATAAAAGGTTTTTATAAGTATGATTTTAAGGTTTCGGAAGACGTATTATCTCCGCGACCGGACACCGAAGTATTGGTGGAGGCAGCATCAAAATACTTAAAGCAGAATCCTGAAAGTAAAATTTTAGATTTAGGGACCGGAAGCGGCTGTATTATTTTATCTCTTTTATCAGATTATCCGCAAGCGAAGGGCGTTGCATTGGATGTATCGCGGAAAGCTCTTGAAATTGCAAAGATGAATGCATATCAATTAGGCGTAGATAAGCAAGTAACATTTGTTGAAGGAAGTTGGTTTGACAAAGATGTTGTTTCAAAACTAGGGCGCAATTTTGATATCATCGTATCAAATCCTCCGTATATCCCCAGTTCTGATATTTCAAAATTGGAAAAGGAGGTTAGGGAGCATGACCCTTTGAGAGCCCTTGACGGAGGAGAGGATGGTTTGCGAGATTATCGTCAAATATCATTTTTGATTCATGATTTATTAATTGAGAATGGTTTATTATTTTTAGAAGTAGGAATATATCAGTCCGCCGAAGTCGTTAAAATTTTTGAAAAAGCAGGGCTTGAGTTGGTAAAAATCCTAAAGGATTTAGGCGGAATTGAAAGATGTGTAATTTTGAAAAAATAGTTTGCATTTAAGAATTAGTTATGTAATATAACGGCAGCTTGCAAGGCCAAAAGAGGGATTTTTGGTTACCTTGATTTTGTTTTTTCGTTAAAGCAGGCTTTTATTTCATGATTTGTTTTTTAACCCTGTTCAGAATGATAAATGCTGAACATTAATTATGGTAAGTATATGAAAAAAAATATCAGATATCGCAATAATAACAATAACAACAATTATAATCAAATTTATTCACTTAATTATAAATTTGACAGCACCAGTATCGCCGGAAAATGTAGTGGAACGGCATTGGATTTAATAAAACGTTATAATGAACTGGCTAAAGAAGCTCAAGGGAACGGAGATTACGTTAATGCAGAGGTTTTTAGACAATATGCAGAGCACTATCGTAAAATCGTGACTGAGATAAATGAACGTAAAAATGCGGCACGTCCTTTCCATGAAAATAATAAGGACGAAAATCAAGAAGCAGCAGAAGAGAAAAGTGAGAGTGGTGTAAATACAACCGAGAATGCACAGACAGAAGAAAAAAAAGTTGCTCAAGAGCAAGTTTTAGAACAAAATACCAATACAAGTGAAGTTGTTGTAAATAAGGCGCCAACCAAAAAAGAGTTTAAGGTTATAGAAATAAGCTCAGTAAATTCGAACAGTGTACCCGAAATAGCAAACGAGGAAGGTAAAAAGGTCTCTAAACCAAGAGGAAGGCGTAAGGTTTCAGAAAACGCAGCTTCATTATAGGGTTGCAAATCTCGTATTATTTTGTACTTAATTTTCACTTGGAGGCTTGAGGTGTTCTTTTATATAGGTATATTGATTATAGCCGCATCATGTTCCATAATATCGATTCGTACATTAGTCGGATATAGCAATGTCAAAATTTCGTACAAAATTCTTATCAGTATTCTGATATGTTTTGGCTGGTTTTTCCCTGTCATTATTAACATAGTCAAGAATAAAGTGGCTATGGCACCGGCGGCATATAATTTGCTTTATAATGTCGGATATACGCTTTTTGGCTTTATGTTTATTTTATTTACCATGTTGATGTTGCGAGATATCTTATGGTATATGATATATGGAATAGCCAAACTGATGCATCACGCCTCATGGAAACTGAATCCTAAAAATATAGATGTTCTTGATTATGCAAACGTCATAATTGTTTTTATAAGTATTGCGATAGGAACTTATGCATATAAGGAAGGAACCAAGATTCCTGAATTTAAAGAAATTACGATAAAAAGTTCAAAAATTAACGAGGATATAAAGGCTATTCATATATCAGATATGCATATTAACAGAGCAACCCCGTCATTCAAAATTCAAGAGATGGTTAATAAGATTAATATGCAGATACCGGACGTTATTTTTATGACCGGAGATATTATAGATGATGATACAATATTTATAAAACCGCATCTGGAAGCGTTATCAAATCTATCGGCAAAATATGGGGTTTATTCATCAGCCGGAAATCATGAGTTTTATAATGGTTTAGGGAAGTGGATATACAGTTTTAAGCAGATGAATTTTAAAACTTTGTTCAATCAAGGAGAAGTTATCGGAGATACTAATATATTCGTAGCCGGAATTCCAGATAGCCATACGGCGATATCTCATCCTGTCTTTAATGTTGATTTTATAAAAGCCTTAAAGGGAAGCAGTCATAAAAATTTCAAAATTTTATTATCACATAATCCGGATATGATAGATAATATCACATCAGTAAATTTTGGATTGCAGTTATCAGGGCATACTCACGGAGGTCAAATATTCCCATTTCATCTGTTAGTAAAAAAAGCTAATAAATATCTGGCCGGAGAATATAAGGTTAACGGAGTTGATTTGCATATTTCGCGAGGCGCAGGAACATGGGGACCTCCGCTTCGGCTATTAGCACCGTCAGATATAACAATAATCAATCTAAAAGCGGAAAAATAATTAAAACGACTTGATTTAGCCCCCGAACACTTCCTATATTTAATATAGAAAAGAGAAAAGGGGGCTTTCTTATGGATTTTGATAAATTAACAGCCAAATCAAAAGAAGTAATCCAAGGGGTTATAAACCTTGCTGCTTCAAATAAAAATCAATACATTACGCCGCTTCATTTATTAAAAGTTTTAATAGATGATAAAGAAGGAACGATTGTTAATCTGATATTAAAATCAGGTGGCAGCATAACCCAAATCAGAGAAAAAGTTGATATAGCTTTGGAAAAATTGCCACAGGTTAATGGCAGTGGTGTTCAAAGCGTTATGTCACAGGATTTTACCACGGTAATGATGGAAGCCGAAAAGATTGCCGAAAAAGCTGATGATAAATATGTAACTATAGAGCGTATATTACAGGCATTGAGCATGACAGCCGGAAATGAGGCCTATGATATTTTGAACTCATCGGGAGTCAATGCCGTTAAATTAAATCAAGCAATTATAGAATATCGCAAAGGCCGCTTGGCAGATAGCGAAAATGCCGAAGATAATTTTGAAGCATTAAAGAAATATACCATTGATATTACGCAAAAGGCAAAAGAAGGAAAATTAGATCCCGTTATCGGAAGAGAGCATGAAATCCGCCGAACCATACAAGTTTTGTCCCGAAGAACCAAAAACAATCCGGTTTTAATCGGTGAACCCGGAGTTGGAAAAACAGCGATTGTTGAAGGTTTGGCAATCCGTATTATTAATAATGATGTTCCCGAAAGTCTGAGAGGGAAAAGGTTGTTGTCATTGGATTTGGGAGCATTAATAGCCGGAGCCAAATTCAGAGGAGAATTTGAAGAAAGGTTGAAAGCGGTATTAAAAGATGTGGAAGCCTCAGAAGGAAACATAATCCTTTTTATAGACGAGATGCATACATTGGTTGGAGCCGGTGCATCGGAAGGTTCCATGGATGCATCAAACCTTTTAAAGCCGGCGTTGGCAAGAGGAGAATTGCATTGCCTCGGAGCTACAACGCTTAATGAATATAAAAAATATGTAGAAAAAGATGCAGCTCTGGCTCGTCGTTTCCAGTCTGTTTATGTTGATGAACCAAGTGTTGAAGAAACAATTTCAATATTAAGAGGAATTAAGGAAAAGTTTGAACTTCATCACGGAGTAAGGATTTCAGATTCGGCATTAATTGCCGCAGCCAACCTTTCCAATCGTTATATCAGTGACCGCTTTTTGCCGGATAAAGCTATAGATCTTATGGATGAGGCGGCCAGTTCTTTGCGAATGGCAATAGATTCAAAACCGGAAGAATTAGACGAACTTGATCGTAGGATTTTGCAGTTAAAAATTGAAAGAGAGGCCCTAAAGAAAGAAAACGATGAAAAATCTAAAGAACGTCTTGAGTTGATAGGATATGAAATTTCAGGTCTGGAGGCTAAAGCAAAAACTTTAGATGAGAAGTGGAAAGAAGAAAAACAAGGCTTAGCAGATTTTACGATTTTAAAAGATAAGCTGGATAAGGCACGTATTGAAGTTGAAATAGCCAAACGAGAAGGTAAGTTTGAAAGAGCCGGAGAACTTCAATACAGCATTATTCCGGAGCTTGAAAATAAAATCAAAAAAGCCGAGGAAATCTCTTCCAAAAAAGATAGCTCAATGGAAACAGTAACCGAGGAAGACATCGCAACGGTCGTTTCAAAATGGACGGGGATTCCTGTAGATAAAATGCTTGAGGGTGAAAAGGAAAAACTGATTCATATGGAGGATTATCTCGGAAAAAGAGTAATCGGGCAGAAAGATGCAATTGTTGCAATATCAAACGCAGTCAGAAGGTCTCGAGCCGGCATCAGCGATGCACGCCAACCGATAGGTTCATTTTTATTTTTAGGGCCGACCGGTGTAGGAAAAACGGAATTAAGCAAGGCATTAGCAGAATTCTTGTTTAATGATGAAAGCGCCATGTTGCGTGTAGATATGTCAGAATATATGGAGAAACATGCCGTAGCTCGATTAATCGGTTCTCCTCCGGGGTATGTTGGATACGAGGAAGGCGGATTTTTAACAGAAGCGGTTCGCCGTCGTCCGTATCAGGTAATTTTGTTTGATGAAATAGAGAAAGCACATCCGGATGTATTTAATATCCTTTTGCAGGTATTAGATGATGGTAGATTAACGGATGGAAAAGGAAGAACGGTAGATTTTAAAAATACAATAATCATTATGACATCAAATCTGGGCTCTGAAATATTATCAACAGCCAGCGGATTAGATGATTCGAAAGCTGTAAGAGCAAAAGTAATGGATATTATAAAAGCCTCTTTCAGACCGGAATTTATCAACAGGATAGATGAGATAGTCATCTTCCATAAGTTGGATAAGTCCAATATTAAAGATATAGCCAAGATACAAATATCCAATATAGAAAAAAGGCTTGCAGAAAGAAATATAAAACTCAATGTTAATGAAGCAGCCTTTATCTGGATAGTTAATAATGGATATGATGCAATTTTTGGGGCAAGACCCTTAAAAAGGTTGCTAAAAAATCAAATTGAGAATAAGTTAGCGATAAAGATTCTTGACGGAGAGATTGGCGATGATGATACGGCAGATATTATTGTTTCATCTTCAGGTCAGGGATTGGAAATTATAAGGAGTAAGAAATCTAAAAATGAATAACTTATTTTCAGATGCGATAAAAATAGCAAAATATTATGACGTCAGCACGCCCGAAAATGGTCTGGTTGTTTACAGTGTTAGTTATCAACCGACTAAAGAAAATAGGGACAAAGCCTTCCAATATGTGCAGGATAATCCGGGAAGTATGATGATAGAACACACTCCTTGTGGTGCAAAATTGGTAGAGATAGGCATGGCAAGTTCGGATAGTGGGCTGACGGAAGAAGAACAAGTCTTGGTGTGGAAAGAAGCCTCTCGCCGTATGATAGATGAGGCAAAAGGAAACGTAACCGCATTTGTAGATAATGCAGATAAGCGGAGTGTTTTCTGCAGTCTGGAATTACCGGCAATACTTAACAATCCCAATATAAAAACCATTAATAATGAAGATAAAGAGCTATTTGCTCAAAAGTTTTGTATCTAATAGAAAAATAAAAAAAACCGCTGTAAAGCGGTTTTTTTTAGCTACATATACAAAGCGTAGAGATTAAATATTTTTATCTAATCTTTTTTAGCATTAATGATATTAAGAGCATCATCAAGCGTTGGTTCTTTGTCTTTAAATTCTTTGGGAAGAGCAAAATTAAATTTTCCGCACTTCAAATAAGGACCATAACGACCGCTCATTAAAAGAATATCCAATTTGTTTTTAGGATTAATTCCTAAAGATTTTCCCTGAGGGCGCTCAGCAACATTTTCCAAGATTTCTTTTGCACGTTCTAGGGTAATATTAAAAATTGTATCATTGCCGGATAAAGATTTCGACTTATTTCCTTGTTTAATGTAAGGACCGAATTTCCCAACATTAACTTGAATTCCGTCACCCAAATCATAAGGCAGACATAAAAGGCGCTCAGCCTGCTCAAGAGTAATTTCTTCAGGAGAAATATTTTTAGGCAAGGCTGCACGTTTAGGCTTTTCCGTTGTTGCCGTAGCATCTTCACCTAACTGCAAATAAAAGCCGTAAGGACCTTTTTTCAGATAGATATTCATGCCATTAAGCTCTCCCAAAATTTTATCATCGGCAGATTTTGTTTTAACGGCATCTTTAGCTTCTTCATCTGTTGTATCAATTAAAGGTTTCGTATATTTGCAATCCGGATAATTGGAGCATCCGATAAAAGCGCCAAACTTTCCGAGCTTTATACTCAAACGACCTTTTCCGCATTCCGGACAAAGACGAGGATCGCTTCCGTCTTCACGAGGCGGAAATAAGTGATAAGAAAGGACTTCATCAATCTTTTCAATAACTTCACTAATTTGAAGAGGTTTTACTGCATCAATATTTTTAATAAACTTAGCCCAAAAACCGCTAAGCAATTTTTTCCATTCCATCTCTCCGGCAGAAACATCATCTAAAAATTCTTCCATCTGAGCAGTAAAATCATATTCAACGTATTTTTTGAAATAGTTCTCTAAAAATACGGTAACAATACGCCCTCTGTCCTCAGGAATAAAACGTAATTTTTCAACACGAACATATTTACGTTCCTGCAAAACGGAAATAATTGTAGCATAAGTTGACGGACGACCGATTCCCAATTCTTCAAGACGTTTTACCAAACTGGCTTCCGTAAAACGCGGAGGAGGAGCCGTAAAATGTTGTTCAGGTGTGATTTCACCTTTATCAACGGCTTCTCCGTTTTCAACATTCGGCAAAATGCGATTCTCATCATCATCGTCAGCATCATCTTTGCTTTCTTGATATAATTTCAGAAAACCATCGAACTCAATAACCTGCCCGTTTGCGCGGAGCAAAATCTGTTTATCTGCAGATTCCGCGTCAATAACGACTTTATCCAAAACGGCGGGATTCATCTGACAAGCAACGGTACGCTTCCAAATCAATTCATAAAGTTTATGAGCGTCACTGTCGAGTTTGACTTCCATTTTTTTCGGCGTATTCATAACATCGGCAGGACGAATAGCCTCGTGAGCTTCTTGAGCATTTTTAGACTTTGTTTTATATTCTTTAGCAACTTTAGGCAAATAACTTTCACCAAAATATTTCAAAATAGCATCACGACAAGCATTAATGGCATCTTGTGAAAGATTAACGGCATCGGTACGCATATAGGTTATATAACCATCTTCATATAACTTCTGAGCAATTTGCATCGTCTTTTTAGCAGAGAAGCGGAGCTTGCGAGCGGCTTCTTGTTGTAAAGTAGAAGTTGTAAAAGGCGGAGCCGGATAACGATTAGCTTTTTTCCGCTCAACATTGGCGATAGCAAAATCCTGAGCCTCAATTTTAGCTTTGGCCTCAAGAGCTTTTTCTTCGGAATTAATATCCATTTTTTCAAGTTTTTTACCGTCTAATTGAATAAGACGAGATTTAATTAATGCCTTTTGCTTTGTAAAAAGTTCAGCATCAATCGTCCAATATTCTTCGGATTTAAATTTTTCGATTTCGTTTTCCCGATCACAAATCAGACGCAAGGCGACGGATTGAACGCGTCCTGCAGACTTTGAGCCGGGGAGTTTACGCCAAAGAACCGGAGAAAGTGTAAATCCGACAAGATAATCCAGAGCGCGTCGAGCCATGTAAGCCGATACCAAATTATCATCAATGTTTCTAGGATTTTTAATAGCTTCACCAATAGCGGATTTTGTAATTTCATGAAAAACAACCCGCTCAACTTTTTTGTCTTTAACAGCTTTTTTTGCTTTTAATTCTTCCAATAAATGCCATGCGATGGCTTCTCCCTCTCTATCCGGGTCGGATGCGAGAACAAGCGTGTCGCAATCTTTCAAAGCCTTGGATATGTCTTGCAATCTTTTTTTGCCGCTTGGGCTTAATTCCCAAGTCATGGCAAAATCTTCATCAGGTTTGACTGAGCCGTCTTTGCTCGGCAAATCGCGAATATGTCCGAAACTGGCTAAGACCTGATAATCTTTTCCAAGATATTTGTTAATTGTTTTTGCTTTGGCAGGAGATTCGACAACAACTAATTTCATTTTTAATCCTACTTTAATCTGGCAACTTTATTTCCGGGCAGGCGAATGATAACCCCGCTCATTTCAAGTTCTAAAAGCTCTAAAGCAACAAGAGAAGCATCCTCTCCGCAGGCTCTGATAACTTCGTCAACATATACTCCATCAAAACTTATATAGTCAATAATTTTTGTTTTTTCCTCAGATTCTGCACATAACTCTGTATCTGTTTTTTTTGTTTTGAGAGAGGATACAAATTCATTTTTTTCTGCAAAATTATTTAGAGAGAAAGCTGATTCTTTTTTAATTTTTTTCTGACAAGAAGAGGATAAGACCGAAAGAATATCCTCGGCATTTTCAACAAGAACGGCACCTTCTTTAATTAATTTATTAGGTCCTGAGGCACGTTCATCATTTGGTGCTCCTGGGATAGCAAAAATATCTTTACCTTGTTCAAGAGCAAGTCGTGCCGTAATCAAAGAGCCGGAATTGGTAGCCGCCTCAACAATGAGGGTTCCTTTTGATAAGGCAGATACGATTCTGTTTCGTCGCGGAAAATTTGTGGCCTGAGGCTGAGTTCCGAGCGGAAATTCAGAAACAATAGCTCCATTCTGTAAAATCTGTTCATAAAGAGCTGAGTTTTCTTTCGGATAAGGAACATCAACACCGGTACCAAGCACGGCAATCGTTGTTCCTTTTTGTTGCTGAGCATACATAGCGCCTTTGTGCGCGGCGCTGTCGATTCCTCGTGCCATACCAGAAATGATGGTAACACCATAGTTTGTTAAATCATAAGCAATCCGAGAAGCAGTTTTCCGTCCATTAATACTGGCATTTCTGGAACCGACAATTGCCAAGCTAAGTTCGGAGTTTAAGATATCCGAGCGCCCTAAAACATATAATAAGGGCGGCGCATCATCAATTTGCTTAAGATTGTCAGGATATTCATCATCGTCAAAAGTAAGGATTCGAACACCTTTTTCTTCAGCCTTTGCCAATTCAACTTCTGCCGCACTTCTGGAAAAAAGAGAAAACTTTTTTAATTTAGGTAACATGGCAAGAGCATTTTTTACAGAACCATATTCTTGAAGCAGTTTAAAGAAAGTAACCGGACCGATATTTTCCGAGTTAATTAATTGAATACAATCTATAATATGCTCTTTGTTTTTAGGCACTATGAACTAATCCTGAGATTTTTTAAGTTTTATTTTGCTTTCTTCTCCTCTAAGAAGGCGACGAATATTGGCATGATGCCGAATAACGATTAGAAGAGCAACGGCAGAATAAAAAATTGTATGCACCGTATCAACCATAAAAAAGGCATAAACCGGAGTCAAGATGCAGGCTGTAATTGCCGAGAGAGAGGAATATTTGGTTGTAAAAGCAACCAGCAACCAAGTGAACAAATCAGTCAAGGCAACGGCAGGGCTCGTGGCTAAAATAAAACCGAAAGCCGAAGCTACACCTTTTCCGCCTTTAAATTTAAGCCATAGAGGGAAATTATGTCCGAGAACACCGGTACAGCCTGCAATTAATCCAGCCATAACATTAACAGAGGTATTTAGTCCCAACCATTGATAAGGTTCATTGGGTGTAAAACAAAAGGCCAGATAAGCGGCAATACCGGCTTTGGAGGCGTCAAGCAAAACAGTTAATAAGGCAAGAGTTTTATTTCCCGTGCGCAAAACATTTGTGGCGCCGATATTTCCGGAGCCGATTTTTCGAATATCTCCGTACCCAGCCAAAAAACATAAAACCAAACCAAAAGGTATTGAACCCAAAAGGTATCCAATGCCGGCCCATATAGAAAAGTCTGTAGTAATATTCATCTTTTACCTGCTGTTTTAGTGTCAAAAATTATTATCTTAATATCCTTTTTCAATCTGTTTGGCAACTCTCAAATGAGGTTTACACTCAGAAGATGTTAAGAAATTTGGCGTAAGTAAGAAATATTTAATGACAAACGCATTAAAATCGTTAATATGATAAAAAATTAATTAGATACGGATAAAGAATGAAACCTGTATATAAAAGAATTTTACTCAAACTTTCCGGTGAAGGTTTAATGGGTGACCTTCAGTTTGGTGTATCGGAAAAGGTTATCGAAAATTTAGCAACGCAAATAAAAGATGTTTATGATAGCGGTGTTGAAGTTTGTGTGGTTGTCGGAGCCGGTAATATTTATCGGGGGGCAAAAGATACCCCCAAAAATATGAAAAGAGTCGTCGGAGACCAGATAGGAATGCTGGCAACGGTAATGAACGCATTGCATATTCAAAGTGCGTTAGAGGCGCAAGGCGTGCCGGCTCGTGTGTTGTCCGGAATAGGAATTCCTTCGGTGTGTGAAACATATATTTACAGAAGGGCTTTGCGTCATCTTGAAAAGAAAAGAGTCATAATTTTTGCGGCCGGAACCGGTAATCCATATTTCACAACAGATACCGGAGCGGCGCTAAGGGCGTCGGAAATGCAATGTGATGTTATATTGAAAGCAACACAGGTGGATGGCGTATATGATTCGGATCCTCGTCAAAATCCAAAGGCAAAAAAATATGATGTTGTTAGTTTTGATGAAGTAATATCTCGTCAATTGAAAGTGATGGATACGTCTGCGGTTGCATTAGCCAGAGAAAACAATATTCCGATTATCGTTTTTTCCCAACATGAGCCGAACGCATTGGTTCAGGTAATCTCAGGTAAGGGGAAGTACACTATTGTAAAAAAAGAGGTATAAAATGTCTGATTTTAATGAAATAAAAAATGATACTAAAACCAGAATGGATAAAACTATCGATTCTCTTAAAAATGAATTTGGTGGATTAAGAGCAGGAAGGGCTCATGTTAGTCTGTTGGATGGAATTATGGTTGAAGCCTATGGCTCAATGACACCGCTGTCACAAGTCGGAACGGTATCAACACCGGATGCACGCACCCTTTCAATCAGCGTATGGGACAGAGGATTGGCCAAAGCTGTAGAAAAAGCAATTTTGGAGTCTGATTTGGGATTAAATCCGGCCTCAGACGGACAATTAATCAGAATTCCGATTCCGCCGTTGAGTGAAGAGCGCCGCAAAGAATTGGTCAAGATTGCAGGCAAGTATTCTGAATCTTCCAAAGTGGCCATTCGCAATGTTCGTCGCGATGCGTTGGATGATGTAAAATCTCTGAAAAAAGAAGGTTCAATATCTGAAGATGATGAGAAACGTTATGAAAACGAGATTCAAAAAATGACGGACGATTCGATTAAACGGATTGACGAATTGCTTTCGCAAAAAGAAAAAGACATCATGCAAGTATAGGCGGATAGCAGCATTGACTGATAAGAAAAATAAATTAGAGCATATAGCCGTCATTATGGACGGTAATGGTCGTTGGGCTCAAAAAAGAGGGATGCCTCGAACCGTTGGTCATAAAAAGGGAGCTGAAACGGTTAAGGAAATAACCCGTGCGGCGGGAGAGTTGGGCATAAAATATTTAACGCTCTACGCATTTTCTACCGAAAATTGGCAAAGAAGCGAAGATGAGGTTAATGCATTAATGGACCTTCTTCGAGAATATCTGAAATCAGATATTAAAGAGTTGCAAGAAAACGGAGTGAGGATAATCTTTATCGGCGAACGAGATATGCTTGCGACAGATATCGTAGAGCAAATGAAAAAGGTAGAGGAAGAAACCATTAACAATAATAAAATGGTTTTGTGTATAGCCTTAAGCTATGGTTCTCGCCAAGAGATAGTCAATGCGGCAAGAAGGATAGCTGTTTTATTCAAAAGAGGGGATATCGAACCAGAAGACATTGATATTAAAATGTTTTCGGATATGCTCTATACCAAAGATATTCCGGATCCGGATATATTGATTCGTACCAGCGGAGAGCACCGCATCAGTAATTATTTGCTGTGGCAGTTAGCTTATGCAGAAATGTTTTTTACCGATACGTTATGGCCGGATTTCAGCCGTAAAGAATTAGAGCAAATTATACAGGATTACCAAACCAGGGAGAGAAGATATGGAAAAGTCTAAGTTAATCTCAATAATGAAGAGGATAATTACGACATTGGTTTTGGTGCCCTTAACGATAGGTGTCTTGTATATAGGATATCCTTTTGTGCAATTATTTGCTTTATTGGTAGGAACTCTAATGGCTTGGGAATGGGTAAATATGGTGCCCAACCGCAATGCCGTGACCTATGCTCTAATCTATACATTTGTTCTCGCTGTGGCGATTCTTACCGGAATATGGTCAGTTTATTTTGTTTCTTTGATAGGCTGCATGCTTTTGATAGGGATAAAATCCAAAGATGAAGAATGGCGGAAAATGCTGATGTTGGGTGTTCCCTATATCACAATAGGGATAGGCTCAATTATATGGCTATATGAGTTGGTAAGTTTTTCTGTAACTTTGTGGTTTTTATTGGTCGTTTGGTGTGTAGATATCGGAGGATACGTTGTCGGTTGTTCTTTAAGAGGTCCGAAATTGGCACCTAAAATTAGCCCGAATAAGACATGGTCTGGTTTGATAGGGGGCGTTTTGTTCTCAGTATCGGCCAGTGCTATTTTCTGTTATTTTGTAGGGGCTTCGGAACATAATCTGTTTTATGGAACCTTGGCTGCGATGATTGCAGTAATCGCACAAATAGGAGATTTGGTTGAATCTCATATAAAACGGACATTAGGCTTGAAAGATTCCAGCCAATTAATTCCCGGACACGGAGGCGTTTTTGATCGCGTTGATGGATTGATTTTTGCCGCGCCGATAGTCTTTTTATTGTTCAAATATGCGTTATTTCTGATATAAAGGTGTTTTTATTATGCAATGGTTGATTAATGCCGCTTACTATATAATTCCGTTTATTTGCTTACTCGGAGTATTAGTGTTCGTTCATGAGTTCGGACACTATATTGTCGCTAAATTTTGCGGAGTTAAGGTTGATGAATTTTCTATTGGATTTGGAAAAAAAATATGGGGATTTAGAGACCGTTCGGGAACAGAGTGGAAACTGTCGGTTATCCCATTAGGAGGGTATTGTAAGTTTTTAGGCGATGGTGATGAAAGCAGCTCATCAAACACATCGGAAAATATATCAGAAGAAGATAAAAAATATGCATTTGCATTTCAAAATCCGTTTAAGAAATTAGCAATAGTTATTGCCGGTCCTGCGGCAAATTATTTATTCGCGATAGTTGTTTTTGCGAGTATTTTTTACTTTATCGGTAAGATAGATTTCCCACCGATAGTCGGAGAAGTTGTCAAAGGCGGAGCCGCTGAACAAGCAGGTATAATTAAAGGGGATAGAATATTAAAAGTAAACGGCAAAGACGTTTCAAGTTTTAGTGAACTTCAACAAGAAGTTGATATGCATCGCGCAGAAAAAATCAGTATTGAGCTAAAAAGGAACGATAAAATCATCAATTTAAAATTTCCGTTGAAGATGCTTCCTGCAGATGGTGAAATTAATAAGTCTGATGAACCTAGACCGATGCTTGGTATCCGTTCACTCAATATTGTAGAGATAGATGTTGTAAAAGTTCCGTTTTGGACGGCAGTCGGAGATGCGTTTGCTGAAACTTGGAGAATAACGGAAGTCACGTTGCGCGGGGTAGGACAAATATTTTCCGGTAAAAGAGATGCAGATGAAGTTGGCGGAATTGTCCGTATTGCAGAAATGTCCGGAGATATTAGCAGAGAAAGCGGGTTAATTGATTTTGTTATTTTTATGGCATTGTTGTCAATTAATCTCGGACTCATAAATTTGTTTCCGATTCCATTATTGGATGGCGGACATGTTATTATTTATCTGATAGAAATTATTACCGGTCG
The DNA here is from genome assembly GCA_944391465.1 of uncultured Alphaproteobacteria bacterium. GTDB lineage: Bacteria > Pseudomonadota > Alphaproteobacteria > RF32 > CAG-239 > CAZU01. The sequence goes on from CALXTS010000015.1 coordinate 31,043, forward strand.
GGAACTCAATGAGAACTTTAAAGATTATGTCTTCAAATTCGGACTGTTTTTGATATTATCATTGATGCTTTTTGCGACATATAATGATTTTGCACGATTGTTTCACAGATGGTTTTCTTAAATTTTAAGGACAAACGGAATGAAAAACTTAAAACTATGGACTATTATGACGGCGGCGTTAATGTCATCAACGGCACATGCCTCTGTTTATGTGCGGGATATTAAAGTTGACGGCTTGGAACGAGTTGAGCGAGAGACTGTTCTTTCCTATGTTGAGATAAAGAAGGGAAGCATTGTAAAACAAAATCAATTAGACGCATCTTTGAAACAGCTTTATGCAACGGGATTGTTTAATGATGTATCTCTGGATGTAAAGTCAGACGGCTTAATGATTATAAAAGTTCAAGAAAATCCGGTTATCAGTAAAGTTTTGTTTGATGGTAATGATAAGGTTGACGATTCTATGTTGGAAAGCGAGGTGCGTTTGGCTCCGCGTTCAATGTATTCTCGTTCAAAAGTTCAGGAAGATGTTCAAAGGATTATAGATTTATATAAAAGAACCGGTAGATATGCTGTTGTTGTAGAGCCTCAAATCATAGAAAGAGATCAGAACCGAGTTGACTTGATATTTAATATTGATGAAGGTCCGTTGGCAACAATTGATAAGATTAATTTCATAGGCAATAAGCATTATAGCGATGATGACTTACAAGGCGAGATAATGAGTAAGGAAAGTCGCTGGTATCGTATTTTCTCATCTTCGGAAAACTATGATTCTGAAAAAACAAATTACGATAAAGAGCTTCTGCGCCGTTTTTATTTAAAACGCGGCTACGCTGATTTCACAGTAAAATCGGCAATAGCGGAATTAAGCCCCGATAGAAAATCCTTTGTTTTAACTTTTGTGGTAGATGAAGGTAGTCGATATAAAATTCGAAACTTAAAAATAACAAGTAGCCTTTCGGATGTAAATCCGGATGACTATCAAGATGAGCTGGATTTTAAGTCAGGGGACTGGTACAATGCCGATAAAGTAGAAAAGGCAATAACCGCATTAACTGACGCTTTGGGACGGAAAGGTTTTGCTTTTGTCGATGTTAATCCAATACTGCAAAAGGATACGGAAAAAGGCGAAGTCGATATAACCTTTGATATTCGCGAAGGCAGTAGAGTATTTGTTGATAGAATTAATATCAGCGGAAATACACGCACTCATGATGAAGTAATCCGCAGAGAATTCCGTATAGAAGAAGGAGATGCTTTCAACGCCTCTAAGATTAAAGATTCTCGCCGCAATGTTGAAAATCTGGATTACTTCAGTAAAGTAGATATTGAAACAGCACCCAAAGATAATAATAAGGCAGATATTAATGTTAAAGTTGAAGAGAAATCCACAGGGTACTTTAATGTTGGTGTCGGCTATTCAACCGTCAACGGAGCATTGGTTCGTACCGGAGTTGTTGAAAATAACTTCCGCGGTTTGGGACAACGTTTGGGCGTAGATGTTGGAATATCTCAGAGAGCGCAAGAATATGACTTGAGCTTTACTGAGCCTTATTTCTTAAACCGTCGTTTGCGCACCGGATTTGACCTCTTCCGCAGTGAAACAGATTATCAAGATGAAGGTTCATATGATAGTGAAGTAACCGGTGGACGCTTACGCATGGGGTGGAACTATACTGATGATTTTTCACAACAAGTTCGCTATACGTTAAGACAAGACAAGATTAGTAATGTAGATGCCGGAGCATCAAAATACATTAAAGAAGAAGCCGGAAAATATAACGATTCTTCGGTTGGTCAAACAATTGTTTATGATAAACGAGATAGTGCATTAAATCCGAAGGAAGGCTATTTCTTATCATTCGGAAATGATGTTGCCGGATTGGGCGGAGATGAAAAATATCTGAAATTTGATGCCAAAGCCTATCAGTATTTTACCATAGCGGACTACTACACATTTAAGCTGTTTGCAAATGCTGGTTATATAACCGGCTATGGCGGAAGAGATGTTCGTTTGTCAAACAGATATTATCTTGGTGGTTCGACATTAAGAGGTTTTGATGTTGCCGGTATTGGCGCCAGAGACAAATATACGGATGATGCTTTAGGAGGTAACTGGATGCTTTATACCGGAGCAGAAAGCATTTTCCCGATAGGATTAGATGAGATAGGTTTAAAAGGGCGTACATTCGTAGATATGGGAATGTTAGGCAAGCCGGATAATATGAACAGCGCTGATGTCGAATATTCATCCAGCCCGCGTGTGTCAGTCGGTTTTGGTTTCCAGTGGCTGTCACCAATGGGACAAATAGACATAGACTTTGGTTTCCCAATTGTTAAAGAAGATTATGATGAAACTCAAATCTTCAGACTTAACTTTGGTACCAGATTGTAAGAAAAAGGAGAAACAAATGCCAGATAATAGATTTTTTGAAAATAAGGGTCCGTTCAGTTTAAAACAAATATCCGAGATATGCGATGCAGAACTTGGAGATTTGAGCAAAGCGGAAGTTATGATTAAAGATTTAGGCACATTTACGTCCGCTGGCGAAGGAGAAATTTGTTTCTTTTATGATAAAAAACAAAAAGAAAAGGCACCTGAAATTAAAGCAACAGCTTGTATAACAACCTCAGAACTCCTACCTTTTATTCCGGAAGGCGTTATCAAACTTGTTTCAGTAAATCCCAAACTTTCGTTTTTAAAATTAAATATGGCGATGTATGCGGAGAAGAAACCGGTACCGGAAATTAAACCGACAGCAGTTATTTCCAGAAGTGCCGTAATCGGAGAAAATTGTTTCATCGGTGATAATGTAGTTTTGGAAGATGATGTAAAAATCGGGAGTAATTGTATTTTAGAAGCCGGATGCGTAATTTCGCGCGGATGCGTAATCGGGGACAATTGCAGAATTGGAGTAAATGCTCATGTTTCACACTGCCTGATGGGAAATGATTGCTACATATATAGCGGAGCGCGTATTGGGTGGGACGGATTTGGCTTTATGTTTGTAGAAGGCAGACATCAAAAAATCCCGCAACTTGGTCGTGTTATTATCGGAAATGATGTTGAGATAGGCGCAAATACATGTATTGACAGGGGGGCTTTAGATGATACGGTTATCGGAGATGGTTGCCGGATTGATAATTTAGTTCAAGTTGCCCACAATATCAAACTGGGACGCGGCTGTATTTTAGTTTCACAAACAGGCATTGCCGGCAGTTGTACCTTTGGGGATTATGTTGTTTGCGGAGGACAAAGTGGTTTTGCAGATCATTTGAATATCGGCAGCGGAGCTCAAATAGCCGCACAATCAGGTGTGATGAGAGATATAGAGCCAAGAGCGGTTATGATGGGGACGCCGGCAGTTCCATTTAAAGATTTTATGAGGCAATCGGCATTTTTGATTAAGGCCGGTAAAGCAAAAGCAAGTTCATCAAAAGAATAATAAAAAGAAGGATAAGTAAATGTCAGAAAATAAAATATACAACGTAGAAGAAATAATGAAAATGCTTCCGCATCGCTACCCGTTTTTACTGGTAGATCGTTTGGAGGTAGAAGTTCCCGGAGAAAAGGGAGTTGGTTTAAAAAACGTAACCATGAATGAGGAATTTTTCCAAGGTCATTTTCCGGGAAATCCGGTAATGCCGGGAGTGTTGCAGATTGAGGCAATGGCTCAAACGGCAGGAGCACTGGTTATCGCCGGAAAAGAAGGTTTTGAAGAAAAGAAGGTTGGTGTTTATTTTATGTCAATTGACGGTGTAAAATTCCGCAAACCTGTAAAACCCGGAGACCAGTTAAAAATGCATGTTGAGAAAATCAAAGCTCGCCGCAATGTATTTGTTTTCAAAGGAGAAAGCAGAGTTGACGGACAAGTGGTCAGCGAGGCAGAGTTTACGGCAATGATTGTTGAGTAATAAAAGAAGCAAAAGCCCTCAAATTTGAGGGCTTTTTTGTTTGTAAAGAAACAATCTGTAAGTATTTTTGTTTTTACTTTGCAATGTTTTTCAAATATATTAAACTGCATAAAATCAAAAAAAATTATGAAAGAAAGGAATATAGATATGACGAAAATTCATCCGACCGCCGTAATAGAAGAGGGAGCTCAAATTGCAGCCTCTGCAGAAATAGGACCATTATGCTGGATTAGTTCTCGAGCCAAAATCGGAGAAAATGTTAAATTACTCGGTCGGGTAACCATCATGGGGGATACAACAATTGGCGAGGGGACAATAGTCTTTCCCGGAGCCGTTTTGGGAGGAGGACCTCAGGATCATGGTAATGAATTTCAAGAAGAAGCAAAATTGATTATCGGCAAGAATAATATAATCCGAGAAAATGTAACCATGCATGCCGGAACACCTAAGGAGCATTTTACAACGACAGTTGGTGATGGCGGAATGTTTATGATAAATTCACACATAGCACACGACTGTGTTGTCGGAAATAATGTTATTATGACAAATAATGCTGTTATTGGCGGACATGTTCGTGTGGGCGATGGTGTTATTATCGGAGGAAACAGTGCGGTTCATCAGTTCTGCCGTATCGGACGCAAAGCCATGATAGGCGGCATGTCCGGCGTTGACAGAGATGTTATCCCGTTTGCCATAGTTACCGGAGAGAGAGGAAAACTTCGCGGATTAAACGTTATCGGAATGAAACGCAGCGGTATAGAGCCTGAGGTTATAAAGGCGGCTCAACGTGCATTTATGTTTATTTTCAAAGGAAAAGAAGGTAATTTTGAGACAAGATTAAAAGAAGCAAAAGAAAAATATAAAGACAATGAAATGGTTTTAGAGCAAATCAAATTCATTGAAGAAGCGCTGTCAGGACGCCGAAACGTAATGGTTGCCGACTAGAGTTATAAAAAATTCAGATAAAGGTAAAATTCGTTGCAATCTGCGAATTTTACCTTTAATGTTATAAAAAACAAAAAAGCAGGATAAGAATGAACAACACTCGAAAACTGGGAATCATCGCCGGAGGAGGGGATATTCCCAAACAGTTAATATCTCGTTGCCGGCAAGAAAAACGCGATTTTTTTGTATTGGCGATAGAAGGTAATGCCGATAAAGATTTGATTACGGATAATGATGTTCCTCATCAATGGATTCGAATAGGGCAAGCCGGAACCGGATTTAAACGCTTTGCGGAAGAAAAAGTTCAAGATGTTGTTATGGTAGGAACCATTCGCCGCCCCTCATTTTTTGATTTGGTTCCTGATTTACGGACAACCGCCTTTTTTGCAAAAATAGGAACCAAAGCTCTGGGCGATGACGGTATCCTGTGCGCTCTGGTTAAAGAGTTGGAATCAGAAGGATTATATGTCAAAGGCATTCATGAGGTTATGCCGGAAATATTAATTAAATCGGGAGTTTTAGGAAAGGTAAAGCCAAACAAACAAGCGTTGCTTGATATAAAAAGGGCTGTGGAAGTAGCGACGGAACTCGGACGTTTAGATGTCGGACAAGCGGTTATCGTTCAGCAAGGCTTGGTGCTTGGCGTTGAAGGAATAGAAGGAACCGGAGAGCTTATTCGCCGTTGCGGAGGGTATAAACGCAAAGGAGACGGAGGTGTTTTGGTAAAAATGCGCAAACCGCAACAAGATATGCGTATAGATTTGCCGACAATTGGAGATAAAACAATAGAAGCGGCATACGCGAGCGGTTTGCAGGGGGTTGCCTTGCATGCGGGGAACGGATTGATAGTTAATCAGGCAGAAACAATTCGTCTGGCAGATAAATACGGACTTTTTGTAATGGGGGTGGATCCGAATGAGTTCAAATAATTTGAAAATTTATCTGATAGCCGGAGAACCCAGTGGAGATTTGTTGGGTTCAAGATTAATGCGGGCTTTAAGAAAAAAGACGGGTGACCAAGTAGAGTTTTATGGTATTGGCGGAGATACGATGGAAACGGAGGGATTAAAATCTCTGTTTGACATTTCAGAACTGGCAATAATGGGCTTGGCAGAAGTTATTCCGAGCATTCCTCGGGTTTTAAAACGTATCCGCCAAACGGTAAGCAATATTAAAGAAATAAGACCGGATATTGTTATAACGATAGATAGTTGGAGTTTTTCCGCACGAGTTCATAAAGCCCTAAGAAAAGCAAAAACAGGGATTCCGCAAGTTCACTATGTTGCACCGCAAGTATGGGCGTGGAAGAAGAAACGCGCACGAACAATGTATCGTTATATAGATTATTTGATGACATTACTCCCTCAAGAGCCGAAATATTTTACTCCATATCATTTAAAAGCGGAGTTTGTTGGGCATCCGGTTATAGAAAGTGAAGCAATTCATGGAGATGGAAATAAATTTAGAAAAGAGTATCAGATACCTGAAGATAAACGCATTATAACAATATTACCCGGCTCCAGAAAGACAGAAGTCAGTAAATTACTTCCGGTTTATATAGAAGCTGCCCGTCTTTTACAACAAAAGCATCCTGATTTATATTTTGTATTACCGACGGTAAAAACGGTATCCAAACAAGTAAAAGAAATGACGGACAACAGTAAGATTCCTCTTATTATCGTAGAGAGTGAGAAAGAAAGATATAATGCATTTAAGGCATCATCAGCGGCCATAGCGGCATCAGGAACCGTTGCTTTAGAATTGGCAATATGTAATATACCGCATATAATCGGATATATCGTATCACCATTTACGGCATTTTTGGTCAGGAAGTTGTTGAAAATACAATTTGTAAATTTATCCAATATTATGCTGGGAAGAGAGATTATTCCGGAGCTGTTGCAAGAAAGGTGTCGTCCTGGGAATATATGTCAACATATAGAGCAGTTATTAGAAAAGAAAGAGCTCTATGAGAAACAAATAAAGGGTTTTGAAAAAGTGAGAAGGATATTAGGTTGCGGAGTACAAACGCCAAGTGAAAACGCCAGCGATATTATCCTCCGCCTGATAAAATCCAAGTAATTTGAATACCCCCTGTTTTTGATAACAGGGGGTAAGTTTTAAGAATAAAAATTATTCACCGTGTTCAAGTTCTTTAACGCATTTATGATAATAACCGCACCCCGCTTCAGGGCAGTCAACCAATTTTTCTCCCTCAGGACAAATAAGCGTTGTTAAATCATAACCGGTACACGCCTGAGAACAAGTTGTTTCAACTTTTGGGGCATCTCTCGGTGTTGGCAAAGAACCATCCCAATCTCTGATTGATTTAATGGCAGCCTGAGCATCAACAGCAGCTGCCAAAATAAGAAACGCGGCAAAATATTTTAATTTCATATCAGACCTCTCAATTTCAATAATTTTTCTACTATTTTATCTGAGTAAAAGTTAATTTATTGCAAATAAAAGACAGATGATTTACTCTGCAAACAAAAAGTATAAAAGAGAGAAAAAATGAGACTGTTTTTTTATCATTTACGTGAACAGTTTATGTCTAATCAATCCCGATGGTGGCTTTGGTATCCGGTATTTTTTGCCACAGGGATAGGTCTTTATTTTTCTTTACCGCAAGAGCCAAGCAAATGGCTGACACTAGGGGTTATAGAAAGTCTCATCATTTTAGCAATCTTTTTCAGGCATCATATCCGAGTTTTATATTTTTTATTTATTCTCGGTTTAATCAGTTTAGGCTTTGCTTGTATTCAGTTACGCACAATATATTTTTCAACCAAACAGGCTCCGGTTCCTTCAGAAAAAATGTACCTTCAAGCAAGGATAAAGTATCTGGATTATAACTCTAAAGGAAATACGCGTTTAACAATAGATAAGCTATATGATTTTGATGGTAATTTTGTCCCCGGAACTTTTAGAATTAGTTTAAGAGGAAAAAATCATAATTTAAGTATCGGCCAATGTGTTGAAATGGTGGCCAAACTTTTGCCCAATCCAAAAGCCTCTCTGCCTGGAGGATATCAATTTGATAGAAAAAGTTTTTTTCTGGGCTTATCCGGAAGCGGTTATGCTGACAGTCGCGTTTTGCCGATACCTTGTCCAAATGAACCAACATGGCAAGAAAAATTGAACTTTTGGAAAGAAAAACAACGCACGGCAATTATTAATCATATAAAATCAATTCTTCCACCGAATGAGGCTGCTATTACCTCTGCAATAATAGCCGGAGAGCAAGGCGGCATAAATCAAAATCTGATAAATAGTTATCGAGATTCGGGACTGGCACATTTTTTATCAATTTCAGGACTCCACATGAGCATGATTACCGGACTTATGTTCTTTCTGGTTCGCTTTTTGATAGCCCTTTTTCCGCCTTTGGCGCTTAGATGGAACTCTAAAAAAATAGCCGCAATTTTTGCGCTTGTAATCAGCTTTGTATATTTGCAAATATCAGGTTCGGCGATTCCCGCGCAACGCGCATTTATCATGACATTCATTGTTCTGTTGGGTGTTTTGCTTGATAGAAGAGCGATTTCCATGAATACGATAGCTTTAGCCGCAATTTTAGTTCTTTTGTTTTCACCGGAAGCACTTATTGGAGCCAGTTTCCAGATGTCTTTTGCCGCGGTTATCGCTTTGATAGCTTTTTATGAAAAAAATGCAGTTTCTTTGCAGAGATTTTTTGATACATCGGCAAATCAGAATATAATTCTGAGAACAATAAAGATAATATTGGTCTATATTGCCGGAATTTTAGTATCTGATTTGGTTGCCAGTTTGGCAACCTTGCCTTTTTCTATTTATCATTTCAATCAGATATCAGCATACACAACATTGGCAAATTTATTGGCAGGCCCGATTATCGGCATTTTGATAATGCCGTTTACATTGCTCTCTTTATTGCTGATGCCGTTCGGGTTAGATTATTATGCTATTAAAGTTGTTGGATTTGGAATTGCAGTTGTCAATGATATTACAGTCTATGTCAGTTCTTTACCTTCAGCGGCATATCGAGTTTTATCAATGCCGTTTTGGGGATTTATTTTTATCATTTTTGGAGGTTTGTGGCTTTGCATATGGCAAGGAAAGATAAGAAGATGGGGACTTTTGATGATATTAATAGGTTTATTAAGTATGATTAATATAAGAAAACCTGATATTTTGATAAATGCGGAAGGAGATATGATAGCTGTTTTAGATAATTCAGAGAATATGATAATTTTGCCGCATAGAGGAGATTCTTTTACTAAAAAAATATGGTTAGATAAAACGGCATCAACAGAAATAAATAAAAAACAAAAGAAAATATTAAAAGATATTATACAAGGTAAAAAAACAGATAAGACATGGATTAATTTGGAGTGTGATAAAAATAACTGTTACTACAAACAAAAATTTATAACAAACAAGAAAGATAAACATCAAATACAGAATACTCTCTTAAAGCCAGAGCAAGGAGAAGGTATGGCAATATATTTGCCGAATAAAATTATCAGCGTTAGAGACAAGATAGGGTTCAGACCGTGGAATTTAAATAAAATATAGAGAATGACCAAAGCCATTCTCTATAAAAATTAGAAATTAGCTTCTTTGACTGCTTTATCAGTGGCAAAGTCGCTGGTTCTCTGAACGGTATTGTTAACCGAGTTTGTAAAACCTTCAACATAACCATTGTCATATAGCCATTTTCCGCCATAAGCAAGAGCTGCTAAAATCAATAAGATAAAGATTCCTTTCATGCCAACCTCCATAAAAAAACAACACAGAATAAGCATATATATAAAAGATTTATCCTAGGTTAAAATTTTTGTTTTGTATTAAGAAATAATCTTTTGGATATAAACTAAAATTCAGCTCACAAAAAAAACTAGCGCTCTTATATCAAAAGGCAATAGGAGGGCAAGAATAATGATAAGTTCAGTAAATATGTCAACTTACGGGGCGTCCGTAATCCCAAATTCGGCAAACAGTAATAACATTACGATTAGTTCACAGAGTATGTCTAGTTCTTTGAGAGTGTCTGAAACAGGTCTGACGGATAAAGGATTAGCATTATTGGCGTTTTTAGCGCTTCAAAAAGACAAAGAAAATGATGAAATGTCAACACCGGAAAAAATAGCACTGGCAGCAATGCTTTTGGGTTTATCTCAAAGCCCGCAAAATATTGATATAACGATGCAAATGTCAAATAGCACTCAAGTTATATCATCATTAGGCTATACGTCGGCAGCCACTCCGGTAAAACAATATATTGCGCCGGGGACTTTTTATAGTGCATCATTTTAGAGATGAACTAATATTTAAAATCTTATTTATATCATCTTTGACGGTGTTTTTACTAAAAATGACACTGTGAATTCCGATAGATTTAGCCGCATCAATATTTTTTTGCTTATCATCAATAAAAATAACTTCTTGAGGTAAAGAGTTTAGTTTTTGCAAAACAGTTTTAAAAATATTGATATCTGGTTTTAATAAACCAAGCTCATAAGAAAGAAAAATATTATTTCTATCAGTCAACGTAATAGCAGTATCTTCTAAATTTGGAAGAGCATTGGAAAGTAAACATATTTTAATTCCCATATGACGAAGACTATTCATCATATCTAACGTTTCCTGATAAAAAGCTCCAACACCTTTATGCATTGCCTCATCAATAAGAATATCTAAATTATTTTTATATTCAATCCCGCAATGTACGCATAATTCTTTGCAAAAGTCACTAAAGCAGATATCTCCTTTCATAAAAGGATTGTAATTAAAAGACTTAACGCCGCCTATTTTATCAAAAAGCTCTTTTTTAGTGCAGAGATTCCGGCAAAAATTATTTAAGGGGATTAAAGAAAAAGAATAGCAGACCTGTCCAACATCAAAAATACAATATTTTATATTCATAAAAGTCTCTTAAAGTAAAATTTATAAATTAATTTTAATCCGAACAATAAAATAAATTGAAAAATAAGTAAAGTTTTTCATTGTAAGTTTTATAAATTTAGGTTATTATTAATCTTAAAGGAGCTTTGCTTAATGACGAAAACCCAACAACAGATTTTTGATGAACTATGTCTTATTCCCCCACTTAGAGAGGGATGGGTTAGAATAGTGCATCGTAGCATTAACCGAGGCAATACCGTTTTGAATATTGCAAAATTTGGATTAGTTTTTAATAGAAGCGCCGCAGAGCTAAATTCCATTCGAGGCGGTTCGTATGATAGGATAACGCAAATGGCCTCAGTTTATGATGAAAAAAATTTTTGGGACAGCTTAAAGCATGATGATTTTTATATCTATGATAATGCTAATTATGCTGATACAAAATTTGTTTTTGATATGCCGATAGATGAATATTGCTTTTTAGAGAGTTTGGGCGGTCGCTTTAAAGGAAAAGTTGACGCCAAGTATCTGGTTGCAATTATTTCTAATATTAACGGTACAAATCGTAATCTGACTATGCCGGCAGAAGATGTTAGCAAAGCACAAGAAATATCAAAAACCAATTTACTCCCGAAAATTGAACCGAATAATACAGAACAAATGATAGAAGAGTTTTTGAATAAATTTCCTCATGAAAGACATCAACGCATAAGAAAAGTAATTCAAGAAATAATGCAGAGAAATAAAGATATTTTTTATGAAGCAATGAATAAAGAACCAAAAAACAAGGATAAATTACTCAATCCGATGATAGCACAAAAAACATCGCAGAGATTATAAAGCCAAATAAAAAAGCGCCATTATGGCGCTTTTTTTTAATGGTGATACTAACGCGATGAATCTCAAACTTTTACTTTCTCCTGAGTATTATCTGGCAACAATGAGTTTGTATGAAGAAATTAAAAGAAATAATATTAAGCCTCTGAATTTATTACAAACATTCGATAATGACATTTCATTAAATGAGGCTATATATTAAAAAAGTTGATAAAATAAATATATTGTATCAGATATAAAAGAGCCGGGATGGATAGAATTATATAGGCTTTTTTGAGATTTGTTTTACGCTTTTTCCAAGCATAAATCGTAGGTGCAATTATTATCAACAATATTGTTAATGTCATTATGGTATAGTTAAACCTATTTTCATATGCCCAACCTAATGCCTCTGCATTCCATGGCATGCTGTCACTTGTCATATCATCTGGATATGTTACTGCAATGATAAAAACCGCAAAGGCATATAATCCTGACAATAGATAAAACGGTATGAGTTTGATTTTTTTCATAATTGCACCTTCGGTTAAATTTG